>NZ_LIWF01000003.1:0-182513 GCF_012978615.1 Campylobacter sp. RM9328 | reverse complement strand
TTTTTCTAAAAATACGGTTTTGCATAATAGACTATGCCTTTATTTGAAAAAGTTTTTACAATAAACACTGTTATTTTTGATTTCATTTAACATAAAAAGCCTATTCTCTTTAAAATATGCAATAAATTTTTTATCAACGATCTCATAAATCCAGTATTTTACATTGTTGCTTATTATTTTACAACTTTATCTTAAAAATAATTATAAAGTTTCATCACCTAATTTGGTGCACATAGAATATAATGCGAAGCGTCTGTATTTTATTTACAATCCCTGCTATTTACTTAACTGAATTTCCTCTTCTATTTTCATTAATTTTACGAAAATTTCTTCTATGCTATCACGCTCGTTTTGACTAAGAGTAAATTTTTGAGAAGCAAGCAAAGTCTTAAGCATAGCTTCGTTTTCAAGTGCTTCTATGTCAAATTTCTTTGCATTTTCGATTATCTTAGCAACTCTTGGATCTTTTATAACAAAACTTTCATATCCCATTTTATCCCCTCATCATAACAAATCCGGCAAAACGTCCCGTTACGCCCTCTCTGCGATATGAAAAATACATCTCGTCACAGTGCGTGCAGCTTGGCTCAAATTTGATCTTAGTTACACCAAGGCTTGATATCTCGTCATGCAGCGCCATGTTCATATCAAATTTATCATTAAATTTATAACGACCAAACTCACCAAGATCAATGCCTTTTACCTCGTAGCAGCTGCCTTTTATATTTGCTCCGACAAAAACTTCCAAATTTATAGCTTCGCAACCAAAATTATTTTTCATTAAATTTATAGCTTTGGTGCAAATTTTTTTCATCACCCCGGCGCGCCCTGCATGTATAACACAAATCACTTCACAAACAGGGTCTATGATCAAAATAGGAGAACAATCGGCCGTCATTACGCAAAGTGCGGTATTTTTTAGAGTTGTTATAACTGCATCACAGGGGGTTAGCTTTTGATCTTTTGAGGTTAAAATTTCAACTTTGTCTGAGTGAATTTGCTCCATAAAGATCAAATCACCCAGCTTGACACCAAGAAAATTGGCCAAAATTCCACGATTTTTAAGCACGCATTCTTTATCATCTCCAACATGTAAGGCTAAATTTAACCCGGTATACGCACCCTTGCTAAGTCCGAATTTTTTGGAAGTAAAACCGAGCAAAAAACGATCGTCATCTATTTCAAATTTCATTGACGTCCTTTCAAATTTACTTACTCGGTCTTAACTAATACAAGCTAGCAATGTGATCTATCTCATCCCAGCTTGGTTTGGATTTGAAATTTAACTGATGAGCGATATATCTTGCCAGCAAATCGCTTTCGATATTTACGCGTCTGCCAACTTTAAATTTACCAAATAAACTATCTTGAAAAGTAATAGGGATCACTGTAAGACGAACGCCGTTTTTTAGCGTTTCGTTTATCGTCAGGCTTACTCCTTCTATACAAATACTACCCTTGTTTGCCATAAGAGGCATCATACTATTTGGTAAATTTATATAAAAATCAACGCCATTTTCGTGTTTGGTGATTTTATCTATCGTGCCTATCGCGTCGATATGTCCTTGAACCAAGTGCCCATCCACTCTGTCGCTTAGTCTCATGGCTGGCTCTATATGAACCTCTCCTTTTAAATTTTCAACAGCTATATGCGATCGTGTTTCAGCGCTAAGCTCTACGCTAAAACCACCGCTAAAAATATCCACAACGCTAAGACAAGCACCATTAACGGCTATACTATCGCCCAAATTTGGGACATGTTTTGCCTTTAATGTAAGTTTATTATCTTGATAGCTAATAACTTCGGCTATCTCCCGAATCAATCCGTTAAACATTTATCCTCTTTTAAGAAATTGGATAATTATAGCAATTTATGTATAAGATATATATAAGAAAGAAAAAGGATGTTATTTTATGAGATATAAGAGAAATTTATACAGAAGTATAAATTTACTCTTCATATGCTCCAACGGATAAAATTTTATCCATTCGTCTTTGTATTAACTCATCAACGCTTAGTTTTTCAAGCTCGCTAATTTGTGTAATAAAATAATCAGCAAGAGCTTTTGCAACGGTGTCTTTATCTCTGTGAGCACCATTTATCGGCTCGTCTATCACGTCATCTATGAGTTTTAAATTTTTAAGATCGTCGGCTGTAATTCTCATCGCTTTTGTGGCATGCTCTTGCTTACTTGGATCATTCCAAAGTATCGCAGCACAACCCTCCGGCGATATAACAGAAAAGACGGAGTTTTTCATCATGGCAAGTTTATCCGCTACTCCGATAGCTAAAGCACCGCCGCTTCCGCCCTCGCCTATAACGACTGCTATAGTTGGGGTTTTTAAATTTGCAAACTCATAAAGATTTCTTGCGATAGCCTCACTTTGACCGCGCTCCTCAGCCCCTACACCAGGATATGCACCCGGTGTGTCTATGAGAAATAGTATAGGAAGGTTAAATTTTTCAGCCATTTTGGCTACCCTTAGAGCCTTGCGGTATCCCTCTGGATGTGGCATACCAAAATTGCGTCTAAGCTTATTTTTAGTTCCGCGTCCTTTTTGTTCGCCGATAACTACTACTTTTTTGCCACCTATATATCCAATATAACAAACTATTGCAGGATCATCGCGATAAGCTCTATCACCATGAATTTCATAAGCATCAACAAGCATAAATCTAATATAATCAATAGAATAAGGGCGATCAGGATGTCTAGCTAGTTGCAAACGTTGATATTCGTTTAAATTTTTATAAACTTTTGAAATTTCTTTTTCCAAATTTTTATTTAGAATTTCGACTGCGTGCTCATCGCCCTTTATTCTAGCGCTTGCTATATCATCGTCAATTTGCTTAATGCTTTTTTCAAAATCCAAATAGTTTGACATAATTACAACTTTTTAAATATTACAACACCGTTTGTCCCGCCAAAACCAAACGAGTTGCTCATCGCAACATTAATGTCGGCTTTTCTGGCAACATTTGGAACATAATCAAGATCACAATCCGCATCAGGTGTTGTGTAGTTAATAGTCGGAGGCATTATGCCATCACGCATTGCCATTATTGAAATTACAGCCTCAATGGCTCCTGCAGCACCTAAACAGTGTCCTATCTGACCCTTTGTTGAGCTAACGGGCGGAACATTTGCCCCAAAAGCTTGTTTTAGCGCAGCTGTTTCGTTTTTATCATTTACCGGAGTTGATGTTCCGTGTGCATTAATATAATCAACCCTAATATCATCTCCAGCCATGCTAAGAGCTTGTTTCATTGCACTTAATGGACCTTCAAGAGAAGGTGATGTGATATGATGAGCATCGCCACTCTCACCAAATCCTACAAGTTCAGCATAAATTCTGGCTCCCCTTGCCTTAGCACTTTCATACTCTTCAAGCACAAGTGCACCGGCACCCTCACCCATAATAAAACCGTCGCGATCTGCGTCAAACGGACGTGAGGCTTTAGCCGGATCGTCATTTCTTGTAGATAGAGCTTTCATCGCCGCAAATCCACCAACTCCAACACCGCAAATAGTCGCTTCGGCACCAACAACAAGCATACCCTTTGTTTGTCCTACAAGTATGCACTTTGCAGCTTGAGATATAGCGTGTGTTCCGGCAGCGCAAGCTGTTACGCTTGACAGGTTAGGTCCCTGTAAGCCGTGGTTAATAGAAACCATGCCACCAAGCATATTTACAAGAGCTGATGGGATGAAAAACGGTGAAATTCTCTTAACGCCTTTTTCGGCAAGAGTAACTGAGTTTTTTTCTATATTTGGCAAACCGCCTATGCCGGCAGCTGAGCTAACACCAAATTTTGACGCATCAAAATCGCCCAAATTTGCGTCTGCCATGGCTTCATTTGAAGCTTTTATACCAAGCTGTATGAAACGGTCGGCTTTTTTTACCTCTTTGCCGTCAAGAACAGTAAGAGGATCAAAGTCGGTTATTTCAGCAGCGATCTGAACCGGAAAATCACTCACATCAAACGACGTAATGCGTTTTACGCCGGTTTTGCCTTCGCAAATAGCTTTAAAAGAACTTTCTTTATCAAGACCAAGCGAGTTGATCATGCCAATACCTGTTACTACGACTCGTTTCAATACATCTCCTTATACAAAAACTTTTTTGGCGAGGTTAATTACTTTCCAAGTTTTTCTATGTAATTTACAACGTCAGAAATACTAATAAGCTTCTCAGCCTCAGTATCAGGAATTTCTACTTCAAATTTCTCTTCAAGAGCCATAACTAACTCAACAACATCAAGTGAATCTGCGCCTAGATCTTCGATAATTTTAGACTCTAATTTTACTGCCTCAGGATCTACGCTAAGTTGCTCTACAACTACTTCTTTTACTTGATCAAAAACTGCCATTTTAATTCTCCTTATAAAAAATGTCCGATATTTTAATATATTTAAGCTTAAATTAGCCTACATGTAAAGTCCGCCGTTTATTTTTAAGACTTCTCCGGTTGTGTAACTTGCGTAGTCACTTAGTAAAAACGCCACGCCGTTTGCAACATCTTCGGCACTTCCTAATTTCTTCAAAGGTATATTTTGTATGTAATTTTCTTTTACTTCATCGCTTAAAACAGCTGTCATTTCAGTCTCGATAAATCCAGGAGTTATGGCATTAAAGCGAACATTACGGCTCGCACCCTCTTTTGCGAAACTCTTTGTCATGGCTATCATTCCGCCCTTACTAGCAGAGTAGTTTACCTGCCCTGCATTACCCATTTCACCAACTATTGAAGCGATATTTACTACTGCACCGAAGCGTTTTTTGCTCATCACTTTTAAGGCCTCTCTTGAGCCTATAAAAGATGAGGTTAAATTTGCGTCTATTACGCTTGTAAAATCCTCTGTTTTCATTCTTAATGCAAGTTTGTCGTTTGTAATGCCTGCATTATTTACAAGATAGCTTAGCTCGCCGTCACTATCAACTATCAAATTTATACCTTTTATAAATTCATCTTCGTCAGTAACGTCAAATTTAATAACTGCAGCATCGCCTCCGCTAGCTATTATCTCATCTTTAAGCGCGTCTGCTATTTCCGGTTTTGAACGATAATTTATCCAAACTTTTAGACCCATGCCGGCTAGCACTTTAGCTATTTGAGCGCCTATACCGCGGCTTGCGCCGGTTATTAATACATTTTTACCTGAAAATTTCATTTTTATCCTTTTTTATGATTTATTCTTATATCAAATTCCGAGTTTATCAGCTTTTCATAAATTTAAAATAACTTAGACAAAACAAACACCAAAGCTACAGCTAAAATATAGCCTCATCCATCTCTTGCGGTATTTTTAACCCCATTAGTTTTAGCACACTAGGAGCGATATTGCTTAATCCCATGCCCTCTTTTAGCTCATCAACCCCATGCGCCAGCACAAAGCAAAATACATCAAATGTCGTGTGATTTGTCAACATGTCGCCGTTTTCATCTCTCATGGCTTCGCAGTTGCCGTGATCGCTGATTTGGATATAAGCATAGTCTTTTTCTTTAGCTTTTGAGATTATCCTACCCAAACACTCATCAACTGCCTCAACAGCTTTTATCGCCGCATTGATATCGCCTGTATGTCCGACCATATCGCCGTTTGCAAAATTTACAACGATAAAATCCTGCTCGTCATCCATCCCTTTTAACACGGCTTCACAAACCTCGTTAGCGCTCATTTGAGGCTTTTCATCGTATGTTTTTACCTTTGGACTAGGAACTAAAATCCTGGTTTCGTTTTTTACAAGTTCCTCAACTCCTCCGTTAAAGAAAAACGTTACGTGTGCGTATTTTTCAGTTTCTGCTGTATGAAGCTGTCTTAGTCCTGCATCGGCGATAACTTCGCTTAATGTATTTTTTAAATTTTCTTTAGGGATTAAGATCGGGAAGTTAAAATTTGCATCATACTGGGTCATTGTAACTAAATTTTTAACTAAAATTTCACGCTCAAAGCCGTCAAAATTCTCCTCGCCAAAAGCACTTACAAGCTCGCGAACCCTATCATTTCTAAAATTTATAAATATTACTCCATCATCTTTATCGATACCCTTAAAGCCATTAAATTTAACAGGTTCGATAAACTCGTCCGTGATATTTTCTTCATAACATTTTGCGATATATCGGCTAGGTTTTGCCTCGCAAATTTTCTCGCCAGCCCCCATATACACATCATACGCTCGCTTAACGCGATCCCATCTTTTATCTCTGTCCATCGCGTAAAATCTTCCACAGACAGTCGCTACGGTAAATTTATCTTCGATATTTTTAACAAACTCACTCCCGCTCATAGGTGAAACATCACGTCCGTCGGTAATGATATGCGCGAAAACTTCACAACCGTTATCTTTAGCAAGAGCACAAAAATAGTCAAAATGAGCAAGATGGGAGTGAACTCCACCGTCGCTGTAAAGTCCGATTACATGGATATTTTTGCATTTTTTAAATAATTTTTGTAGCTTTCCATCTCTTGTAAAGTCACCGTTTTTGATCGCAAGGTCTATTTTGACTAAATTTTGATATAGAATTCTTCCACTTCCTATAGTCATGTGTCCGACTTCGCTGTTTCCCATTTGCCCTTGCGGAAGTCCAACAGCATGTCCGGATGTTTTTATTAAAGTATTTGCGCTATTTTTAAACAACCAATCAAAAGTCGGCTTTTTCGCACTGCTAAAGGCATTAAATTTATCGCTTGGGTTGTAGCCTATGCCGTCGGTTATCACAAGTACTGTTTTTTGAGCCACACTGCCTCCAAATTTTATAATTTTTTTAACGACATTATACTAAAATTACCATTTTTTATAATTAAAGGCATAAAATTTGTTCTACTATATCTACGAGCTTATAAATTTAAATTTCTTCCAATACCTTACCGTTCGCGCAGGGATGTCGTTTTTTATCTCATTTACGCTAACCATTTGGCTTATGCCTAAATTTATCCGTTGGGCTAGAGCAAAAAATGCAAACCAGCCGATCTATGAGCTTGCTCCGCAAAACCATCAAAAAAAAGGCAAAACACCGACGATGGGCGGACTTGTTTTTATATTTACGGCAGTTGTGGCAAGCCTGCTTTGTGCTAGATTAGAAAATATCTATGTGATAGTAAGCTTGATAACTTTGGTTGGTTTTTGCGCGATAGGATTTGATGATGACTTGGGTAAAATTTTAGGCGCTCAAAACCATGCAGGCATGAAGCCTCGCGTAAAAATGCTCTGCCTTAGCGCACTTGCGCTAGTAGTCGCTTCGATACTATACTTTGCAAGCGATATCGGCGCTGAACTTTTTGTGCCGTTTTATAAATTTCCTATGTTAAATTTGAGCTTTTTTGCCATATTTTTCTGGTCATTAGTCATCGTAGCCACTTCAAATGCGGTAAATTTAACCGACGGTCTTGATGGGTTAGCAACCGTTCCTAGTATATTTTCACTTCTTACCCTAGCCATCTTCGCATACCTTAGCGGACATGCGCTTTTTAGTTCGTATTTATTTTTACCAAAGATCGCAAATTTAGGAGAAGTTATCATCATCGCTACCGCTTTGATCGGCTCTTTACTTGCGTTTTTATGGTATAACTGCTACCCTGCACAAGTGTTTATGGGAGATAGCGGAAGCCTAAGTATAGGCGCATTTATAGGGCTGATGGGCGTAATGAGCAAGAATGAATTTTTACTCATCATTATATGTTTTGTATTTTTTATAGAAACGCTAAGCGTTATTTTGCAAGTTGGAAGTTTTAAAATTTTTAAAAAGCGAATTTTTCTCATGGCGCCGATCCATCACCATTTTGAGATAAAAGGCTGGGTAGAAAACAAGATCATCGTTAGGTTTTGGATCATCGCGCTTTTAGCAAATATCATCGCGCTAATCGCAATCAAGCTAAGATAAATTTATCGACTAAGGAATAAGAGTGAAAAAGAGCTTATTTGGCTACGGCGGAACGATAAAAGCTATCGCAAAAAGCGGTGACTGGGACATTTATGACGATAAATTTAACTGCTGTATGGAGGATGAATTTGGCAACAAGCTGCTACCAGCAAGTGCTTTTGATCCATCTTTTAGCGAACTTGAGATAACTTCTCCAGGTATTGCACCAAACAACGAGCTTATAAAAAAAGCCAGAAATTTAATAAGCGAATATGATTTTTTCGCTTCTAAAATGCCTTTTAACATCTGGATAAGCGGCACAAACGGCAAGACAACTACAACAAAAATGATGCAACACTTGCTTGAGAAATTTGGCTCGCAAATGGGTGGAAACGTTGGAACTCCGTTGGCCGACTTAAGCCTTGACGCAAAAATTTGGATACTTGAAACAAGCTCATTTACCATACACTACACAAACGTAGCAAAGCCGGATATTTACGTGCTTTTGCCCGTCACTCCCGATCATTTAAGCTGGCATGGAAATTTTAATGAGTATGAAAAATCCAAACTAAAGCCTTTTGGCATGATGAGTGAAAACGGCGTTATCATATCTCCTAAAATTTATGCCAAAACACCGACAAAAGCGCATGTTATAAGCTATGAAAACGAATTTGACTTAGCTAAATTTTGCAACATCAATATAGATGATATAAAATTTAAAACACCGTTTTTAACAGACGCCCTTTTAGCTCTTTGTGTAGAAAAAATTCTACTAGATCGCTGCGACGTAGAACTGCTAAACAAATTTATTATAGAAAACAACAAGCTTGAAGAACTTTATGATAAAAGCGGTAGACTTTGGGTAAACGATACGAAAGCTACAAATATTGACGCTACGATACAAGCTTTAAAGCGATATGAAAATCACAAGATCCACATAATACTTGGCGGTGATGATAAAGGCGTGGATATGAATCCTGTTTTTGAAGTGTTAAGTAACGTAAATGCCGAAATTTACGCCATAGGCTCAAATACAAACAAAATGGTCTCCTTAGCAAACAAATTTAATATCACGGTTCATAAATGTGAATTTTTACAAAATGCAGTTAATGAAATTTCAAAAAATATGCAAATTGGCGAAGTCGGGCTCTTAAGCCCCGCATGCGCGAGTATTGATCAGTTTAAAAGCTATGCCGAGCGAGGAGATAAATTTAAAGAATTTATAGCAAATTTTACAAATGATTAAAAAATTATATAAATTTGGCATGGTTTAAACATATTTTAAATTTAAAAAGCTATAATTAGATTTCTTTTTTACTACCGGTGGTTGGATAGCTCAGTCGGTAGAGCAGCAGACTGAAAATCTGCGTGTCGGCAGTTCGATTCTGCCTCTAACCACCATTTTGTCTTTTAATCCCCTGCAAAGCACTTCAAACAAATCAATCAAAAGCCCTAAAATACGGCTCTTATAAGCTATTTATAATGAAATAAGGCACAACTAAATATAATACAATAAAAAGATTTTAGGAACATTTTAGGAACATTGAGAGCATTTTTAGAGGGTAAAAAATCGCCAATGTTCCAAAATATGCCGAATTTTAAAAACGGCAAATGTTCCAAAATGCTTTTAAATATCGTATTTTAGAGACTAAAATGGCAATCGATATTCTAAAAGATACTCAAATACGCAAGGCGGTTAAGAGAGAAAAAGACTACTCATTAACCGACGGCGGGGGATTATCGATACTTATCACTACTAAAGGCGTCAAGCGATGGGTGTTTTACTACATAGACCCGATAAGCGGTAAAAAGTGTAGCGCAGGATTTGGACTTTACCCTGATATAACCCTAGCAAGAGCAAGAGAGCTAAGAGCGGAGTATAAAAGTCTAATATCGCAAGGCATAAGCCCAAAAGAGCATAAAAGGCAAGCAAAGGAGCAAAGGCAAAGCGAATATAAGCAGACGTTTAGCAAGGTATTTAATGAGTGGCTAGAGCTTGAAAAGCTTAGGGTATTACCTAAGACGCTACAAACCAAAACAAACCGCATAAACAATCATATTACGCCCCTTATCGGCAATAGAGCCGTTAAGAGCATAAATCACGGCGAGATAGCGGACATATTAGAGCGCATAGGAAAAGATACACCGCAAACGGCTCAAATTTTACACCAGATTTTAAACAACATATTTCACTATGCCACTACAAAGGGCTACACGCCTTTTAATATAATCTCAAATATCCAAGCAAAGGCGATTATCATCAATAAGCAAGCCGAGCATTACGGCAAGCTTACCGAGATAGAGGATTTAAGAGCATTCATAAATAAAATTTACGACTACCCGTATTTTCTTAGCACACGCAATATTTTAAAATTTGCTTTGCATATTCCTTTACGGGTAGCACCGCTTACGCTTTTAAAATGGGAATACGTGGATTTTGAAAAGAGGCTTTTAGCCATACCAAGAGAGCTACAAAAGAATAAAAACAAGTCTTTAGGCGCTTTTATCTTGCCTTTAAGTGATGAGGTTATAAGCATACTAAGGGAGCAAGAGCGGGAATTTAAAGGCTATCCGTATATTTTTATGAACACTAGCTACAAAAACCCGATACACAAAGATACGCCGACAAAGACCATTAAAGAGCTAGGATTTTACGACAGAGACACGGGGCGAATAATAACGGCTCATAGCTTTAGAGGCATATTTAAAACAGCCGTTTATAACTACAGAGAGCAACACAACACCAGCACGGAAGCAATTAATAAAGCACTCGACCACTTACACGGCGACAGAGTGGAATTATCATACAGCGAGAAAGCCACGTTTTTAAATGAGCTTAGAAAGCTTTTTGAGTGGTGGAGCGGATTTATACTAAATTTGAGAGATAATCCAAGCTGAAACCATCATAAAACCCACCAAAATACTAAAATTTATAAAAATTCTTACAACAATTTAAAAAAACACCTTAAACCAAAAAAATATTTTTAAAATAGATTTAAATCAATATAAATCTATTGAAATTAATAAAATTTTCTATTTAAGCTAATACAAAGAAATCCTTAAGCTTCACAAAAAATACATAATACAATTCACTTCATCAAGCTTGAATAAACTAAAACTAAAGGTAACACAATGCAACAAACTACAAACCAAAGAAAAAAGCTAAGAGCCTATGAAGTCGCAAAGATTTACGGCATTAGCCAAGGCACAATATGGAATTACGTAAAAAAAGGCTACTTAAAGCCCGTAAAAATAGGCGATAGAGTTACGTTATTCGACGCTTTAGAGTGCGACGCATTCTTTAACGGCAAGAAAGCGAGGTAAGGCAATATGAGCCAATCACAAACGAACAAACAAATCTTAGTTAGATTAATGCTCGAGCGAGGCGAGATAACCGCCTCGGACGTAGCGCACATAAGCAATTCTAATCAATACTTCGTGGAGCTCGAGGCATTAGGCATAAGCGACAACAGATGGCATACGAGAGATAACGGCACAAAATGCAAGATGAGATTTATCAAAAATAGGCAAAAGGCGCTTAAATTTCTAAACGCCTACAAAGTAGCTGAGGCGATAGATGAATACGTAAGCGAGGTGCAAAATGTCAGAGTATGAGCGGATAAAGCCCTATTTAAACCGCGACGCGGTAGCTAGCATAATAATCGCTAGCGGTTATGCAGTAGATAGAAGCTACAAATTTAAGATAAGAGACGAGAGGACGCCAAGCGCAAGTATTAACACCGACGGACGCATTAAAGACTTCGGCGGGGATTTTGCGGGCGATATTTTCGACTTTTTAGAGCAGGTTAAAGGCTACTCCAAAGAGCAAGCACTGCAAGCGGTTAAATACGCTTTAAATTTAGACTAAAGAGAAAGGACAAGGCGATGGATAAAGAAAGCATAGAAGCTATCAAGGCGGGGAAAGAGAAATACGGCTTAACGCCTTTAGTAGAAATTGATGAGGTTAAGGCGTTAGACAAAGCGACAACGATACTAGGGGCAGACCCACAAAGCGTTTTTAGCGATTTTGTCTTTAAAAGCATTGAGTATTTAGAGGAGTTAGAAATTCAATATCACATAGTAGATAAGGTTTTTAACGCCAATATTCGGCACGCGGACAAACAAGGCTTTAGCCCGCAAGAAATAGAGCAGATAAAAGAAAATCAAGAGCTACTAACGGGAAATTTAAAGCTAGCGCAAACAATGCTTAATAACTTTTTAGGGGCGCATTATAAAAGCGCATATTTAAAACACGGGGGCGAACGATGAGCGATTTATCACATTTTAAAGGCGTGGCGGTGAGTGCGCCGAATTTAACGGACATAACGGACGAACAGACCTCATCGCACACCGAACATATTATCAAAACAGACCTTAACAAATTAGCAGGGTATTTTAAAGAGAGCTTTTTAAAGACCTATCAGACATACCCGAACGAAACGGACACAAGCGAGCTTTACGCCCTTTATCCAAGAGAGTTTTTAAGCGCGTGCGATGCTAAGATCAAAGAGTTATCAAATTTCTTAGGTTTTAATCCAAAACACCGCTCAATAACTATCACGCTAAAAGACGAAAGCGGACAAGTCCAAGCCGTAGCCACTAGACGGCTAAGAGATGAGGCGGGCAAGATAATAGATGGTAAAAAATGGATACGCGCTCAAGGCTCGATTAATAGCTTTATTGCTACTAAATTTAAAGGCGATGATGAGGCGGTATTTATCGCTGAGGGCTTAGGCGAGATAGGAATATTCGAGTTATTAAAATCCGACTACGTAGCTTTTCAAAACGCGGGCGAAATGGCTAAATTTGAGTTTAGCGACCAAGCAGAGCGGATAACTTCAGCCCTTAAAGGCAAGATAGTTTATTGCTTTGTGGATAACGACGAAGCGGAACAAAGGGGCGCAGACAGCCTTTACCCTATTATCGGACAAGTAGCAAAAGAGCTTTACGAGGTTAAATTTAAAGACAAGCCAAAAGGCTATGACCTAAGAGATTTAATCACAGAGCTATCGCACACGCACGCAGGCGAGATAATGAAAGATAACCTAAAGCCCATAAAGCAAAGAGGCAAGGCGGGTGAGAGATTATTAGACGCAATAGCGAACGAAATCGACAGAGTAAAGGTAAGAATATGAACTTTTCAGAAAGATTAACTAGCAAAAAAGACGACGACCGAATTCATCAAATATTAAACGATGAATTAGTAAGGCTTGAGGCTCATCGGGACATCAAACAAGCCCTACAAGCGACAAAAAGCGATGAGGTAATACAAACACACGGCAAAGAGCAAAACGAGCCTACAAACGCCCGTAAAGACGAAAGCGGGCGAACAAGCTCAAATTTAAGCCTGCTCCCCGAAAATCAAGAACACGCCCGGGCAACTGAAAATTTAGCAGTCCAATCAACCGACGTAAAAAATCACGCGTCAGCCAAAAATCAGACGGGCGACGAGAACGGGCGACAAAGTAACAAGGCGAGAAAGTGGCTAAATTTGGCAGAACTTGCAAAAAGAGCATTAACCGCAGAACAGATTAAGACGTTTCGCCAAGAGTGGATTTATCAGGGCTTTATTCTTAGCCCGTCGATTATAGGCATTTACGCAGACGGGGGCGAGGGCAAAAGCTTTTTTATTCAGCGTTTTTGCGCGTGGCTACTAGATAAAAGACTTATAAATCAAGTATTTTATTTTGATAGCGATAACGACATAGGCACGTTAAAAGAGCGTAAAATTTACGAACTTATCGCACCTTATCGGGGGCGGTTAAATTATCTTACGGCAGAGGACGAAACGGGCACGGAGCTTTACGACCCATACACCCTAATAAGCGAGCTAACCAAAGACGAAGCGACTGATTATAAAAACACGCTTTTAATCTTTGATAGTTTTCAAGACTTTTTTAACGGCAATATGGGAGCAGATAAAGACCTGCAAGAGATATTTAGGGATTTTAAGAGCTTAAGAGCTAGAGGCGCAACAATCATATTTTTACACCATCAGCCAAAACAACCGACCAATAAAGCAGAGAACACGGGGCAATACAAAGGGGCTACCACGTTTAAAACAAAGGTTAATGAGCTTTATTTTTTCGTCAATCGTAGCACGGAAACGGACAAAGAGGCGGGGCGGGCAATCGTAACGCTAGAGCCAAAAAAGAGGCGCAACAAAACGGAGCCTAAAGCCTTTATTGTAGATACCTTAGCAAACACGATAACGGAGGCTAATTTTTATGATTATGCCATAACGGACAAAGAGGCTTTAACGCTTGAATACGTTTTATCGGTTATCAATGAAAGCCCGCAGGGAATAAGCCAAAGCGAACTAATAAAACAGACCAAAGCAAAAGCAACGGCGGACGGAGTAGAGATATTAGCCCTTAATGCGTTTTGGGCGTTTCTAAAAACAAGGACGGGCAAGGACTTCAAAGCTGAAATATTAGACACGGGCAAGCGAGGGCAAAAGCCTACCATCTACCGCCCTTTAAAAAATGAATATACGGCGGTAGAAGTAGTAGAATTTAAAGAGTAGCCCGCATATACTCACACGGGGGAATTGTTTTTAATCGTTTTTAAATGTTTTTAAGAGCGTTAAAAACAATTCGACCCTTTGCAAATACCGATAAAAACGAGCTTGCAAACATATCAAAAATAATTGTTTTTATGTTTTTAAAAAAATAGAAAAAATGGCTAAAAACATAAACCCATAAAAAAGAAAGAATAGATAAGAGAGAGAATTTATTTTATTTATTTATTTATAGGCATTTACTTTTTATTTTATTTTCACGTATGATTTTATTTGTTTTTACTCCGTGTATAAAAACATTAAAAACATAAAAACAATTAATTTACACCCCTTACAAACAACTTATTTTAGGGGGTTTAAAAGAGATGAATTGTTTTTAAGGGCTTTAAAAACGATTAAAAACAATTCGGCGATAATCAACAAATTTAACCTCATCGCAACAATACCCCGTAATCAAACGCAAAGGGCTAAATTTGGAACTCATTACATACGAATAAAACTCAATAAAGCATATTTTAAACCTAAATGGTTAAAATTCCTCATCCGCTTAAAACTGCGACAATAAAAACAAGGAGCACAAAATGAAAGCTATTAGCGCGATTAATACTGCTAAATTAATTTTAGCAATGTCAAAAAATAGCGACGATGATTTTGTCGAATATACAAGCCGTTTAAAGCTTTTAAAACTCCTTTATTACGTGCAAGGCTACCATTTAGCGATGTTTAATGCTCCACTTTTTAATGACAAAATGGAAGCGTGGCTACACGGACCGGTAATCCCCGAAGTGTGGAAGTGGGCAAAGAATTACGGCGATGAGCAAATGCAAAACGAGGCTTTAACAAAAGAACAGATAAACGCCCTAGAGCTACACCCGCAACAAATAGAGTTAATAGGCAATGTTTTAAAAATTTATAATAAATACTCCGCTTATGGGCTAAGAGATAAAACGCATACCGAGCTACCGTGGCTAAGTGCATACGAAAAAGACAAAAACAACGAAATAACACACCAAAGCCTACAAAGCTTTTTTAGTCCTTTAGTTGAAAGATGAAACTAAAAGAGACCACACACAAGCAAACGCCATTTTTAAATTTAAGAGAGAGCAAGCCCGAAAAGCTAGATATTAGCTTTACAAAAATTATAGATGATTTAAATTTCGGATTGCCTGCTAGCTCATCGAATAATATCAACGATAAAACAAAAGTCCAAAAGTTAGTCAAAACCTTAATGCATATCAGAGAGCAAAAACCGCACGAACTTATACAAACTCCCAAACAGCAACAAATAGGTGGCTGTGAAAAATGCGATATTAAAAAATGGCAGTTTAAAGAGCTAAAAATAAAAAACTTTTTAGAGCAAACCGCACAAAGCCAAATTTTTATAGTTCGGGCGGGAGATAGTAGAATATTTGGTAGTATTAATAATAACTGCTTTTTTATTCACTGCATAGAATACACATTAGGCGATATTTACAATCACTAAAAGATACCAAAAAGAATTAAAATGCAATAGCGGGCAAGTATGTGAGCGGTTAAAGGTGGGTATATTAAATATTGGTAGCTTTTGGAGTTTTCCACAAAAAACTGGAAAAACCGCCTCAATAAAAAAATGGAAGCCAAGACACCCCCGTAAAATCCACTGGGGTGTTAAGATTTAGAAAGCCCGTTTAACAAATAAGCTATCGAGCCAATAAAAACAATCATTCCGACAACGGCAATTATTAATCCGTAAGTCATTTTTTATCCTTTAAATTTTTTAACTCTCTTATGCGCCTAATCGTCATACTTATCACTACCGACAAAGAAACAGAAACCAATATCAGCCCGAAACACAATACTAAAAACATTATTAGGCTTAATGTCTCATAATTGACAAAAGCATACGAAACTATACCAAAACTACATAAGATTAAAGTTAAATAAAGTGCAATAGAGAACAAACAGACGGGGGCGGGTCAAATCTCTATGACCGCCATAGGAAATTATCGGACGGGTGCATTTCATTTTTTGCACGCCATATTTTTGGAAATTTAATAAGGACAAATGACAAACAATAACTTAGACGGCAAAATAGTAACCAATAATGAAGCTATGGATATTTTAGGCATAAAAACCAAAGCCGCTATGAGTAAAATTTCTAAGAAACACAACCTTTCAACAATCAAAGACTGGAAAAATGTTTTTTATTATGAGAGTGAGATTTTAGAGCTCAAGGACAAACGAGAAAACAAGCGGACCAGTAAAAAGCCGAATGCAAATTTTAAAGAGCGTAAAGATAAAATCAGAGATTAAAAAATAGAATTTGAAACAAGATTAAAAGATGTGTTTAAACTATAAATTTTATACCAAGCTCGTTAAGCTCTTTAGCGGTAACGTATTTAAGTTCATTCAAGCGTATTTCGTAGCCTCTATTCAACTTCTCTTTAATCTCGTTAAGTTCTGCATCGTGCAGTTTTTGAGTTTTATCCGTGCTTTTAATAAGATGCCAAAAAAACAAAAGAGCAAATATAAGAGCAAGTCCGCTAGGTTCGTAATACATTAAATTTCTTTTGTAATTTCTTTGATTTTTTCGTAGCGGGTGGATTTGTCGTAATTTTCTAGCCAAGATTTGACCCAACGTGGAACATCTTGAGAACCGCCCCAATTATTCACAGAACCATATTGTAAGCCCACAATTTCCGCAAACTCTTTTTTACTTAGATTTGCTTTTTTCAATAATTCATTAAATTCTTGTCTATCCATTTTTTAAAGCCTTTGTAATGTTTTTATTATCGTATCTTACATAAAAATACTTAAAACATTATTTAAAGGCTTGACAGCACAACGAAAAAATTATATAATTTCATAAAAATACAATTAAAAAATTATATCAAGGAGCAACAAATGCAATCAACCAACATTTTACAGGCGATAGGCAAAGACCTATCAAGCACGGAGCAAGAGTTTTTAAAGTTTCTAGCCACTTATGAAAACAAGAGGCAAGAGGGCAAAGAGGCGAGTTTTAGCGTAATGGACTGCGCTTTTGATTTATTCACAATGCTTAAGAACTTAGCGAGCAACTTTAACGCACTAGAGGCAAAGAACAAAGAACTAAAAGCTAAATTTGAAGCCTTGCAAAGAGCAATTAGGCTTTATTGTTTAGACCAGACTAGCAAAGACGAGCTAATGGAAGCAATGACACAAGCAAGTATAGGTGTGAATATTCACTACAAAAACACTACGGAGGATAAAGGCGTTTATACGTGGCATAACCAAAACAAAGGAGGAGCAAGCAATGAAACCAAGTAAAGAGGCAAAGGCGATGATACCGAGCAAGAATTCAATAATGGCTTATTTTGATGATGGAAAAGAGCTAAAAAGGCAAATCAGACTTTTTAATAAGCACCTATGGACTTACAGGGCAAAGTCAGAGCAAGCGACACAAGAATTTTATGATTGTGCCTTTGATTTATTCTTTAGGCTCGAGCTATTATCGGCAAATTACAAAGAGATGGAAAAAATATTTAGGAGGCGTTAAGAGATGAGCTATCAAACTTTTAAATTTTACCGCTCATTAATGGGCGATATTAGAGGCGTAAGCGTTGCGGACTTTGTCCGCTTTGTAAAATCATTTAAGGGGATAAGAGATGAATAAGAACTCACAAGAGGCGTTTTTTAAAGCCTGCGCCGAGATAAGACGGGCAAGACAAGAGCGAGAGGAGGCAACAGCAGAGGGCGAAAGCATAGCACTACAAAGGGCAAAGCGCATAAGAGAGTGCGCAAGTAAAGACAATTACGAGCCATTTGAAACGATATTTACAAGAGCTAGACAGCTTATCGAGGAGCTAGACACCCACGCGGAATTAGACAGGTTAAATTTAGACCTAAGCGCAAAGAGTTTAGGCGGTATGGATAAAGCCATAGAGTATAACGCCAAATATTACGCTCACATATCGCAACTTAAGCGAGAGATTTTATTTTTCTTTTCGCACCGATACGGATATGACCTTGAGGCGATGGAATACATATACGATACGCAGACGGAGGAGTAAATTTATCAAAGGGCATATAAGCTAAATTTATGCCCTTGAATAAGCTTACACACACTAGCTTAAAAGCCTGGTCCGAACACACGGACGACCCTAACGGCTTATAATAGATATGGGAAGCGCACTAGGGAAGCGACATTGCCCTAGCCGGTATCAGCGCAGTATTTAACCCTTTAGGGCGTTTTTAATAAAGTTAAAGGGTATTTGACTAACCTGCAGACTTTGCATTTTTTTAGCTCCATAGGAGCTAATTTTAACTAAAGTCTGCAAAAATTTAAAAAATTTGAGTGAATTTTATTGAGCGGGGCACTGCCGACCCCCGTAAGCCACACATACTACAAAGAACCTAAAATGTTTTAGCCGATAATTTTATTTGGCTATCATATCTATTTAGCAGAGGGAGCTAATGCCACGTATCACAATCCAAGCGAGCAAGAACAATCTTAAAAAGATAAAAGATTTTATCGACAAACTAGAGGGTAAGATTGTAATCAGCAAAAAAGACGAAGTTCAGAGCTCACTAAACAAACAAAGAGAATATAACAAAAGACTAAGGGCGAGAATAAAAGAGGCGTATAATTATATTAGCCGAGAAATGAACGCTCACGGATTAAGCAAATAGCGACACACACGAAGCTAAGAGCGGTTTAATCTAAACAAATGAACGCCAAAACGAACACCGCAAAGGCTAATTAAATTTAAAGCCTTTAAGGGTTACAATACGGCAGACAATCACACTAAAAGCCGAAATAGAACACGCCGAACGCATAAAGGGCTATCAAGAGGACTACGAAGCCATTAAGCGGGGTGAGCTTAAAACATACCCATTAGAGAGCTTATGCGATGAGGTAGAAAAGTGGTAATCAAGCGCACGGAGCGATTTAATCTTTAAAGGCTACGTAATCCCTTACGCAATCGTGAGAGATGAAATTTATCTTTTAGGCATTTACAAAGCTAACGAGTGGAAAGCGTGAAACTTCAGGCGGTTTTAAGGGTGCTAACCTTAATTAAGTTTAGAGCTGAAAACCGATAAAAAAATATGAAAGCTTAAACAAAAAAGTTAATAACTACCTGCTTTAAGCTTACGAAACTTAAAAATCAAACCTCATCATTCGCAAAAGCCCTAAAATACGGCACTATTTAAATAATAGTTTGAAAACCGCAATTTTCATAACTATTATTTAAAGTATGTGAAACTTAGGAACATTGAATTCATATTTTTGACATTTTTACTTTGAATATACCTACAAAATAGCGTTAAATACGAGCTTTTATATACTTCTGCAAGTTGCCTCTAACCACCATTTCTTTATACATTATAATCTTTTGGTAAATATTGCACCTCAAAACAATCTTCTATCTATCGTGGTCTACGCCAGATGATACACTTGTGCTATAAGTAAATTTAGATCGTAAAGTTCTCACCAAAACTGCACCTCATGTGGCTTTTCAAACAAAAGTCCCTCTTTTTTTCATCTTTTCTCTATCCATTTTTATTTTTATAGATGAAAAGATAGCATTCATATCACGCCTAAAATCATCAAAAACATCGTTGCCTACGATATAGCTATACTCATATGACACCAAAAGAGATTTTGGTTCGCCATTTTCTTTGTAAAAGCTACAGTATGTCTCATATTGCTTAGTTTTAATCGTTCTAGTTTTTGTAGAGGCACTATGTATAAATTCGCGACTTTTAAAAGTTCTACACTGCATACCATCTATATAACTAACAAAAGCTTCTTCAAATGTTGCATAGCTAAATTTAATTTACCTTTTGTGTTTTGTGTATCTATCCTAAATTTTTCAATATTGGTTTTATCTAAATATAGCTCACTACTAAGTCTATTAATTTTTTCTACTATCTTGTCTTGTATCTTTCTGCGTAAAACTATAACATCCTTATACTTTATATTGGTTATCAGGCGCTCAAAAGATACACCATTATAACCTGGAGGGGACACGGATATTATACTATTGTCACTATAGATTATGGTATTATCAACAGTAACAAATATATCATCGTTGTCAGTATCTACACCAATTATGCGATATTATGTAGCAAACGCACCTAGATTTTAATTTCTTTTAAAAAATAAAATTCTATCATACTCTAAACACAACATTACAACTGTTACTTATAATCCGTTGCATTAAAAACACCAAAAGCATTACAATTACCGAAATTTTAGAAAAATGCGAGCTAATAATGATTTTACAAAATTTTGGCACAGCAATAAGACAGTTAAGAGAAAAAACTGGATTAAGTCAAGAAAAATTTGCATTGTCAATTGATATGGATAGAACATATTATGCTTCAGTAGAAAACGGTAAAAGAAATATTTCTTTGAAAAATATTAAAAAAATTGCCGATGGTCTTGGCGTTTCTCTTGAAACGCTATTTCAAAACCTAAAGTAAATCAAATTTTCTCGCCTATCTAATTAAATAAACCATTAAAAGGATTGGCATGCCACGAAATACAAAATTACCACATCCATATTTTATTAAGTATATGTCTTTTATTGTAAGTCATCCGAATTATAGTGGTCTTTCAATAAAAAGTAAAAACAACGGAGAATATAGATGGCTTGCACCAGCTGATACGGAAATAGGAAAAGATAGGATAAAATGGTGTATTGGTAAAGCATATGAGTTAAAACTTATTGGTGACATAAGTCAAATTTATCCTGGAATATATGCTGATGTGATGTTAGAGATTCATCCTACAAAATGTAAAGTTTGTCAAATTTGTGGAAATAGTATGTCTTTGTTTTATCATTATCCTAGCAAAAATTTTCTAAAATCACTGAACGACACATTTAATAGCTACTACACAATATGTGACCATATTTCTTATATATGGGATGACCTTATGATAAATGGTGTTAGCAAAATAGATTTGGCTAGTTTTTTTATTGAAAAAGGTGATTTAAAATTAAATCCACAAACAGCAACAAAAGATGAAATAATTAATAGTCTTGAATATGCTTGCAGAAAAGGCAATAAAAAGTGTCTTAGTCCAGGTGCTATGTCAAATTTTCCAGATAGATTTGATGGTTTTCATTCTTACAATAGATGTTGCAGAGAAACACAAGATTTAGGTAGGTCGCAAGAAAATTTAAGAACTTATACAAAAGATAGGAGAGCTTATGAATATTGGAGCGATGGTAATATTCACGCAGCAAATCAGTTTATGGGAAGTAGCTTTTTTAATGGAATATCAGCTGACCATATAGGACCAATTTCTCTTGGTTTTATACACGACCCCTTATATTTGCAACCAATGTTAAGTGGAGAAAATTCATCAAAAAGAGATAGATTAACAATAATAGATATAGAAAATATAATAAAAATTCAAAATAGAACAGGCGTGAGTCCAATATCGTGGTATTCAGCAAGATTGTGGGATTATATACAGAATAACTACAAAAACAAGTCAGACAAAACATTATTAGTATATAGGGATATGTTGAAACAAAATGTGGTGAATTTTATGTTTATATTGCATTATATTTTGACTTTATGCCCAAAAAATGGCAAGAATTTTCTAATTCAAGCATATATAGAGCCAAAACGCAATTATTTTAACTGGACTTATAGCTTTAATAATATGGGAAAAGTTATTTCTAAAAAAACTAGACATTTTACTGCAAGAAATCAAAATGAGTTTGATAGGTACAAAAGAATAGCATTGGAATCCATATACGAATATAACAAGAAAGATAATCGTAAAAACAATAGCGATTTAAATAGGGATGAATGTGCTAAATTGGCTCAAATTTGTCAATATATTGAAGCAAATATTCCAAATACACAAGTAATTGCATTATTTAATGAACTTATGGCAATGATACAAATAAGATTGATTAGTAAATATCAAGAACCTTAAATCAATCTTGTATTTTTGCCATATAATCTTCATATGATAAGTGATTTCTTAAAAAATCAATAGTTACAGTGTTGGTATTATTTGATTTATATTTTGCACTTTCACCGCATTCAATTATTTCTAAATCTTTTATTGTGTCTTTTGCTGTAATTTGTTTTTTTGCTTCAGTTGTAATTGGTAGCGGAAAAAGCTCGTTCGGCATAATATTTAAATCATCTCTTACACATATAATTATAACTCTTTTTCTTTTTTGTGAAACACCAAATTCGTTTGCAGATATAACTCTGCCATTAGTATTGTATCCCAATTCGGAAAACAGCTGATGAATTTCTTTATATGTTTTCCCTTTTTGGTAGCTCAAAAGCCCCTCTACATTTTCAAAAACTATTATTTTAGGCTTAACCCTTTTTATAATATCGATAAAATCACGAAAAAGCTGATTTCTTGGGTCATCATCAGCCCTAAAACCTGCCATAGAAAATCCTTGACAAGGCGGTCCACCACAAACAATATCTGCACCTTGTTCTAATGCAATACTACTTATTTTATCTTTTATTGCTTGCTGGGTAATATCTCCACATAAAACATTTATTTCAGGATTATTAACTTTTAGTGTAATGCAAGCACTTTTATCTATATCGTTGCTTAGTAGCGATATAATTCCAGCCTTTTTAAATCCTGTTGTCATTCCGCCTGCCCCACAAAATAAATCTACTGATTTATAGCAACCTATTTTATCTTTTATTTTTTTTCCAATCTGATAAGCTAAAAAAACAGGAACTGCATTTCCTACTTGATTAAGAATTTCTTTTTTATTTCCATAAAAATAATAATTATCTTGAAAAGTTTGAAATCTTGCTGCCTCTCTAACTGAAATTACTCTATTATGAATAGGATGAACATAAGTTCCATTTCCTGGTCTATTAAAGCAGGTTGTTATTGTATAACTTGGTTTATTGTAGTCAATTCTACCATACAATGTGGTTCTTCCACCAGTTTGTGCTATTTTTTGAAGTCTTTTTGATTTCTGTATGGTTTCTTGTCTAATATACTTCCAGTTTCCACCTTGCGGAACAGTTTCTATCATTTCTATATCTAAATCGCTTAATTTAGATGTTGTATGATTTAATACATATCCATTATATAATGCGATATATTTTTTTATTATAATCATAGCAATCTTTAATTCATAATCATTTAAGTTATCCAAACAATTATAAGTTTCCAAGCCTTTTTCTAGTATGCTTTCAGCGCATTCAATTGTGAATGCTGGAATTATATTTTTTATATCATTATAAAAATCTATTGCATATTTTTTCATTGTTTGTTTCCTTAAATTTTACAGCTCGTATGCTAAAATAGATAGCTTTTCTATTTCATCAAGTAATTTATCATTTTTTGTTTCAAGATATTTTTTTGTTTTTTTAGATATTTGTTCTAAAAATTTTGAATTGATAGGAACTGGGAAATTATCTATTTCGTAATTATTTATATGATTATTTGTGCTTGTAAGTTTAAATAACCAATTTATAATTTTTGAATTAAACAACCCAAGAATTGAATAGCTATCTATATTGTATTTGTTTGGTGTAATATATATAAAATTACAAGAATTTGCTAATATATAATTTGCTGGAATGTAAGCAAAAATAACTCTTCTATCTTTATGTATATTCGCAATTTGTTGACACGCTATTCTTCCACATTTTATATATTCTTTTTTTTGTGTTTTTTTTATAAAATCTTGCGATACATAGTTTATTGTGCCTTTTTCTTTTAAACTAAACAACCCAATATCTCTTCCTCTAACCAACGGAATGCCATTCTTTATTTCATTAAAATATTTTCTATCGGCAGTCAAATCTAGCTCGCCTCTAGAATTGATAATGAAATCCAAATCTTTAACACTTGGAAATTTTCGCAATTTATCTAGCGTTAAAAAGTCATTTTTTGAAATCGCAATAATAGCATTTCCGTTATTTTTATTAATAATATTTTTTATTTCAACCGATATTTTTTCATTTGGCTTATTACAAAAATCTGTAACTATATCAATGGTTTTTGTTTTTTTTGTTTTAGAAATCAGCAAAGAACATAATGCTTGTTTTGCATTAACAAATTTATTGTTTTCCTGAATTATTTTTATAGAATGAAGAAAATTATTTGTCAATATATTTGTTCTTAATTTTTCACAACTTTTATCGGCAAGCAACGAAGATGGAACAAGTAGCGATATGAACGAATTGCTATTGCTGTATTTTTCTAATATTTCTTCTATAAAAATTTTATATAAATTTAAAACACCAGTATTTGAATATTTAAAATTATTTTTGACAATTTTTGCAATATCTCTATATTTTTCTTTATCACTATTATAATCAGCTTCTCTCTTATATTGATTTATTTCGGCTTTAAGATTTTTATATGGTGGGTTTGTTGCTATAATGTCAAATCTTTTATTTGCAAAAACATCATCAATATTTATGTATTCAATTTTATCTTTTGACATATCAAAAACCAATCCTGAAGCTATATGGGAATCAAAATAGGCATCATCTAGTGCAATCCCCCAATAATCATAAACAATAAGCTGTAATGATTTTTTATAAAATCCCAATGCCTGTTTGTTTATATCAACTACATATATGTTATTGATTAGTTTTTTTGCTTCTTCTTGTGTTCTTATCATATTCCGAACTGCTTTTATATACGAAAAAACAAAATTACCTGAACCTACACAGGGTTCTAAAAAAGTAAAATCATAAATCTTTTTAAGCTTCATATCTAACTTAGAAACCAGTTCAAACATCATCACATCTGTTAAATATAAATCTGTATAATAACTACCTGTTCTTTTTTTTGTTAGGCTTTCTATCTCTTTTTCTGCTTGGCAACTATTTGTTCGTATATTGTTCCAAAGTGTTTCGTTGTTCATTTTTTACCAACCACTTCTTGCTTCCAAGCCTCAATAACTTGCAATATATCATCATCTTTTAATTGCGATAACATATCAAGCACTGCTTTCATAGCGATAGGCTCGTTTGTTTCTCTAAGCCACTCTATATAGGTTCGTTCTGAAATACCTAGCCTGCCCGCCATCTCTCTTTTAGTGATATTTTTTATCTCTTTTGCTTCTATGAGTTTATGAATTTTATGAATTATTTGTGCTAATTTCATACTTTTCCTTTATAATTTTGCAATTATACATTTTTAAATATAAAAAATCCATAAGTTTTTAAATTTATTACATTAATATGTAGATATTTTAGCTTTACTTAATACACATTTATGTATAATATCAACATTATAAAATAATAAATATACACTAAAAGGATATAAAATGGCACAACACTTCTTACTATCATCAAGAGCTAGAAAATTATCACTTATGCAAATAGCAAAGATGAGCGATAGTGAAGCTGTGAAAGCATTTGCAGATATTAGGTGGCATAGCAATGGTGGAAATCCTATATGTCCGAATTGCGGAAATACAAGTAAAATTTATCTTATCACTACAAGAAATGAGTATAAATGTAATGAGTGCCATAAGAGATTTAGTGTAACGAGTGAAACTTTGTTTCACTCTCATAAATTGCCACTTCAAACCTTACTTTGTGCTATCGTGTTATTTGTAAATGCGGTTAAGGGTATATCGGCTTTACAGCTAAGCCGTGATTTAGATATTCAGTATAAGAGTGCATTTGTATTGCTTCATAAACTTCGTGAGAGCTTGATAGACTATCAAAGCGACGAGCCGTTTAGCGGTGTTTGTGAGATTGACGGAGTATATGTGGGCAACTACATAAGACCAAAGAATAATATAAACGATAGAATAGATAGGCGTAAGGCTTTTAAGCCTAATAAGAGAGTGGTTATATCACTTCGCCAAAGAGATGAGCTAGGTAGCGGCGCTAATAAGAGTAGGACTTTTATATTAAAAAGCGAAAATACCTTTGATATAAATAACATAGTTTGTAAGCATATTTTGCGTGGTAGCGAAATGCACACCGATGAAAATGTAGAATATAGCGATTTATCAGCATATTACACTCACAAAGTAGTAAATCACGCAGTAGAATATATGGGTAGCGGTGGTGAGAATAATAACCAATCAGAGAGCTACAACGCTAGATTTAGGCGATTAGAATACGGACAATGCCACAAACTAAGCGTTTTATATTTATCAAACTATGCAAATGAAATAAGTTATAGAGAGGATACTAGACGACTTGATAATGGTGCTATTTTTAAAGATATTTTAGGCAAATGCTTAAATAAGCCTATCTCAAATAAGTTTTGCGGATACTGGCAAGGCAATCATAGAGTAAATGAAAGGCTTGGTGCTTAGATAGTCATACAAATTAGATGATTTCGTAAGTATGCTGGTCTTGCTTAATAATGTTTCTTTGTTTTAGCTTGTTTAATGTGCAGTGAATATTTTGTCTAAATTTGGCTATAAAATGGCTATCAGCGGTAGAATTTGCAAATAGATAATCACTTATTTCATCTATGGTGCTAGGCTTATTTTTTAGGCACTCTAAGATTTCCCTAGTTAGTTCTCCACGCTTAAAATATGAGATAGCCCTAACACTTTTACTCTTGATTTCATTTAGTTTAAAATTTGGCTCAAATATCAGTATCGTTTTACCTATCGTTTCAAGCTCGTTTGTAAGCATTTTTATCAGCTCTTTTTGGTGTGTGATTTGCCCTTGAAGCTGTGAGTGTTTAGCTGTAAGGGCTGAAATAATGTGAGATTGTGGCATTTATATTCCTTTTGATTTTTAAAATTTAAAAGGAATTTTAGCGGTTAATTTTATTAAAATCTAGGTGCGTTTGCTACATAATATCGGACAAATATACTCACTATGTGGCGAACCATCTGTAAATAACCTGCCAATATTGATAAAATTTAGCCTATCGCCAAGAGTTGCCTTGCCATTATTCCCACTATTTCCACCAAGTCCTTCTCCCACAAAGTCTCCTTTTTTTGTATATGTACCAGAGTATATAAATTAATTATTGCCTGTATTGCTATTTGCAAGATTGATAGTTTTTTCCATTTCACTTCTGCCTACAGGAGACCCAAAAGATACAATTGTATGTTCTCCATTATTAACATCAAACCCTCCATTATCTATCTTCCATTTTATTCCGCTATTAGTTAATGCATTTGCTTGTGAGTGATTAGCAAAGTTGCTTCCAGCATCACCCCTTGCACCAATCACATCACTATAAAAATTACCAGTCTGCTTTGCCATACCAGTTGTTCCGCCAAATTTATCAACAGTAGCTTCAAATAAATCACCTAAAAATCCATAAGATGGATTGTAATTAACGGTAAGTTCAATCGCATCCTCACGGATGTTCCAAAATCCAGTTTGTTGTAGTCCATTTTTTATAGCTTCTCCGGCATTATTCATCATGCCGTTTGTAAAATTTTGAAATGTAGCTGTATTTTTTGAAATTTCCACTGGCTTTTTAGAAATATAAAGAGTATTTAAATTTTCTTCAAATTTTGATTTATCACTTTTGCTCAATGATTTATAGTATTCACTATCTTTAAATTTAATAAAATCATCTTTGTTTGATATAAATTTTTCAGATTTATCATTAACTACTTGAAGTAATTTTCTAGAATTATCCTCAATGCCAGTTAATATAGGTATTTGCGCCAGTATACCACCTTTATTTTCGTTTGTAGGTAAAATGCCAAGACTGGCAAAGCCTATTAAATTCCAAGCATAACCAAAGATGGCTTCTGCTTTATTATCGCTATTCTCATTGGGTAGGGTTTTTGCTAAAGTGGCCATATTTTTATTCATTTCTTTGTACTCTTTTTCTATCTCATTTCTGCCTTGCTCACTAAACAACCTCATATCCACACCAGCATCTATATTAGATGATACCGATGTGTCATATAGCTCTTTGTTTATACTGGCTGTATCTCTGTTTAGTCTAGTTGTATCATCTGAGCCATCTTTATCTTTTATATTTAGGTTACCTTCTCCTATAGTAGCTAGTGTCTTGGTTGCCTCATAGCTTAGGTTTCTACTGTTACTGTATGGTAGTGATGACATCTTAGAGTTTGCATTAGTATCTTTGTTGTTTATTTCTTGGTTTGTTTGATTATTTGTGTTATTTTCTTTGTTATTGCTACTATTTGAATTTGCTAGTGCATAGTTGGCTGCTAAGCTTAAAGCTGTTTCTTTTTTATAGCTTGTGTTTGATAAATTCTCATAGGCTAGAGCGTTAGTAGTTAAATTTAGGTTTTGATTATCTATAAAGATAGTTTGTTTATTGCCGTTCTCGTCTATTATGGTTTTATATTCACCTGCTGCTATTAGTGAGCCTTTTAGGTGAGTGTTATTGGTTGTATTTATATTTACTTCATTAGCCGTTATATTTGATAGTACCGTTTGTTTGGTTATGGTGTTTGATCTATTTAAAGATAAATTTGCATTAGCATTTGATAGTTTTTGTATTATCATAGCTTGCTAGGTTGTTTGATCCCCGCTAAATCCTATACCCGTCCTATACCCATGCCTTTTTCATTAGATGTATATCTATCTCTTAGGCTCTCTAATATTAGGTTTTTTGTGTGTAAATTTAAAGCATTATCCGCTCTTAGGTTTGCACCTTTTATGGTAGTGTCATTAGAAGTGTTTATATTTATATCGCTCTTAGAGTAAAGCAAAGAGTTGTTGTTTATTACACTTTCTATGTCTTTATGGTTTGTGGAGTAGCTTAGACCAGCACTTCCTCCGCTGCCCACATACATAGTAAATTTTATACTTCCGTCTATTGTTTTACTATCTTCTTTATAAATATAGGTGTCTTGTGAAGCATTTATATTTAGGTTGTTGGTAGATATATCTATGTTGTTGCTTGTATTTAAATTTGAGCCTATTATATTTATAGATGTATCTTTATCTTTGTTGGTTGAGATTTTAATGTTATTAGCATTTAGGTTTGATGATACAGATGTGGTTTGAGAGGTAGTGTTTTTAGTATTGCTGCCACTAATGTCGGCTGCTAATCCTACGCTAAAACCAAATGTAGCCCAGCTAGCTCCTGCTACGGATACTTGAGATGCAAGAGCCGTTGTTTTAGAGGCTACGTCAGCTGTGGCTAGAGCGATATTTACTATATAGTATCTCTCTTCATCTTTGATATTATCTATGACGTCTATTAGATCTTCTATATCAGAGTAGTCAATCCCCGCATCTTTATTTTTGTGTCTTTGTTTTAGATCATTTGGCTTGATAGCTCACTTTTAAATTTATCATACTCTTTTTTACGCTATTTAGTTGCTTTATGGATTGCATTAAAGCTATAGTGGCAGGAACTATTTGTGCATATTCGTTTTGCATGGTTAAAGATATAGCTAAATTTGCTTGCTTTAAGGTAGAGTCTGCATCTATGGTGTTGGTGCCGTGTTTTATATAAACATTTCCATCTTTAGAGCTTAGGGTTATCTCATCATCTGCATTTAAATTTGCGCCTGTTATAGTTATGTCTTTGTCTGTATTTATAGATATGTTTTTTAGAGTCTAAATTTGAGCTAACTACTTCGCTAGAGTTTATGTTGGAAGTGGCTTTTTTATATTCGGTACTAGCCAGTCTTAACTTTACGCTAGTGTCTTTTTTAAATTATCTACTATTTTAGTAAGGTCTTTTAGTATATCTTGTATATGAGCTATGCTTACGTTTTTACTCTCATTTATGGAGTATGAGTTGTGGGTGTTTGTGGCATTTTAGTATAGATACCTTGTTGGCGTTTATATTTATATCGTTAGGGGTTTTTAGGGTGACAGTTATTAAAGCGTCTTTGGTATTTAAATTTATAGTATCTTTTGATGTGATATTTGATAGCCTTGATGTGCCGTCATCCAAGCCTTTTTCGTTTAGACTGGATTTTAATATCTCTCCTCCAGAAGTGCCAAGCGTGCCTACATAAGTTAATATGCCTAGGGGGTTAAAGCTTGATTTTTTGTATATGCTTTGTTCTTTTATCTGCTCTTTTGCGGCTAATATATTAAGCTCATTATCTGCATTTGCACTTAGGGCAGAGCCTTTTATAAGGGCGTTATTTGCTTTTAAATTTATATCATTGAAAGCGTTTATGTGTGAGCTTGCGCCAAGCGTTGTTTGTGTATGAGTTGTAAATTTTTCAGTTTTACCGCTTTGATTTATTAATACTTAGTTTGAATCTAAATTTATATCTTTAGCATTAAGAGCGCTTGATATGATATTTAATGAGTTGCTAGAGTTTAAATTTATATCGTTACTTGCTAGGATTAAAGCATCTTTGTTTGTTATGGAATTTGCACTTAAATTTACATTATCACCCGCCAAGGATCCACTGTTATAGATATTACCATTTGCGTCTATGCCAATGTCTTGCCTAGCTATTATTAAAGAGCTTTGGTTTAAATTATAACCCCTATACTTGTTAAAGTTTTGAAGTATAAGGTTGTTCATATCAGCATAAAGTTTATCAAATTTACCAAGCACAAAAGCCGGCGAGCTACTACTATCTATGCGGTATAAAAAGCCGGTGTTTAAAGGACTATAAGATATAGGGGCTGTGGCGTTTGGTTTAAAGAAAGGCATATTAATGTTTTATTAGCCATATCGTTTATGTCACCATTTGTAAGATCTATAATGCTAGCATAAAAGCCGTTGTTTGAAGCAAATACGACAGGCAGGCCATCTTCTTTATAGTTTAAATTCTTATGCGCGCTATTGCCACCTAGTGTTTGCATATAGTGACCGCCGAATTTACTGCGCTTTCTTTTTTCCTGCCATTTGTATGTTATATGGCTACTTACATCTCTTTCTAGGTCATATCCAACATTTGCAAGAGTGCTAGCATTTAGCCTTATATCGTTACTTGCATATACATGACTTTTATCGTTGGTTATATGCTCTACGTTAAAATTTATATCGCCGTCGGCAAATATCTTACTGGGTATAAATTTCCGTAAGCTCTCATCTGTTATAAATTCTTTTTTGATGTTATAGTAGATATTGCGAGTTATCTCGTTGCTTCTAGCGCTAGTAGTGCGAGCGGTAATATAGTTTAAGTCCTCATTTAACCCAAGAGATACAAAAGGACGTGAGCTTGTTGCATAAAAATAGCTGTTTGTGTGTAAATTTAAAGCATATAAGGTTGCGTCACTTAAAACAACTCTCTCAAACAGCTCCTTACTTAACATCTCGCTGTTATATGATTTATTAGCAAGCTCCCATTCGTTTATTATCTCATCTTTATGGTTTGTATATCAACACTTAAGGCAAAAGTCCTATCTCTACAACTACCACAAGTTAAATTTAGCACATCGGTGTATTGCTCAAATCTTGTTTTAATGACGCTTTGCGAGAAGTTGTTTAGGTTGTTTGCTTTTATGTTTAAATGATTAGCGGCGATGATATTTGAGTTTGTTAGGTTGCTAATAAAGCCTGCAAATAAGCTCATATCATTGGAGCTTGAAATCAAAGCACTATCTTGATTAGATATGGTTTTAGCAGAGTTTAGTTGCAACTCGTCCTTGGCTTTAATGGTGTTTAAATTTATAATATCTCCGTTTGCATTAATGCTTATCTTACTTGCGCTGATTATACCGGCATTATTTACACCTACGCCATCTTTAGTAGCTATGATATTTATCTTATTGGCATACATTCCTCCAAGAGATGAGCTATCTATAGATATACTTGGCATACTAGACGACGAAGATGAAGTTGGCCGTATTTTATTAAACAACCTATCTTTATCGCTTATTACCATATCATTTGTGGATATCAAATTTAACTCATTTGAGTGTATAGAGCTTGCTATGCTTATAGTGTTTGCTATGATATTAGTGTAATTGCTTGACGTATCATTTAAGCCTTGATCTTTTATTACAATCTTGCCTTGCATTGGATTAGAAGCGTTTAAGATCGGGGTTAAATTTAGTGATTTTAGATCGCCTGCGTTCATGTGCAACTTGGCCGTAGCAAATGAAGAGGAGCTTGCGTTTATTATGTTTAGTCCATTTATACTTATACCGCTAGGATTTGCCATAAGCAAGTCAGCCCTCTTTCCTGCTATCTCTAAATTTCCTTTTAGCAAAGAAGGATTGCTTGAGTTTACTTGATTTACTATCAAATTTGCATAACCGCCGTTTAAAGACGGATTTGCATTTACAAAGCCTGCTATACTAGTGTTAGCTCCATTTACGGAGTTATTTAAAACCGTGCCGCTATTAGGAGTATCAAATTTAGTATACTCATTAAATGATATGCCCTTATTATTAGGGGTTACAATATTTACTATAAAGGCATTATTGCTTGATTTTGAAATTGCCGGCTGATTAGATTGCGAAGCAGATTTATCGGGGATGATTTGAGCTAAGATTTGCGAAATAAATAACGATATGATAATAAAAATACAAGATATGATTGAGAAAATTTGTATTAAATTCACCTAATGCTTATTTTAGGAAATATGCTTTTATTTGTAAAAATATTAGAGAGTGATAACCAAGCTGAGGAGTGTTGCCATTTCTTTAAAACAACTCCTCTCCTCAGACAGCGTTATGCCGTAACAGTAACAATAATATGGCACAATCCATTCTAAGATCACAACTAATTAAGCAAAAGTATTTCAAGGCAACCCCTCTAAAGTCGCCTTAAATTTTAGTGTCTAGCAGACAAATAGGGCGTTTCAGAGTGCATATCCATCTCGTTTTGCTCTCTAAATTTTATAAACTCGTCTTCGCTTAATTTTTTGATATTTGCTATCGTCATTTTAAGCGGTGTGATACCGGAAAGTGGATCCGGGTCGCCGGCATTTGTTAGTTCGTTGCCGTCAGCCTCACTGTAGTGAAAAGTAGTAAATATCGTGCCCTCTTTAAGGTCGCTATTTACATGAAGTTTTGCTGCGATCTTACCACGCTTATTTTCAACCAAAGCGTAACATCCCTCCTGCAAATCTCTCTCATTTGCTATATCAGGACTTACCTCTATAAGCGCACCTTCAACTCCTGCACCATACTCAAGAGCGGGACACTCTCTAGTCATTGAGCCTGTGTGATAGTGATATACCTTACGACCGGTTGTAAACAAACAAGGATAAATCTCCGTAGGCACTTCACTAAGCACACCAGATCCTACAGGATAGTCATTTGGGATATTAAGCCTATCCCTAAATTTAGCCTCGGCATCGGCTCGTTGTGTTTTGTCATCAAGGTAAATCACGGGCACAAAACAGAATTTACCGTCTGGAAGCATGGACTTTTTATCAGTATAAAGCACAGGAGTTCCTGGATGATCTTCATCAGGACAAGGCCATGATATACCGCCTAATTTTTCAAGCCTATAGTAGCTTATGCCGCCAAAGAATTTTGGCATCAACTCGCGTAATTCGTTCCAAACTTGCTCGGCATTACCAAAGTTAAAGCCCTCAAGTCCCATGCGATTAGCGATATTGCAAACTACTTTCCAGTCAGGCTCTACCCCGCCTACAGGCTCGCTTGCCTTACGCGTTCGTTGCACTCTACGGGAGGTGTTTAAAAATGTTCCGTCTTTTTCTCCCCAACATGCCGCAGGTAGCACGATATCGGCTTTTTGAGCGGTTTCTGTTAAGAAAAGATCTTGAACGATAAAGCAGTCAAGATGATGTATAGAGTGGATGAAGTGTTGCGTCCAAGGGTCGCTCATCACGGGATTTTCGCCAAATACATAAAGCAGTTTTATCTCACCGCTATCCATCTTATCAGGTGCTTGGGTTAATTTTACGCCCGGAGTTGGATTAAGCTCAAAGTGCCACACCTTGCGTGCTTGCTCTTGTGCGTAAGGACTATTTACAGCGCCTGCAGGTATGACGTTAGGAAGTGCACCCATATCACATGCGCCTTGGACGTTATTTTGTCCGCGAAGAGGATTTACACCCGCACCTTTTTTGCCTAAATTTCCGGTCATTAAAGCCAAATTTGAAAGACTAAAGACATTAGAAGTTCCATCGGTAAACTGCGTAATGCCCATAGTATAGCAAATCGCAGCCGTCCCTGCTTTGGCATACATTCTAGCGGCCTCTATGATAAGACTTGCTTTAATCCCTGTTTCTTGTTCAAATTTTTCAGACGTAAAGTCTTTAACCGCCTCTTTTAAATACTCAAAACCGTGAGTATAATTTGCGATAAATTCGTCATCTTGTAAATTTTCACTCAAGATGACATTCATCATTGTGTTTAGCGTTTTTATGTTTGAGCCTATAGGAATTTGCAGATAAATGTCTGCTTTTTTAGCCATATCGGTGCGCTTTGGATCGATAACGATCATCTTTGCACCACGCTCAAGTCCTCGTTGTATCTGCATGGCGATTATAGGGTGACACTCGCTAGTGTTTGTGCCGATTAACAAAAATACATCAGTACATGTAGCAAACTCCACAAGGTCGTTTGTCATCGTTCCGTTACCTAGTGTATTGGCAAGACCTGCCACGGTAGGAGCGTGTCAAAGACGAGCGCAGTGATCTACGTTGTTGCTGCCTTGTGCACGAAAAAATTTTTGAAATACATAGTTGTCTTCATTGTTTGATCTAGCCGAGCTAAATCCCATGATAGAGTCGCTTCCGTATTTTGCCACGGTTGTTTTAAATTTATCCGCGATAAAATCATAAGCCTCATCAAAGCTTACCTCTTCTAAATCCCCATGCTTGTCAAAAACACCGTTTCGTTTACGCATCAAAGGGCGTGTTATACGTTTTGGAGAATTTACAAATTCCCAACCAAACATACCTTTTAAACAAAGCTCGCCGTCATTGACATGGTGATCTTGAGTAGGTTTTGCACCAACTATCCTGCCGTTTTTAACGACAAGGTCAATACCGCAACCGGTACCGCAATACGGACAGGTCGTCTTTACGATCGTTTCCATCGACTCTCCTTTTAAATTTTATGCACGGCTATTATACGACTAAAAATATTAAATTAATTTTAATATTTAAGCTTATTTTAATAGATATGCAAAAATAGCATATTTTAAAATACCGTAAAATAGGCTAAAATTATAGAAGAAGTGATGTTTTAAAAGATTAAATTTTCTGAAAAAATTTTATAAAAATAAATTTTTTAATAGCATAAGATATAATTTTTTATAAATTTTATGCTATAAGTTTATAAAATATAATTAATATAAAATATAAATAAAAAATAAATTTAAGAGGCAAGACAAGCGGGAAATCCTACTTGTCTTTTTTGTTAAACATCTTTATGTAGATATGCAAGATATCAACAGCAGCGGGAGTTATGCCTGAAATTTCACTTGCCGCAAAAAGCGTAGCGGGCGCAAATTTCTCAAGCTTTTCTACTACTTCGTTACTAAGTCCGCTAATGCCTTTAAAGCTAAAATTTTCAGGGATTTTAACGCCAAGCATCTCTTTCATGCGTTCGATTTGGTTTTGTTGTTCGCCGATATAGTGTTGATATTTACTTTGAACTAAAATTTGTTCCAAGCTTATCTCGTCAAGCTCTTTAAAGAACTCATCAAGCAGTGTCAACTTCTCACGAGTAAAGCTCTTTCTAGCTACTATCTTTTGCAAAGTTGCTTTTTCGCTGATTATCTCCTCGCTCATAGATGCCAAAAATGCCAAATTCTCTTTTGAAGGAGTTATCTCTTTGGTATTTAGTAGTTCCACGCCGTCTTTTAAATTTTGTTTGATATTTTCGATGCGGTTAAATGTTTCATCATCAAGCAACCCAAGCTCATGACCATATGCGCCAAGCCTTAGTATAGCGTTATCTTCGCGTAACAAAAGCCTATACTCTGCTCTTGAGGTAAACATACGATAAGGCTCTTTAGTTCCCTTTGTTACAAGGTCGTCTATCATCACGCCTATATATGCCTCGTCACGGCGCAAGACAAGCGGTTCTTTGCCTTTAAGACTTAAAGAGGCATTTATACCAGCCATCAGCCCTTGCGCTCCGGCCTCTTCATAGCCTGTCGTGCCGTTTATCTGTCCTGCAAGATAAAGTCCTTTTATCTTTTTAGTCTCCAAACTATGCCTTAACTCGGTAGGCTCGACATAATCATACTCGATCGCATACCCATGGCGCACTATCCTAGCATTTTCAAAACCTTTGACAGAGTGAAGCATCGCCACTTGTACATCATAAGGTAAACTTGTAGAAAAGCCGTTTATATAATACTCCGTGGCGTCTGCGGTTTGTGGCTCGACAAACAAATGATGACGATCGCGATCGGCAAAGCGGTTGATCTTATCTTCGATACTAGGGCAGTAACGAGGTCCAACACCTTCTATCTGCCCCGTAAACAGTGGCGCTTTATCAAAATTTGAGCGGATAATCTCATGAGTGGTTTCATTAGTATAAGCGATATAACAAGGAAGTTGATTGGGATTAAAATTTTTAGTTCTAAAGCTAAAAGCTATCGGGGCACCGTCTCCGTCTTGCTTTTCAAGAACGCTAAAATCAATACTTTTTGCATCTATCCTAGGACAAGTCCCGGTCTTTAAACGCCCCATCGCTAGTCCTAAGCTTTTAAGGCTTGTACTTAAATTTTTAGAGCTTAATTCGCCCACACGCCCGGCTTCTATCTTGTTAAACCCCACATGAATTAGTCCATTTAAAAACGTGCCAGTGGTGATGATTAATTTCTTGCAGTTATAAGTGTTGCCAAGGTTGGTTTTAACACCGCAAATTTCATTATCTTTGGTTAAAATTTCTGTAGCCATCTCTTGTGTGATGTCAAGATTTGGCGTATTTAAAAGCACGTTTCGCATATAAACACGATATCTGTCCATATCTATCTGAGCTCTTGAGCCACGCACCGCCGGACCTTTGCTCTCATTTAGCATACGAAATTGAATCCCCACCGCATCGGTAGTTAAACCCATCTGACCGCCGAGTGCATCGATCTCTTTTACTAAGTGTCCTTTGGCGAGACCTCCGATAGCAGGGTTACAGCTTGCGGCTCCGATTTGCTCTGCAAGGATTGTTATCAAAAGTGTCTTATGGCCCGTTTTGGCAGCCGCCAAACATGCCTCGATGCCAGCATGTCCGCCACCCACAACGATAATATCATAACTATTCATTAAATTTAACCTTTTAAAATTTTGAGCGATTTTATCCTAAAAAGCATAAAATTAATGTGAAAGTTGTGCAAAAAAGCTCTTAAATTTCACTTGCGATCTTTGTCATCTTGGCAAAAATTTCAGCCCTCTCTTTATCGTTTAAATTACCAAATTGCAGCCTATTCATAAGTCGCATAAAGTCAAATTGCTTAAACATTTTAGCGTCTTTGGCGACCTCTTTTTCAAGCTCTTTATAAACGGTTGAATTTCCTTTTTTGTTCTGTGCTAAATTTTCCAAAAAAGAGCCGTATTCGTTACTTTTCATATCGCTTAAATTTAAAGCATTTGCATTTTTTGAAAGGTTTTGAAGCATGATGTTTTTTATATCATCGTTGGTTGGAATTTTCATTTTTATCCTTTTTTGGATAAAAAGCAAAAGATATTCCAAGTCATTTAAAATTTGACATTTAAATTTAAGAGATATCTTTTTGCCAACTCGCTAAATTTATCTCTTGCACTAATTGGCGAGATAATGATAAAGTCAGGAAACCACCTACGAGCAAGCATTAAGATCATATCATCGCTTGTTATTTCAAAGGTGATCTTAGTCCAGCCGTTTTGCAAACTCTCTGCGATATTTTGAGTTTTAAAAAATTTCTTGACCTTAAAAAATTTTAAAATTTCATCACTTACCGCCACCTCACAAAGATACGGTTCACATTTATACCCATCCCAAAAGCTCTCTAAATTTCTGATGAAGTTTTCGGTATAGGTGCTTATATTAAAGGTATGAGAGTGGATATTGACTTTATCTATAAAGCAAAGTCTTATCACGCTAAAACCGTTATTTTGAGGGTATTGGGGGTTTATAACAGCTAGCTGCCAGTTGCCTTTGCAGTAAATTATCTTTAACACCTTAACCTCTTTTAACCACCTGCCCTCACTGTAAATATCACAATACTTTCTAAATTTTATAGCCTTTTTTAATTGGCTTAATATCTCTATGTTTATTGGTTTTTCATGTGGACTTCCTTTTATCAAAAATGCGTCGGCAAGCTCTTTACCAAGCTTATCATCGATACGCTTATACGCACTTGGCAAAACCTTTGTAAAGCCGGGGTTTATTATATGAAGAAGGTCGATTAATTTTTCAAACTCATCGCTCTCTTTTTGGCTTGGAAGCAAGACCGTGCTAAGCAGGTCTTTATCTACGGCGATGTAGTTTCCGCGGGAAGTTATCATGATTGAGTCTTCGCCAAAATACTCCCTTATATCACTTAAATATCGCCTTATCGTTCTTTCGCTAAGAGCTGTTTTTAAGGCGTAATTTTTAACATTTATCTCGCTGGTTTTAACCAGTTCTTTTAATAAATTTAAAAGTTCAAAGCTCTTTTTATTTTGCATTTTTCACCCTTCAAACTTACAAATTCTAGCAAATTTAGTTATTAAAAATTTATAAAATTTGACACAAGATAAGTAGTTTCACCATAGTGTCAAATTTTAAATTTAGAACATTCGCAAAATTACCAAAGTCCAAGCACTTTCCACCAAAGAGAGCCAACGCATGCCCAGATAAATAAATTTGCAGCCGTAGTGATAAAGCCGAGTCTCCACCACTCATTTTGCGTGACATATCCCGCACCAAAGATGATAGGAGCAGGTGCACCGCCGTAATGCGTGATAGGCATCATCAAATTTGAAGCAAATGCCAGCAAAAGCGCCACTAGCATAGCAGGTGCATTTGCAGCTATCGCAACCGCACCAAATGTCGCATACATCGCAGTGATATGTGCTGTAAGGCTTGCAAAAAAGTAATGCGTATACACATAAATAAGTAGCAAAATTCCAAGTGCAACAACCCAAGATATACCGCCTACAGCGCCCGCTGCGTAAGCTGCAAACCATTTTACAAAACCAAGCTTGCTAAGCCCACCCGCTAGCGTGATAAGAGAGCCCATCCATACAAGCGTATCCCAACCGCCCTTTTCAGCCAACACATCATCCCAACTAAGCACCTCAAAAACGACAAACACACAAACAGCAAGCAGTGCAACCGTAGTAGCGTTTAGTCCTGTTAAGCTACCGGTAGCCCAAAGTACTAACGCACCTACAAACACTCCTACTACAACCTTTTCACCATAGCTCATATCACCCATTTTTTCAAGCTCTGCCTTTGCTATGGCTTTACCTTCTGGGTATTGTTTAACCTCCGGCGGATAAATTTTATAAAGCAAGTAAGGTATCAAAGCTATAGAGACAAGACCTGGGAGCAAAGACGCTAAAGCCCAAAGCGTCCAAGAAATCTCCACATGAAATGTATCTGCCGCAAATTTTGCTATTAACGGGTTTGCCGCCATTGAAGTTAAAAACATCGCATTTGTTATAGTATTGCCTTGCCAAAGCGTCTGCATAAAAAATGCTCCAGCACGCTTTCTACTTCCGTCAGGCTCTGAACCTAAAGCACTGCTTAAACCTTTTACGATAGGAAATAATATACCGCCCGCTCTTGCTCCACTACTTGGCATCGCAGGAGATATGACAAGGTCGCTTAATACTATGCCATAGCCGATTTTAAGAGTGCTATCACCAACAAAGGAGATGATCTTATAAGCTATGCGTCTGCCAAGTCCTGTCTTTATAAATCCTCTTGCCAAAATAAAGGCACAAAATATAAGCCAAATGGTTGCATTTCCAAAACCAGCAAGCGCGTCTTTTACACTTAGAGTTTTTGTTAAGATAGCTATCGTAACGCCGATAAATGCTACAGCTCCGATAGGCAAAGGCTGCAAAATAAGTCCTAAGATAGTAGCAACAACGATAGCAAAAAGATGCCATGCATTTGGCGCTACTTCGACAGGATGAGGGCAAAACCATATTATAACACCCACTGCAATAACAATGAGAGATTTTGTTAATTTGTTCATCTTATATCCTTTTAAATTTCAAGGTATTTTATAGTTAGATACCGTGAAAATAAACCGCAAACTATTTTTAGACGCCCTTTGCTAGTGTGTAGTAAAATTTTAGTGTAAATAAAATATTTATTCATCAAGCCAAAAATTTTACAACTTCGCAAAGAGCCTCTAAAAGGGAGCGATTATTACTTTTTACTATCAGCTAGCACACGATCTACAAAAGCCGCACTCTCACCCACATAAAGCTCCGGATTCATTATCTTTTCAAGATCGGCTCTTGTAAAGTATTTTGCCACCTCATCACGCTCTAAAAGATCATCTATCACAGGTTTTCCGTCAGTAAAAGCTTTCATACAAACTTCATATACGATCTCGTGAGCACTTAGGCGCCCTAGCTTTTCCCCAAGATGAAGCATGACGGCTTCACTTAACATCGCACCTTTTAAAGCGTCCAAATTTCGTTTCATATTTTCAGGATAGACGATGAGATTTTCTAAAATATCGTTTTGTTTTTCAAGTGCAGCAGCTAGGCAAACAGAAGCGTGCGGCACGATATCCCACTCAACAGCCTCGCAACCCCAATCACGCTCATTTTCACACCCCATAACCTCTACAGCCAAAGGAGCTTGAGTACGCACTATGCGAGTTAGAGCGATAACACTTTCACAAACTTGAGGATTGCGCTTATGCGGCATCGTAGAGCTTCCTACTTTACCCATAAAAAACGGCTCTTCAACCTCGCAAATTTCAGTGCGCTGCAGGCTTAAAATTTCTCTAGCGATACGTCCGATAGTGCCTGCGATGATCGCCTCAAGGCTAACAAATTCAGCTATATGATCACGACTTGGATGCCATGAGATCACAGGAACATTTAATCCAAGATCAGCAAACATTAGTTCTTGCATCGCAAAACCTTTTCCCTCTTGAGAAGCCATAGTTCCTACCGCACCGCTTAGCTGACCGACAAAAAGGCGCGGCTTTATCTCTTCAAGACGCTCTAAGCTTCTTTTTATCTCTTGTGCCCACATGGCGACTTTAAAGCCAAATGTTATAGGAAGTGCGTGTATAACGTGAGTACGGCCAGCCATAACGGTATTTTTGTATTTTTGAGCGATCTTTAAACACTCATTATAAGTTTTTGTTAAAAGTTTTGTTAAAAGCGTGTGAGCTTCGCGAATTTGAAGCACCATACCGTTATCCATTATGTCTTGACTAGTCGCACCCCAATGCGCAAATTCACCGCTATCATCGTCAAAAACCTTTTTAAATTCTTTCAAAAGTGGCACGATCGTGATAGAACTTTTATAATTTTCACCTATCGCGTCGATGTCAAGCAACTGGGCTTTTGCGAATTTTGTTATCTGCTTTGCTTGATGCTCGGTAATGATACCAAGCTTTGCTTGTGCACGAGCAAGCGCAGCCTCTGTATCAAGCCATTTTTGCACACGATTTTCATCGCTAAAAATTTTTTTCATCTCTTCGCTTGCAAAAAGCACCCCAAAAACTCTACTGTCTATACTACTTGAAGCCATCTTATACTCCTTAGGTTGATTTTGTTGTGATTTGCAAATCTTTAGTGAAAGTATAACCGAGTGTGCGGACAAAAACTGACCGATAAGAAAGTAATATTAAATAAAATTTACAAAGATGGATTAGTTATAAAAATACAAAAATTTAAGCTTTATTCAAACAATATATGATATTATTATGATTTTAATTCTCAAAATAGGAGGAACTTATGCAGTTAAGTAAGGCTGTATCTATTTTATTATCAGGTGGGCTCTTTTGCTCTGTTTTGGCGCATGACTTTTGGGTAAGCGGAACAAATGAGGATAAATTTAATGCTCATATCGGCTATGGACACGACTTTCCAAAACCTGAAGCCATCCCCGAAAATAGAGTAAAACTCTTTAATCCTCTTTATATAGTTAAAAGCGGCGGTGAAAAAAGCGAGCTAAAACAAAACGGAGCAAATTACGAATTTCAAGGCTCAAAACTAGCAAACGGAAGCTATGTTTTAGCTGGGGATTATAAACCTACGTTTTGGACAAAAGACAGTGAAGGCAAGTGGCACATGGACGGCACTAAAGACAACGTCAAAAATAGCGCATTTTGCGAGCTTGCCGTGATGAATGCCAAACAAATCGTGATCGTTGGCGATAAAAAAGACGAATTTATCCACAAGCCTATCGGTCAAACTATCGAGATAGTCCCGCTTGATGATCCAAGAGATATTAAAGTAGATAAGCCTTTTAAAGTGCAGGTATTTTTAGAGGGCAAGCCGCTAAAAACCGGCAAAGTTACCGGAACTTTTGATGGATTTTTACAAGATAAGCACGCATTTTCCGGCACAACAGATCTAAAAGGTATCATCGAGATCGTAGCTTTAAGACCCGGAAAATGGCTACTTGAAGCAACTCACGAGAGAGACTATAAAGATCAAAACAAATGCGATGAAGAGATACTTCTTGCAACTCTTACGCTTGAGGTAAAAGACAAATAACAACTTCTAGCCCGTCAAATTTTTACAATGGCGGGCTTATTTATCACATTTTGGTAAAATATCTTAAATTTATATGCGAGAAATACAATGATAAAATTTAAGATAATTTACAAATTTGCACTTGTTTTCATGATATTTTTTACCGTTTGTTTTTTGCTATATTCCGGGGTAAAATTTAGCCTTGGCGAGTATAGCGATACTTTGACTACGGCTCATAAATTTTTAGGCTTTACACTGGGTTTTATTATCTTGCCTCATATCATCATCAATAGAAAAAAGCTCATAAAAATTCTAAACGAATTTTACGACCTTGCAAGCGCTAGTAAAAACCCATCTTTTTGCAACATGGACAGGCTAATAAAAGCACTTGAAAACTACACGATCGTAGAACTTGCTAAAAAAATGGAACTTGATGAGGATAAACTGTTTAACGCCATAAAAAACGGCGAAGTAAATATCAAAAACAAGTCCCAAACCCTAAGAGAGATAGCAAAGATAAACGATGAGAAAATTTTCTACACTCTTGTTTTGATTATGGAGCTTAAATTTGGCGGTAAAATTTCAGAAGAAAAGGCTTGTTCTTTTAATTAAAAGAGCGCATTAAGGCTGATTGTTGCTTGCGATTAGCTAGGATAAATTTAAATATTAAATCAAAATTTACGCTATGATTAACCACGGTTACTTTTCGTTTTATTAACAAAAAAGTGCTATCATCGCAAAAAAATAAAACAAAAAGGACATATATGAGAAAAATCCTCCTAACTCTCGTTTTCTTATCACTTAGTGCATTCGCAAACCAAAATTTCGAACAAAGTCTAACAAGCTGTATCACAAAAAGCAACGAAAACGCCTGCAAAGTCGTTACCGACACACTTGAAGCAAAATGCTACGTTGGCGATAGAGTATCTTGCTTTTTCTTAGCCGACATGCTAGGACGCGGACTTGGTATCTCAAAAGACGTAGTTAGATCATACGAGATGTTTAAGAAACAGTGCGAACAAGGAAGTAGCGAAGCATGCTACGAGCTATCGGTAAAATATCTGCAAGGAAACGGCACCGAACATAGCTTTGACCTCTCAGCTGCCGCACTTGAAAAAGCCTGCAAGCTAGGAAGCAAAAGAGCTTGCGATGTCCTTGCTTTAGTTCCTAACGAATAACTCTTAGCCGACCCATGTCGGCTCTTTTTAATCCTTTTAAATTTAAAAATTTTATATCTAAACTTAAAAATATTTTTATTAATAAAAAGTAAATTTTTATTTTAAGAATTTACTTGAAATTTATGCTCATATATACAAAAAATACACATGACCAATATATCTTAAATTTAAATTTATCAATATTTTCTTCGATAAAAAGCCAAAATAAGTATTAATTTTTTACTATCTTAAAATAATATAAATTAACAATATTAGTATAAAAAATACAAAATATGTCAGATAGCTGACAGTAATTTTCTATAAATTCATATAAAATGACATGAAAATTTAATAGAAAGGGGTTAAATAAGATGAAAACTAGGTTTTATCCTGATAAATTTAAATTAAAAAAATTTTTCAGTATAGAGCATGAAATTTCATCTATTTTTGGTGTGATTTTTAACAAAAATCTAAAATCAAACAGACAAAAACTCGATGAAACGAGCGATGTCGGTGCTAGGAGGATTTATGAAGCAGCATAAATTTGTAATCGCCGATTATAAGCGCTGCATAGGTTGCGCCACATGCATGGCAGCCTGTTTTAAAAGCGCTTATGAGCGAGGCAAACTCTCTAAAGCAAGACTGGCAGTTCTTCGTCAAGCAGCAGGTGTCATGCCGACACAATGCCGCCAATGCGACGATGGACCTTGTGCAAATGTCTGCCCTACGGGAGCACTTAGGTTTAACGATGACTGTATCGAGCTTCACGAAGAGATATGTATAGGCTGTAAGCTATGCACTATCGCGTGTCCTTACGGTGCTATCACTTCAAATGCCGAGCTAATGCCTTCGGTAAATTACGCAGTTGAGCCTAAGTATTATCTTGAGGTAGAGTCTCAAGCAGGTGCGAAAAATATCGCCATAAAATGTGACATGTGCTACGGAAGAGAGGGAGGACCGGCTTGCGTTGAAGTCTGTCCGACAAGCGCGCTTTTGATGATAAGCCCAAAAGACGGCAATCACAAACTAGGCAAAAGAGCGACTTCTCAGATCACCGACGCTTTCATGCAAAAAATTTTACAGGAGGCGTGAGATGATAACTGTTTATATGTTATTTGTTGTTAGTGCGATTGCTAGCATATGTCTTTATTATGCGCCTAAACTAGCCGTCAAGGTCGGCTTTGGACTAAGTGCACTAAGTTGTTTTTATGCAATGTATCATTTTGTAAACAATATGGGCGTTAGCGATAGCTTCGTCTTAGGCGGAAATTTCTTATACGCTCCAAATTTTGCGCTAACTCCGCTTGGAAATTTCTTTAGCTTTGTTGTTGTTTTCATCGGTTTTGCAAGCAGTGTTTACGGCATGAGCTACGCGGAAGAATACATCAAAAAAGCAAATGTCGGAGTCTTTGCTAGCTTGTTTAGCACATTTATCTTATCTATGCTTTTGGTTATCAGCGCAAACAACGTCTTTTGCTTTATCGTTTTATGGGAGCTTATGACGCTTATATCATCATTTTTGATCCTAGTAAATGACGGCAAAGGCACGCTAAGAGCGGTTATGATATACCTTGGTATAGCGCAAGTTGGTGCGTTTTGTATCACATGCGGTTTGCTTATCATCGCTTATTACGCCAAAAGTGCGGAATTTAGCGAGTGGGTAAACTTTAGTATGCCATTTACCGCCTCTGTTGTTACGTTCGTACTTTTTTTGGTTGGATTTGGCTCAAAAGCTGGTATGTGGCCGTTTCACGTATGGCTCCCTCTTGCTCACCCGGCGGCTCCGTCAAACGTATCTGCTCTAATGAGCGGAGTTATGATAAAAGTGGCTTTATTTACGCTTGTTAAATTTACTCTATTTTTACCGCTTAGCACATATTTTGGTCTTACCATCTTGCTCCTTGGTGCCGCAAGTTCGTTATTTGGCGTTTTATATGCTCTTTGCCAACACGACTATAAAGCCCTTCTTGCTTACCACTCAGTAGAAAACATAGGTATCATCTTGCTAGGACTTGGCACAGGAATTTACGGTGTAGCGGCTTCTAACCCGACTTTGGCAGCGATAGGATTTTTAGCCGGTTGTTATCACGTAGTAAACCACGCTATATTTAAAGGTTTGCTGTTTCTTTGCGCGGGATCGGTACTTCATGCTACACATACAAGAGATATGGACGTGCTTGGTGGACTTGCCAAAAAGATGCCTTGGACTAGCATTGGTATGTTCATAGGTATTATGGGTATTGCCGCTCTTCCTCCTGTAAACGGCTTTGTTTCAGAGTGGCTTACTTATCAAGGTATGCTTCAAGGCGCAATGGGCGATGGAGTTATCGTAAGGTATTCATTTACTCTAGCCGTAGTCGCACTAGCACTTACCGGAGTATTAGTCGGTATGCACCTAAAACTTTACGCGGTAATATTTGCAGGAACCCCAAGAGATAAGAAAATTTGGGATAACGCAAAAGAGAGTCCAACAGGAATGGTGCTTGGCATGGTTATCTTGATGATAGGTTGTGTTGGTTTTGGCTTAGGAGCTAATGTTATAGTTGATTATATAATGCAAGCTGTAAATTCAATAACCGTTAGCGGATACGACGCGAGTTTGGGCTCAACAGCTATAGTTTCTCCTATGGGAAGTTATGTTTCAACTCCGCTTATAGCTATAGTGCTTGGCTCAACCATGATACTTCCTTTTGTAATACTTGCCATAATGAAAGCAAACAGAACAACCCCTAGAGAGACAGACCCTTGGGCTTGTGGCTTTAAGTATAGCTCACGTATGCAAATGACAGGCGGTCCTTTTACAGGTGATCTTAGAAAGATTATGGATTGGTTATTTAAAGGACATAAAAAAGTCTTTTCACACGGATATTTTTCACCGGTAGAGTATCACAATCACCCGCAAGATATTTGGTGGGGACTGATATATAACCCTATCATCGAGTGGTGCAAAAAGATAGCCGATAAGATCGGTATAGTTCAAAGTGGATACACAAATGTTTATGCGCTTTATATACTAATTTATCTATGCGCTATCCTTGCCATCGGTTATTTTTTGGTTTAGGGGGCTAAGATGCAAACTATACTTTTAATGATACTTCAAGTCGTGGTTATCGTTTTGGTCGCTCCTTTATTTGACGGCATGGCAAGAAAACTAAGAGCCAAACTCCAGTCAAAACAAGGTAGCGATATATTTCAAACATATCGCGATATTATAAAACTTTTCAAACGCGGTAGAACAGTGCCTGAATGCTCTCACTGGGTATTCAGATGGGCTCCGTTCTTTTTATTTGCAACTTCGGCTGCAATACTTGCCGCCATACCTATAACTTATAATCAAAACATGGGATATGGTGCGTATTCAGATATTTTTGTCATCATATATCTTGAAGCACTACTTCGTTTTGTATTTGGTGCAGCCTCTATGGATAGCGGTAACCCGTTTGCGGCAACAGGTGGCGGCAGAGAGCAGATGCTTGGCGTTTATGTCGAGCCTGTTATGATAATGTGTCTTATAGTTGTCATGCTAGCTGCAGGCACTTCAAATTTAGTAACCATACAAGAACTTGTAAAAACAGGAGCTATCGGATATCAAATTCCAAGCTTTGCCGTTGCTTCGATAGCATTTTTATGGTGTATGTATGTTGAAACGGGCAGAAAGCCGTTTGACCTAGCGGAAGCCGAACAAGAGCTTCAAGAGGGCTTACTTGGCGAATACGCCGGTAGCGACTTAGGGCTTGTTCAAGCCGCGCTTATATTAAAACAATTCGCAATGATAGGTTTGTTTCTAACGATATTTGAACCATGGAATTTTAACAACCCTATCCTGGCGCTGATCATCTTTGTTTTAAAAGCAGGAGTGTTTTACGTAGCAGCCGTCTTTATAGACAACTTCGGTCCTCGTTTTAGAATGACCTCAAGCATGCGCAAAAACGCTCTAGCGGCACTTGCTATTTCTTTTATAGCACTAACACTTTATATAGTAGGAGCTTAAGATGGCAACGATAGACTTTTTAGCGATTTGCATGATCGTAACCTCTTTAGCGGTATTTGGACTTAGAAATTTAAAAGCTTCGGTGGCGATTTATGCCGTGCAAACTCTGCTTTTGGTTACTATATTTTTCCTACTTGCGTCAGAATTTAGCGCACAACAACTTAGCACTTGGGCAGTCGTAGCCTTTTTTACAAAGGTTATTTTTGTTCCGGCTATTTTGTTTTGGCTTATAAAAAAGCTAAATGTAATAAGTGAAGACGAGCCTGTAGGGGGATTTTTCGTAAGTCCGATTATAGCGATGGGTTTTAGCCTTGCCATTGCCATGAGCATACATAATATCTTTTTAGAATTCTCTCTTATAAAAGAAGAAATTTTGCTTATAGCGGCTGGAACAGTGTTTATGATGGGAATTTTTGGCTTTATGCTTAGAAATTCATTTATCAAACAAATTTTAGCCTACTGCTTGTTTGAAAACGGTATCCATTTAAGCCTTGCGCTTATGGCTTATAATTCACACGAGTTAGTTGAGCTTGGTATCTTAACGGACGCGATCTTCGCGGTTATTATAATGAGTATTTTAGCGGTTAGGTTTTACAAAGCCTACAACAGCCTTGATACTTCTAAAGCTTCAAATTTAAGGGGTTAAAGATGGACAGTTTAACTTTAATACTAATCCTACCGCTCCTTGGTGCATTGATAATATTTTTAAGTCCTAAGAATTTCGGGATCTTAAGCACACTTCATGTGATAATTTCAGCCATAACCTCAGCAGTCTTGCTTGCTAATGTATGCAAGGTGCTTGGTGGAGAAACACTATATAGCTATGATAGCTTTTTGTTTCTTGACAGTTTAGGTTGCGTGTTTTTGGTGCTTATAGCAGTTACTGGATTTTTAGTAAATTTATACTCTACAACCTATATGAAATGGGAATTTGAAGAGGGTCATATAAATTTATGCGATCTTAAAAAATACTATGCGCTTAGCCATGTATTTGTATTTACAATGAGTCTAAGCGTTATTTGCAATAACGTTGCGTTTATGTGGGCGGCTATAGAGGCTACAACGTTAGCTTCTGTGTTTTTGGTTGCTATACACAAAGATCAAAAATCAACCGAAAGCGGATACAAATACATAGTGCTTTGCTCTATCGGTCTTGCCTTTGCGCTTTATGCTACGGTATTACTTTACTCAGCAACCTTTTCAAATATCGGCAACGGTGAGCACGCTATGCTTTGGACAAGCATAATGGATCACGCCAAAGACCTAAACGGCGATGCTGCAAAGCTTATTTTTATCTTTGCACTAATAGGCTTTGGAACAAAAGCCGGACTTGCTCCAACTCACACCTGGTTGCCCGATGTTCACGCACAAGGCCCTGCGCCTATCTCGGCTCTACTTTCAGGTGTTCTTTTAAAATGCGCCATGCTTGCGCTATTTAGATACTATGCAGTTACGGCTGAAGCAGTTGGCTTTGAGTTTGTTCAAAGTGTTATGCTAGTTTCTGGCACTATCACGCTTTTTGTAGCGGGAATTTTTCTAATTAGACAGCATGACGTAAAAAGAATGTTTGCTTATCACTCAGTAGTTCACATGGGCGTTATAGCATTTGCCCTTGGTATAGGCGGAGAATTTGGTCTATTTGCAGCGATATTTCACTGCTTAGCTCACAGCTTCACTAAGGCGCTAGCATTTTGTTCAACAGGCAATATCGCAAGAATTTATGGTCATAAAGACATGAGCAAAATGGGCGGTATGATAAAGATAGCTCCGATCACGACGATACTTTTTGGTGCGTCGGTTTGTTCGCTAGTAGGCGTGCCTGCGTTTGCGATATTTGTTAGCGAATTTCTAGTCTTTAAGGGCGCTATCGCAAGCGGTCAATTCATAGCGGTAGGACTTTTTGCTATCGCTCTTGCTATCATTTTTATAGCTGACTTTTCACACTTTAACATGGCGAGTTTTGGCGAGCCAAAAGATGTGGTTGTTCATGCAAAAGAGATGAGCTTAATGGAAAATTTACCGCTTATTGCACTTTGTGTGCTCATCATCGTTTTTGGCGTATGGCATGTAGATAGCTTTTACACCTTGGTTGAAAACGGTGTCAAAATTTTAATGAGGGGTTGAGGATGCGTGGCGATAAATTTATAGAAATTTTAAGAACGAAAGTAAAAGTGCTAGAGGTTACACGTCAAGCAGATGACCAAGTAACGGTCTTGGTAGATAGAAATGACCTGCCTCTTGCCGTAAAAACGCTTTATTATGACATAGGCGGTTTTTTAAGCACAATGATACCAAACGACGAGCGCGAGATAAACGGTAACTTCGCACTTTATTACGCTATTTCAATGGAAGGCGGCAAGATGAGCGAAGATGATGATTTTGCAGCCCAAGATAAGTGTTTTATCACTGTTAAGGCGCTTATCCCTGCAAGTGATCCGACTTTTCCGTCCGTTACTCCACATGTTCCTGCATGTGTTTGGTATGAAAGAGAAGCCTTTGACATGTTTGGCCTTATAGCAGAGGGACTTCCTGATAAAAGACGTTTGGTTTTAGCCGACGACTGGCCGGACGGACTTCATCCTCTTCGCAAAGATGCGATGGACTATCGTTACAGACCAGATCCAGTTGCCCATCAAGACGAGCCTGATGCTGCATTTCTGTTTCCTAGCGGAGATAGCGTAGTTGATGTTCCGCTTGGACCACTTCATGTAACAAGTGACGAGCCCGGACACTTTAGGTTATTCTGCGACGGAGATGAGATAATCGACGCCGACTACCGCCTGTTTTATCAACACAGAGGTATGGAAAAACTAGCAGAAAACCGCATGAACTACGACCAAATGGGATACTTAGCAGAGAGGGTCTGTGGAATTTGCGGTTACGCTCACGCGATAGCTTGCATAGAGGCTGCAGAAAAGGCGATCAACCTTGAAATTCCTCTTCGTGCACAAGCTATACGCGTAGTTTGCCTTGAGATCGAGCGTCTTCACAGCCATCTTTTAAATATCGGCTTAGCATGCGAGGTTACCGGCAACTATAACGCTTTCATGCATATATTTAGAGTGCGCGAATACTCCATGGAGCTAGCCCAACTTGTAACAGGAGGTAGAAAGACTTACGGCAACGTTATCATGGGCGGTTTAAGGCGCGATATGACAAACAACGAGATCAAAAAATCTATCGAAATAATCAACAATCTCGAAGTTCAAATAGATGAAATTTGGGATGCCGTCATGGAAGATAAACGTCAGATAGGACGTTGGAAAGGCGTTGGAATTTTAGATCGTCAAGTAGCAAGGGATTTTAGCCCCGTTGGTCCAAACATGAGAGCAAGCGGCTTTAAGCGCGATAACAGATACGATCATCCTTACGACTTCTTCAAGCAATTAGAATTTAAAGTAGCCGTAGAGCATGGTTGCGATGTATTTAGTCGTGAGATGGTGCGATATAAAGAGCTAAAAGAGTCTATTAGTATCATTCGCCAATGCTTTGAGCTAATGCCTCAAACTCCTATCATGATAGATCCTAAAACCATGATACGACCGGAAAATTTTGCCCTAGGTCATGACGAAGCACCGCGCGGTGAAAATGTCCACTGGATCATGCAAGGAAGCGCACAAAAAGTATACCGCTGGAGATGTCGTGCCGCCACTTATAACAACTGGCCAAGCCTAAGATATCAATTTAGGGGCAACAATATAGCCGATGCGGCACTTATCGTTTGCTCGCTTGACCCTTGCTACTCATGCACCGAACGTGTGACGCTAGTTGATGTTAGGAGTAAAAAAAGTAAAATTCTAACGGAAAAAGACCTTAAAAAATTCTGCCAAATAGGCGGGGTTAGCAAAAAGGATTTAAAATGATGAAGCTTTTTGACATCACTGAAAAATACGGAAAAGCGACTTACGCTTATCCATTTGAACCATATAAAGTTCATGCAAATTTCCGCGGTCAGCCGCACTATACATATGAGCTTTGCATAGGCTGTGCGGCTTGTGGCATAGCTTGTCCGAGTAATGCGATCGAGGTAAAGATGAACGATACGCAAGATAGGCTAATTTGGCAGTTTGACTGCGCTAGATGTATATTTTGCGGTCGTTGCGACGAGGTTTGCCCTACAGGTGCGGTTAGACTTAGCGATAGTTTTGAACTAGCCGTTAAATTTGATAAAAGCGCACTTATACAAAGAGGCGAACTTGAGATGCAAACTTGCAAATGTTGCGGCAAGCCTTTTACGCCAAAAAGACTTATAGACTTTGCAGCACAAAAGCTAGAAACGGCAAATTTATTGCCCGGTAGATTTGAGGAGGCAAAAGAGTATTTACAAATTTGTCCCGAATGCAAAAAAGCGACGGCGGTTAAAAATTTAACCACTGGCGTTGATATGATAGTGAAGTAAGGGGGATAAGATGAGTTTATATCAAGTTCCTGAAGATATAAAAAACGCAAATGACCTAACCGCAAAGCTAGAGCACTTAAAAAATATCCAAAGAAGCTTTAGTGTTTATCGTATAGACTGCGGAAGTTGCAACGGTTGCGAGATAGAAATTTTTGCAGCGATCACACCTATGTGGGATCCAGAGAGATTTGGTTTTAAACTAGTCGCAAATCCTCGCCACGCCGACATTCTCATTTGCACTGGCCCAGTAACAAGACAGATGTATTATCCTCTTCTTCGCGCTTATGAAGCCGCTCCTGATCCTAAGATAGTAGTAGCTCTTGGCGCATGCGGAAGTAGCGGAGGAATTTTTCACGATGCATATAGTGTTTGGGGCGGTATAGATAAAGTTTTACCGGTTGATGTATATATCCCGGGCTGTCCTCCTCACCCGGCAGGTGTGATATATGGGCTTGGCATGGCACTTGGGATAATTGATCAAAAATTACAGAAAAAAAGCTATGAAAACGACACGACAAAAGCACCGCAAGTAGAAAAGTCCATAATGGGCGACATACTTTTTGAACGAGATTTGCACGCTGAAGCAAAACGGCTTATGAGTTATGTATTTGGTCGCGAACTCTTTGCTAAATACATGCAAGCTATCAAAGGTTCAAGCGATGTAAAAAACCCAGATGTCACGACTAAAGTTATGATAGAGGCTATCCACCGTGAAGAAGACCCAAGATATGCAGAGTGCATGGCAAGACTTCACAATAGCGTATATATAAAATACGCAAGCGCCGATCCAAGCCATACAATAGACTTTAACAAAGAAGTTTGGGATAAAAGATGATACAAATTTACAAACTCACAAAAAGACACATGGACGAAAACGAAAAGATGCCAAAAGAGCTTAAGGACATTAAGCTCTTTTCAACTTGCGTTGGACACGGTGTTGGGACGATAGACTTTAGCGAGAAAGTCGGTGAGCTTAGCCAAGAGGAATTTGATGAAATTATAAAAAATTCCGGCGAATACGTTAAATTTAAGATAGGAAATTTAAGTAAGTATTTTGAAGTTGAAATTTTTAGAGAACACGCCGCAAAGTTAATACCTCAGCTTTGCGAATGTAGCTTAAAAGAAATTTTATCAAATTTACGTGAAGGCTATTTGGTCATAAGAAAGGACTTCTAGCTTTTTAATTTATGCTTTGCAAGCAAGTTTTAATTAGCGTATTAAGAAGTAAGCAAAAGGAAATTTAATGAAAAAAGCACTTTTATGCATAGGAAATCCACTACGCGGAGATGATGACGTGGGCAACGAAGTCGGACGCATCATAGAGGCAAATTCTCCAAGCTGGAGAGTATTTTACGGAGAGGATGTGCCCGAGGATTGCTTTAAAGATATCAGAGAATTTGCTCCGGATATCATCATCGTAGTCGATGCGATGAGTGGTTTTAAGGATAGCGGGGTTGAATTTTTTGATTTAAGCGATGAGAGAGACTACATCTACTCAACGCACAATCTCCCGACTCCGGTGTTACTAAGCTATCTTAGAAACATCTGTGAAAAAACGATATTTTTAGGCATAAATGTGCTTCTTGAAAATGTAATTGATTTTAAGGAGGGGTTAAGTGATAGCGCTAAAGCCTCGGCACAAAGGGCTTTTGAGCGAATTTTAGAAATTGATGTGAATTTAAATGAGGCGGATTTGGGTTAAATTTGATTGCAAGTAGCAATCTTGGTCTTTATACTTTTGTTTTATAAATTTGTAGTTAAAAACAAAAGGTTCTTGTTCACAACTTTATCGTGATATCAAAGAACATAAAATAAAAAGGAGAATAGATGTTAAGTCCTGCAGATACCGCAAAAGCCGTGTCAGGCTCAATGGAACATAAGGCGCATATGCCTCTTTATACCATTATCTTCATGTCGATAATGGCTGGAGCGGCTATTGCTATGGGTGATATATTTTGGGCACACTCAACCGTCGGAATGGCTGAAAACCAGTCGATAGGCTTATCAAATTTTATCGGTGGCATAACGTTTAGCTGCGGTCTTATGATGGTAGTGTTTTACGGAGGTCACCTTTTTACAAGCTCCGTTTTATCGGGTGTAAGTGCATACGAGGGCAAGCTAAATGTTGGACATACGATATATTACTGGACGATAGTTTGGCTCTTTAACTTTGCAGGCGGCGCTCTTATAGCTTATATGTATTACTACTCCGGACTGCCGTTAAAATACGACGGTTACATACTCCAACACTTCATACCGTCAGGTATCGGCAAAATAACCGCACCATTTCACGAGCTCTTTATCAGAGGTATCTTTTGCAACGTCTTTGTTTGCATGTCTATCTGGACTGCAACAAGTGAAAACGACTTATCGGGCAAATTTTTTGCGATTATGTGGATGATCGGTGCATTTGTGGCTTGTTCTATGGAACACTGCGTGGCAAATATGTTTATCATCACGGAAGCCTTGATAGCAAAAAGCCACTATCTAGCGCAGTTTGGCGGGGACTTAAATGAGCTTTCTCACTTCCTACACGGAGTTAGTATAGAGGGGCTTAAGGAATTAAATGTAGAAAATTTCTTGATTAAAAATTTAATTCCCGTTACGCTTGGAAATATAGTGGGTGGGCTATTTTTCGTCGGGCTTGTAGGCTTTATGGCTAATCAATTTGAAATGAAAAAAGATAAATAATAACCCTCCTTTAAGACAAGGCTCGTGTAAAAGCGGGTCTTGGCTATATCACGTAACTTTGAAGCTTTTCAAAGTCTATGATCAAAAACTCATGAGGTGTTATCTTGCGGATGATATCATCTTTTACAAGCTCGTTAAACGCTGTTGATGCACTTTGTCTTTTTAGTCCCACAAACGATGATAAAACCTTTAAAGAAAATGGCAAAAACAGATAATAATACCCGTTTTGTTTTAAGTCTTGCTCTTTTGCAAGCTCTATTAAAAAATGCGCTATTCTTCCCTTTGCATTTTCAAAGAGTATAGACTTTATCACTTTTCGCTGCAAGAGCATTATGTTTAAGATATTTTGGTAGTAGGCTTTTGCAAATTCAGAATTATCAAGCAATGGCTCAAATTTATCAACACTTATTAGATAAACTTCGCTGTTATCTTCTAAAATTTCCATAGCACAACTTGGATCTAAGACAGTAATATTATTTTTTTGAACCTGGTAGAGTATAAACTCCTCACCCTCTTCCAAGAATGAAATTTTTGCCAAGCCTTCTCTTAGTATCACTATCTTTAGATCGTCAGAATAAAGCATACTTCCTTTTGATAGGATTTTATGCTCGAAATTCAAAAGCTCGCCCGAAGACAAAAAAGACAAACTCTTGCTGTCTAAAAGTCCAAGGCGAGTTTGCTTCATCTGTCTTCCGATACTGTGCTTTTAAAATCCATGAAGCTTTTTAAGCTCGGGATCTATCGGCTTTTTATGTCCGTCTTTAGTTACGCTTACATAGGTTGCTATAGCGCTTGTTACGCGCACACACTCGCGAAAACCGTTTTCGTTTAACCTAAGTGCTGTTACTTCTATCTCTGTTTTTATAGAAGTATTACCAACCTCTATGATCCTAGCATAACAACTAACCACATCACCTATAAAAACAGGCTGTTTAAATATCACCTCTTGCATCGATATCGTTACGACACGTTCAGGCGATATCTCTCTGGCCGCGGTTGCCCCGGCTAAGTCTATCTGGCTCATTATCCAACCGCCAAATATATTTCCTGCCGAGTTTGTATCTTTTGGTAAAGCCACAAGCTTGATACGGGGCTCTCCGAATTTACTTAAATCTTGCATATTGCTCCTTATTAAATTTTAATACATACCTTCCATATAAAACAGCAGACATCAAGCATAAAATATAGCCAAAAAGTTCAAGTCCTTCTTGCACCGTATTTTTTACGAGAGATGCCATATTTTTATCGTTTAGGACATGCATCCAAAACGACATTGTGCCAAAAACACGCGAGAACACAAGCACTACCGTTAAACCACAAAGCGCTACGATAAAAGATCTAGTCTTTAAATAACGCTCAAGCTCATCGTTTAAATGCTTTGGATCTTTAAACGCATAAGCTATACTAGAAATAGCGACCAAAAGTGTGGGGTAAATCCAGCTTCCATGCCTTATCTCGTCAAAAAATGCGTCTAACTCCCTTATGAGCATGGTAGTGAAAAACCCAAAAATTAAAACACTTAATCTATGAAATTTCGCTTTATTTTTAATGCACATCGCATAAATGACACATATTATAAGCAAAATCATCTCTTGAGTTATCTCGCTAAGAGAAATTTCGCCTATACTTTCTAGCTTAAATACGAAAAAATCAACATATAAGCACAAAACAGGCGTCAAGCAAAAGATGCAAAATATTGCAAAAATCTTAATCAATCTAAAGACCGAACCCAAACATATCCTCCTAAAAAACGTTAATTTTACAATATTTAATCTTTAAAACTATAAAAATTTAACCCCTTTATGATAAAATACGAATTTATCGGCAAAATGAGGTGTTTAAGGCTCACGGCGTGATCTTGCTTATACAAAACTCATGATAACCTAGGTATAAAAACGGAGAATAAATGAATAATTTTAAAAGACTAAACGAGATAGTAGCTCAAAAAAAACTTGAACTAAATGAAATTTATAAAAATTTAAACAACAAACTCATAGATGAAGCGCTTGAAATTTGTGCGCTTAAAGGTAGTGGTTCCGAGCGTATGGCAGTTGCAAGAAGGATAATCGATCTAAAAGTAGATCCGCTTGAAAATGAGTTAAAAAAGCTAGGAAAAAGTGAAGATGAGATAGCTAAAATAAAAATCGCAATGTTTAACTTTGTGCGTAAAATTTATGAAAAAAGACACAAAGAGCTTATCTCTCAGGCTCTAAGCGAAAAAATTTTAGATAAATTTTATATCGCTTTAACAAAAGGCATGCACGACATAGGTCTAGCCCTAAACGCATGGCAGATAACCTGGGAAGATAAAATTTTAAACACAACAAACAAGGAATTTGACAAGCGCTTTAACTCCTTATCTCAAGCGGCTGAATTTATCGACAAAAATAGACTTTTTCAACTTGATGAAAATGGTCAAAAGGCAGACAGAACATACGGCGCAGTGGTGCAAAATGGCGAAAATTTCAGCTTTGCGCCGTATGCGGTTGTGTTTGAAAACGAGGTTAAAAACGTTAAAAATGAGTTTGAAATTTTGATACAAAACTTAAAAAATTTAAGCGATGACAGCGACGAACATGAAGCTTATATAAGGTATTTTTCAAAGCTAAGAGATGCCTTTTGCGAACAACAAAACGATAAAACGATAAAGGCCTGGCAAGAAGCAGAGATCGCCTGGATGGATGTTAAATCACCTCTTCAACCGGGTCATCCTCTAGAATACTACGAAGATGCTTACACACACGCGGTTGCACTTGAGTGGGATATACGCTTGGTTGATAGCACAGCCGTAAACGAAGAGGAATTTAAACAAAAAATTCTACAAACATACTCAAAAGTAAGCAAAAGTATAGGTGCTAAAAACGAACGCATGCACGAACAAGTAAAGGCAAACGTTAATCGCACACAGCTTTATGTTAGTGTGCCGATGATCTACTACGGTGCTGAGCTAAACGGACTTTTTAGTGCACAAGTCGTGCCAAATGACGAAAGTGTAAGCGCCAAATGCGGTAAGAAAATTTTTGCCTTTGTTAATCACGTATACGAAAGCGCAAAAGCAAAGCCGTTTATGAAGCTAAGCAGTGAAATTTTTAGTAAGGAATTTTTGGATTTCGGGCGTGAAATTTTATTTTTAAAGCCTGAAATTTGGAAAAAAGTATATGAAATTTCAACCATCGGACATGAATTTGGTCATATTTTATTTATCGATACTGATACGGAAAATATCATGAACAAAGGTGGTGTTTTTAAATTTATCGAAGAGTATAAGGCGACTACGGGCGGACTTGTAAATTTCTTCTATCACGAAGATGAGAGATATAAAATGTCCGTTTTTCACGAGCTTATCGCACGCGCAGTAGGACTTATCGCATGGAAAAACGTTGGCGAAGTTAGAGCTTATTACTGCGAAGGGCTAGTGCATTTAAATCTTTTGTTTAAAGCCAAAGTTTTAGAATTTAAAGATACAAAGCTTAGTGTTGATTTTAGCGAACAAGGCTATGAGAGATTTAAAATTTTATGTCTTAAAAACTACGAAGAACTTGCGACTTGTTATGCAAATAAACATGAAGCCGGTGAGTTTTTAGCTAAATTTTGTGTTAAACACGACGCTACTTATTTGCCAAAAGATAGTGAAGTTCGCAAATTTGTAGAGCATTTTTATGCACGTTATGAAGCCATAGGAAACGAGCTTGATACAAGTGGCGAATGGGAAAAATGGCAAGAAAAAGTTAAAAATTTAGGATAAAAATGACAGATAGGTTTTCACCGATAACAAGTGCTAAATTGGCTTTTATACTTTACTGTGTCGCACTTTTTGCGTTATATAGTTTTGCTATACATACAAAAAACACGATACTGTGTAACATAGTTTCGTCTATATCAAATTTAAGCATGGGCGCGATGATAACATATCAAATATGGGTAAAGCACAACTTTGATACATTTTGGAAGTGGCTTTGTATCGCCATTTGCTTTTGGGGTATAAGCGATGTTTTTTGGCTATATCATGACTTTATCGGTTTTAAAAACAGTGAGATAGAAACCACCTATATCGTGCAAGTAATGTATCTTGTGCCGATATTATCTGTATTTACCGCAGCTTTGTTAATGTTTGAATACAGCATGAAACAATACGCAAAGATGCAGTCTTTTGTCGATATTAGCGTTTTGATCATCATGTATATGAGCTTTTTTTGGTTTGTCGTTTTTGAAAGTAATATCGAAATTTTCTTCTCTGTCAAAGAGACGTTTCACTTTCTTTATCTAGTACTTAACGTCATCACTTTTACAGTTGCTTTTATCGTTTATCTTGCGATAGATACCAGACACATCAAACGACACAAGTCCTTTTATATGGCACTTATTGCCATCATCATGTTTGGAATTTATGATATGTATTACTCCATATCTGTCGTCAAAGGTAAAATTTTAGCCAATACATACTACGAACTCGTGCTAGAAATTATATTTTTTATAGTGCTTATCGCCTCATTTTATGCAAAAGACGGCGACGTAAAAAGAAAATTCGGTAAAAACAAGGAAGCCCCAAATGTTATCTTAATAAGCAAACTCGGGCTACTCGTCTCACTCATCATTGTTGCTATCTTAGTGAGTGGACGAATAGACCTCACATGGATATCCGTTGTTATGGTTTTACTGCTTTTTTACGGCGTTTTAACACATAACATCTCAAACGTGAAACATAACCAAGCCCTAATAAAAAAAGAGTATATCTTAAGACGAAATTTAGAGGGTATCATAAAAGACAGGATAAAGGAGCTAAACAGCAAAAGCGAACAGCTAAAAAAGCTTAACCACATCGACCCGCTAACCGGCGCGCTAAACCGCGAACACTTTTTAGAAAAATTTGGCGAATTTATAAAGACAAAGCCGATTGACCAAACAACTGATGTTTATAGTCTTGACTTAAAACGCTTTAAAGTCATAAACAATGTTTACGGGCGCTATATAGCCGATGAAGTTTTAATAGCTTTGGTGGAGAAATTTAAAAAGATATTTTCTAAAAATTCTCTCATATCAAGGTTTAGTGGAAGTGATTTTGTTATAGTTTCAAGATCTGGCAGTGCAAACGCAAGACGCGAAACGATAAATAAACTTTTAGCCACTATACAAGATCCTATCACGATAAACGATCATACGATCCACCTTAAGGCAAATATCGGCATAGCTCAAAGCGAAACCAGCGAGATAAAGCCTAGCGACCTACTATCTTACGCTAACATCGCACTTGCAGAAGCCAAAAAGGACTCAGGTAAAGACTTTGTGGTATTTAGCGACGAGCTTATGACTCAGATGCAAGAGCAAAACTACATCAATATGCTAATGTCTACTATGGATTTTGATAAAGAGCTGGACCTAAATTTCCAACCTCAATACAACCTAAAAAGCGAGAAGCTAACCGGAATGGAAGCACTTTTATACTGGAAGTCACCAGTAAAGGGCTTTATACCCTCCTCGCAGTTTATTCCCATAGCAGAGCAAAATTCTCTCATAGTAGACATAGGTCAATGGGTATGTAATAAAGCTATCAAACAAATGGCAACATGGAGTCACAAATACGATCTTAAAGAGCTAAAACTACACATAAACGTCTCTCCAAAACAGATAGATAATACAAATTTCATACAAAATATCATGATGCTCTTAACCGCCAACAAGCTTGATGGTAGTTCTCTTGGTATGGAGATAACAGAGATGAGCCTTATAGATAACGAAAACCTCGTGCAAAATAGCCTTTTTGTGTTAAAAAATCACGGTATAACACTGTCTATAGATGACTTTGGCGCAGGATTCTCATCGATCGGTTATGTTAAAAAATTTAAATTTCATAAGCTAAAAATAGCAAAAGAGCTGATCCAAAATATAGCCACAAACAGCCAGGACAAAGAGATAGTAAAGACAATTATAGAGTTAGCTAAAAGCATGGGACTAAAGAGTATAGCAGAAGGTATAGAAAACAAGGAGCAACTTGAAATTCTAAAAGAGCTTGGCTGTGACGAAGGTCAAGGATATCTGCTATCAAGACCGATGAAAGCAAACTCTTTTGAAAAGCTTCTTAAAAAGATTTACGCTAAAAACACACTTTCATAGTCGAGTTTTTCATATCTTGCGATAGGTTTTTTTGTATTTTTGGCTATCTTTTTGATAAGCTCGGCGCTCTCGTCGTCTTTTGGTATTATGATGTGAATTTTGTCGTGCAAAAATATCACAAAGATATTTTTAAGCTCATAAATTTCACTAACTCTATCAAATTCAAATTTCTCTTTATCTGAAATTTCACTCTCATAAAATGCAAAATATTCATCATTTACTGCAAATTTCATACTTTTTTGACTATCTTCGCCCTTTATCTTTCTAAGCGCATTTAGTCTTTTTCGTTTTAAAAACACAGGATAAGCAAAAAGCCAAATCACACCAAAAATAATACCCGCGATCGTGTAATACTGCGTATTTGCAAGCTTATCCACAATAAAGCCTGCTATCATAGCCTCGGCAAAAACACCAAGAGTGTTAAAAAAATGCTGGTTACGTGCGCGCCTTGAGCCAAAAAGCACAAAGGCATGATAATCAAGCACGTCCTTGCTTGTCAAAACAACATCTTTTATCATTAAAAGCTCCTAAATTTTTTGTTGATTATATCTAAAAACAAGGATTAAATTAGTATAATCCCTATTATTTTGCAGGAGAAAAGTGCTTTGTTCAAGCGTTTGTTTGCCACCTTGGATGGGGCTCAAAAAATTGCCATTATCAGCGTAGGGGTTTTATTTGCGCTTACTTGCTTGATGTCGATTTTAGGCTATGTTTACTTTCAAATTTTATTCTACACTTTAGCCTTTTTTATCATAGTCCATACATCCTATAGATACATAACAGCTCCTCAAACGATAAGATATCACTGGCTTTGCGTCTGTCTCGCGGCTATATTTTTAGTAGCTGCCGATATTTTGTGGCTCTTTTATAGTTTTATACTGCTAGCCTCTTATGATAGATATAATTTCTTAAATATCGCGTATATATTTCCATCTTTGTTTGTGCTATTTGCCATATCCATGTTTTTATACACTAAATTTAAAGAGATGAGGGCAAAGGCGGCTATATTTGCACTAGACTCGATAAGTATATTTTTATTTATCGCAACCATGCTCTTTAATGCGATTAGAAATTTCGACATAAATTTGATATTTACAAGCGCTGATCACTTTACATCTTTTGCAAACATCATCATAAACTCCCTTATCGCGATCATCACGCTTAGCATCCTAATAAACGCAGGACTTATCAAGATAAGAGTAAGCGGCTTTTATCTACTAGTATCTGCGCTACTATTTGCCGTAATAAATTTATACATATACGCCATTCCGTGCTGCGTATATAAGAGCACAAATGTTTTATATCTCATTTGTGCCTTGGTGTTTATGATAGGTTCGTTCAAATTAAAAACATCAAATGAGATCATCGTCCCAAGGAAAAACAGCTCCACTGTCATTTCAAAGATATTGCCGATCATTACGATTATCCCACTTATGGTATATGGCGACTTTACTTCTCTAGTAAGTGTATTTATACTTTTTGTAGTCGTATCACACTCGCTAGTTAGCTACTACATAAAAAACAGCATAGCTACAAATGAAATTTTACAGCGCGAACTTAAACTACATGCCGAGCTTGAAAAGATCATGCACGATCGCACAAATGAATTCATTCTTGCAAATTTAAAACTTCAAGACATATCTGAAAGAGACTATCTCACGGGTCTTGGAAGTAGAAATTTTTTAATAAAAAATTTAAAAACCGCTATCGAATCCATAGGCAAGCAAGATGAATTAGTTGTTTATTGTATAAATATAAACAACTTTAGATCCATAAACACATCATATGGCCACGGGATAGGTGACAGGGTGCTAAAAGCCTTTGGTAGAAGACTTGTTGATATTTGCGATAGTAACGAATTTATCTCTCGTATCGGAGCTGATGAGTTTATAATCTTTGCCAAAATGGGTAAAAACAGCAAAAGCGAATGCCTAAAGCTAGCAATTACCATAAAAGACGGCGTGCAAGAGCATATATTTATAGACAAATACCATTTTAGACTAAACTGCACGATAGGCTTTTATATCACAGACTACACTAGCAGGAAGATCGATGTCTCAACAGCCATCAAAAATGCCTACAGAGCAATGTGTTTTGCTAAACAAAAACCAAGTCTTAACCCACTAGAATACGATGAAAAGATCGATAAAACAGTTCATATCAACCTCCAAATGGAAGCCTTGATACAAACTAATGAATTTGAAAAAGAATTTAAGGTATTTTACCAACCGATATTTGATGTAAAAAACAAAAAGATCATAGACGCCGAAGCTCTTTTAAGGTGGGATAGCAAGGAGCATGGATTTTTAGAAGCGTCGGCTTTTTTAGATATCTTTAAAAACACAGAAATTTTAAGCAAACTTTGTGGTCTAACTTTTGAAAAAACGATAAGACAAATTTCAAGATGGCAAAAAGCAAACATCACCCTACCAAAAATCAGCATAAACATCGCTCCATCAAAGATAGACAAGATGGATTTTGCATTTAGCGCTAAGAATGTTCTTGAAAAATACAACGTAGACCCAAATTCAATACAACTTGAACTAACCGAAACCGTTTGGACAAACTCCACAAAAACTGTGGATCAAATTTTTACTATACTAAAAGACACCGGTATAGACGTGCTTATAGATGACTTTGGAACAGGTTACTCATCTCTGACTTATATAAAAAGATACGATATAAAGGGCATAAAAATAGCAAAAGATTTTATCTTAGACCTTGCAACCAGCAAAGCCGATAGGCAAATCGTACAAACAGTCATGCAACTTGCCAAAAACATGAACATAAAAGTAACGGCAAAAGGTGTGGAAAGTAAAGAAATTTATGATGAGCTTTTAAAACTAGAGTGCTACGAGATGCAGGGGTATTATATATATCGTCCGATGAACGCGGAGGAATTTGAGGAGTTTTTAAGAAACAATCCTCAAACGATCACTCCGGCTTAAATTTCAGCTTTAATTTCTTCGTTTGATTTAACAACCATACCAGAACCATGTATCACACTTGGAACACAGCTAGTGCAGATATCAACCTCTTCGCCGTTTTTATGTGCACGGATAAAAACTGCATTTGTGTCATCAACACTCTTTAAACCGCAAACGTTGCAAACAACAATGTTGTTTTCTCTCATCTTTTCTCCTTTGAAATTTTGTGTATTCTACCTGTTAAATTTTAAATTTTAGATGACTTACGTCAAGTTTAGACGTTATAAGGCTTTTTTTTGTATAATCCTAAAAATTAAAAAGGTGAACAATGAAAGAGATAGATATAATTTTAGAAATGCTTAAACTCCAACAAAGCCTAAACGACGAAACAAACGGCATAGGCTGGGAAGACGGATATACCAATAAAAACAAGCTAATCAGCTGGAAACGTTGTATATACATGGAATGTGCCGAGCTTATAGATAGCTTTGCTTGGAAACATTGGAAAAGTATAAACGCCCCAACAAACGAGCAAAATTTACGCATAGAAGTCGTTGATATATGGCACTTTGTTATGAGCTTGATGTTGCAAATTTACCATACAAATCGTATCGGCGACATAAATACTCTTGCTCAAAATATCTGCAGCGCAAGCGGATTTGCACGCTTTTGCAAAGAGCCACTAAAAGTAGAAGAAGAAAATATTTACGAGATCATAAACGAGATCGAGAGGTTGATACACGAAAGTAGTGGATTTAAATATGACATCCACAATATGCTTGAAATTTACTTCTCGGTAGCCTTAAAATGCGGAGTAAATTTATATTCTCTTTATGAGTGCTATATCGCTAAAAACATTCTAAATCGCTTCCGCCAAAACAACGGCTACAAAGAGGGAACGTATAGTAAAATTTGGAATAGCAAGGAAGATAATGTCGTTATGAGCGAAATTTTATCTAACGGGCTTATAAGCATAGATGAAATTTATGCCGCTTTACAGAGCGAATACGACAAAGTTAAAAAATAATGTTAGAAAATTTTAGGCTTAGCTATAAAGATTTTTTAACAAAAAAATTTATAACACTTTCTATCTTACCGCTTGTTTGTAGTGTTTGTCTACTTGGAGTAGGACTATTTATAGCCGGCTCTAGTTTGGGCGAGAATTTTATGCAGATGAGCCAAAGCGGGGATTTTGGTTATTTTAATCTATCCAAATACCCGCTTGTAATGCAAATTTTAACAAATGAGATCACGACTTTTATACTAAGTGCCGCTTTTTATGCTCTAGGGACCTACGTCATGCTTGTTCTTAGTGTTATCGTTGCACTTGTTATAGCCGGATTTTTAACGACTGTTGTTACAAACGAGATAAACAAAAGACATTATAATCTCGAGTTTAAGCCAGTTTCAACGGTTTTTACTTTAAGGCTTACCGCAAAAGTTATAGTTAAATTTCTAGCCCTTTTGATAGTTTGTTTGCCTTTTATATTTGTGCCATTTTTGCATTTTTTTATTATAAATATACCGTTTTTATATCTTTACCATAAGCTTTTGCTCATAGATGTCGGCTCAAACACTCTTAATGAAACAAAATTTCACATCGCCTGGCTTGACGGTGGAGGAATTTGGTTTAAGCTTGCTTGCGGTCTTTTTTACCTACTTTCGCTTGTGCCTCTTTTAGGACTATTTTTGCAGCTATTTTTTATAATTTTTCTTTCGCATTTGCTGTTTCAAAAACAAGCCGTTAGTAAATTTTAGTTTATTTAAGCGTAAAAATACAGCTTATTTGTCTGGTCTATTAACCTATCAAATAGCCTTTTTGACGCATCTAAAAGATCGTTGTTTGCTTTGTTGGTTTCTAAAAGTTTGTCAAATAATTTAAGAACGTTATCATTTATCATATTTTGGTGATTATCATTTTTGGCTTGTGGAAGTTTTGATTTTATACTATTTGCAAGTTCAGTTATACTTTGGTTTGTGCCTGCGATCTTATCTGCATCTTTGACATTTTTCATAAATTCATCAACTTGCGGAGCGATCTGTTTTAAAGCCTCATTAAGCTCTGCCAAGTCTTGCTCGTCAAGCCCATCGCCAACATAAGAGAAATTATATCCGTATTCATGCGTTAAAGTTAAGTTTCTTGAGCTTTGATTATGCGAGCTTTGACTTGAGTATTCTAGGCTTTTGTTGTCATACATCGAGAAATTTATCTGATCTCCCGAGCTTGTTTTAAACGAAAAATCAAAATTATTATAACTTCCTTGTGAATAAAAATTTGTTTGCATTTTAACTCCTTTGCCATCTTAGATCGGCAAAATTTCAAATTTATAAAGCCATTTTTATGTAAAATAACCAAAAATTTAAAGGCTTTTTATGTGCTGCTTTGGCGTTAGGGTTTTTTTACTTATATTTATAACCGTTTTAAGCTTTGTTTTTCATAGACTTTATCCTCAAATTCCAGTTGTTGCATACTATCTTTTGCTGGCAAATTTCTTAGCATTTATAATATTTTCTCTATTTTTTAGAGGAGCTTTGCCAAATTTCGTAAAACCTGGTGCGGTTCATTACTTTTCGCTTATCGGCGGAAGCATCGGATCATTTGTGTCAATGGCAGTTTTTGGCAAAATTCGTAAAGATAGCTTTACTCTCATTGAGCTTGTTATTTTTGTATTTTGGCTCATTTTAGTAACGGTTGTGGCTTTAAATTTTATAAAAATTAGTGAATTTTTCTACGAGTTTTTAATCTAATGGATGATAAGATATTAAATTTTATTAACAAAATGCACCTTTTATCGCTAGCGGTTATTGATGAAGAAAATTTACCTCACTGCGCAAGTTCGTTTTACGCCTTTGACGAGCAAAATTTAGCCCTACTTGTAGCAGGAGATAGTAAAACAAAACACATAAAAGCACTTGATAAAAATAATACGGTTGCCGGAACGATCGTGCTTGATACAAAAATAGTCGGCAAGATAGAAGGTCTTCAGTTTATAGCAAAGATGAGCAAGGCGACAAAATCCCAAAGAGAAATTTATTTCAAAAAATACTTCTACGCCTTAGCGATGGATCCTCAAATTTGGAGCATAGAGCTAAGGTGGGTGAAATTTACGAGCAATACACTCGGCTTTGGCAAAAAGCTAATTTGGAACAAATAAATTTAACCGCGGTTGCGGCTAAATTTTAATGTTTTTTAAGCCCTTTTGCATCAAGGTTAAGCCTTATAGCTTCATTGTCGATTATCCCGATACCTGATTTTAAAATACCGTTTGCTATCTCGTGAGCCTCTTTTAACGAGTGTAGTTTATAGCTACCGCATTGATATTCGTTTAACTCCGGGATATCACTCTGGCTTAAAACATTTGTGATATCTTTCATAGAAGCTTCCCAAGCGTCAATAACCTCTTGAGAGCTTGGCGAACCGATAAGGCTCATGTAAAACCCGGTCCTACATCCCATCGGCGAGATATCTATGATCTCTACTCCGTCGCGGTTTAAGTGTTCGCGCATAAAACCTGCAAAAAGATGTTCTAAAGTGTGGATCCCACGTTCAGGGAGCATGCTTTCATTTGGCTTACAAAAACGTAAGTCAAAAACTGAAATTTCATCGCCTTTTGGTGTTTTCATCGTCTTTGCAAGACGAACTCCTGGCGCATTCATAATGGTATGATCAACGCAAAAACTATCAAGAAGTGGCATTTTTTCTCCTTATTTTAAAAAAGCATTGAGTGTATCATAAAAATTTGAATTTTTGGCTAAAATCCTTATAGTTACATTTAACATAAAATAAAAAAGTAATATCGAATTTATTATAAATTTTTAATACTTTTTCGTTATAATCCAAACAAATTTTAAACTAGCGAAGAAAGGAAATAAATGTCTGTAAAACAAGAAAGACGTGATTTTATCGGTCTTGCGTTTGGTGCGGTAGCCGCTGTTGGCGGTGCATTTTCGCTTGTTGCCGTTAAGAAAACGTGGGATCCGCTCCCAAGCGTTAAAGCGGCCGGTTTTACGACTGTCGATCTTAGCCCAATGAAAGACGGTGAGATGAGGCAGGTTGAGTGGCGTAAAAAGCCTATTTTCATACTTAAAAAAGATGCGAGTATGAGCGCAAACGATGCTCGTGATGTCGTTGTGGGAGATAGCAGATATACCGTTGTTATAGGACTTTGCACACATCTTGGATGTATCCCTGAGTATAAAATGAGCAAACAAACATTTGTTTGTGCCTGTCATAGCGGTGAATTTAATGTTGACGGCATAAACACTTTTGGACCTCCTCCGCGCCCACTTGATATACCTCCATTTAAGATAGACGGCACCAAGCTAGTTCTTGGAGAAACAAGCCCTGAGTATGAAAAACTCGTAGGCAAAGCGTAAGGAGAGAATATGGCACAAATTCATAAATCAACAGGTGTTTTAGACTGGTTTGAACAACGTCTGGCTGTTACCAAACTCATGAAGGTATTAGTTAGCGAGTATTGGATACCAAAAAACATCAACTTTCTTTGGGCGATGGGTGTTATCCTAACAACGCTTTTTGCACTTTTACTTATAACCGGCTTTTTACTATTAATGTATTACAAGCCTGATGTAAATTTAGCATTTGACAGTGTTAACTACACTATCATGCAAGAGGTTGAATACGGCTGGTTGTGGCGTCATATACACGCTGTTTCGGCTTCAGTTATCTTTCTTATCATGTATATCCACCTACTTACCGGACTTTACTACGGCTCATATAAAAAGGGCAGAGAGTTAATTTGGATAAGTGGCATGATACTATTTATCTGCTTTTCAGCAGAAGCCTTTAGCGGATACATGCTACCTTGGGGACAAATGAGCTACTGGGCAGCAACCGTTATTACACAGCTTTTCGGCGCCATTCCTGTTATCGGAGATGCTTTAGTTGAGTGGATACGTGGTGACTATGCGGTAGGCGATGCGACACTTACTAGATTTTTCATGCTACACGTTTGTTTGTTGCCTTTGGTTACGATTTTAGTATTAGTAATCCACTTTTACTCATTAAGAATTCCTCACGTAAATAACAAAACTAGCGAAGAAATTGACTTTAACATAGAAGCAGAAGTTTACCTAAAAGGTGATAAAGCTAAGTCAAAAGTTATACCTTTTTGGCCAGGATTTTTAGCTAAGGACTTTATGTATGTGGCATTTTTCATGATATTTTTTATATATCTTGTTTGTTTCCATTATGGTTTTGCTATGGATCCGATCAACTTTGAGCCCGCAAACCCGCTAAAAACTCCTCCGCACATCTATCCTGAGTGGTATTTCTTGTGGCAATACGAAATTTTACGCGGTTTCTTCTTTGATATGTTTGGCATAACAGCTTCAAACATCGGACTTATATCATTTGCATTTGCAGGTGTTGCATTTATGCTTATACCTCTACTTGATAGAAGCGATGTTGTGGCTCCTGCTCATAAAAGACCGCTTTTCTTTGTATGGTTTTGGGTGCTTGTTATAGACCTTATAGCACTTTCTATCTTAGGTAAAGTCCCAACAGGTGGAATTATGGATTGGTTAGGATTTGGCTCATCCGCACTTTTCTTATTTTTATTTATCGTTGCGCTTCCTGCGATTACGATACTTGAAAGAAAAAGGGGGTAATTATGAAAGAGCTTAAAATTTTTGCCATAGTTGTTTTTCTATCTGGCGTTTTATACTGGGGTATTGAGCCTTATGCTCACTCAAAACTTCACCCTCATACGGCTGCGGCTGAATTTGACTACTCAAAAGAGGATGAGCTTCACGCCAAGAATGTCCTAGAGGCCAAAAAAGCTGCACTACAAAGCGCGAAAGAACTTAAAGATGAAGCTAAGATAAATGCCGCACAAGCAGATGTAGACAGTGCTCAAGCTTCGCTGGACGAGTATGTTGCATTTTGGAACGAGATAAAAGCTATCGACTTTAGTAAAGGTGACGCAACAAAAGGAGCTGATACGTTTTTGGCAGCAGGTTGTACCGGTTGCCACGGTATAGAGGCTGCGGGCATGCCTTCTGCTATGGATAATGCTACTGCAAGCGCTAGCTTTGGCGTTGTTCCGCCTGATCTTAGCACGGCAGGTTTTATATATGATGATATGTTCTTGGCTGCGGTTATAAAAAACCCTACACTAGCTGTAAAACTAGGTCATAAATTTAACGACGAAAATCTGTTTCCTATGTTACCTTTCTTTGGCGCAGGTGGCGACATGAATGAAGAGCTAGCCGATATGGTTGCTTACTTAAAATCAATAGCCAACAAATATGCCCAAGAGCACAATGGCATAAGCGATGAAAAGTTATTTGAGGACGCGTGCCAGCGTTGTCACGACAACAAATACGACAACAAATACACTCTATCAAATCGTATAGATCTAGCAACTTACATGGGTTCAAATCCGCCTGATCTATCTATGATGATAAGAGCTAAAAATTCAGACAACTACCTAACAAAGCTTATCAATGATCCGCAAAAAATGCTTGCTGGAACATCTATGCCACGTGTTGGCTTAAATGAAAAAGCAACCGAGCAGATCGTAAGCTATATGGAAAAAGTAGGCGATAGTAAAAAAGATGAGCGCTCAAGTGTGGGAATTTATACGATGGTATATTTCTTGATACTTGGTATATTTGCTTGGCTTTGGAAACGTAAAGTTTGGAGCGATCTTCATTAATATTAAAGGGTCATTACGACCCTTTAAATTTTAAAATTCTTTTATACACATAGATTTTTATTATCTTGCTAAAGTATGAGGATTTTACGGCATGAAGCCGTAAAATTTTATGCAAATAGAGGTTTTATCTCATTAATCCAAGCAAGAATTCTCTCTTCGGTTTTCTCGCTTTCATTGTCCGCATCAAGTGCAAGACCGACAAATTTACCATTTCTCACGGCATCAGAGCCATCGAATGTGTATCCATCTGTACTTACTTCGCCAACAGCCTTAGCGCCTTTTTCCATGATGGCATCATAAAGTTTTGCCATACCGTTGCAATACTCATCAGAATAGCTCTCGCTATCACCCATGCCAAAAAATGCAACAGTTTTACCCTCTAAATTTAATCCACCAAAATCAAACGAATCCCAGTCGTCTTGCAAATCGCCACTACCCCATGTAGAAGTGCCTAGGATCAATTTATCATATCCGTTTAACTTCTGGGCGCTAGCATCGCAAACATTTAAAACTTCGTTGTCAAGACCCAAATTTTCACTTAAAAATTGAGCTGCCTCTTCAGTATTTCCCATACTGCTACCGTAAATTATACCTATCATTTTATTCCTTTGAAAAATTTTTATTGTTGACTTATACTACCACAAATTTGCAAATACTAATTATATATAAAATTTATAATTAGTATTTTGAGAAACAATATCTTTATCATGATAAAAATCTTGTGATTCTAACATAACTAACCTAAAAAAATATATTATTATAAAATAAATTTCAATCCTTAAGATTTTTGCCTACTTAAACTCAAGTCTTCGTCGTTAAAAAGCCCATATCTTTTAAAAATTCCTCCAAATGCTACCGCCAAAAAGGCAGGGATTATAAAAGAAATTCCAAGCAAAACAGCCCAGTCAAAGCCTGATATGCCGACTTTTGTGCCATTTGCCACATCGGCTAGCCAACCAGTATATACTCCCATCTGTCCCACAAAAGCGCATGTTCCCATTCCTGAAGCGATGGCTGCCCCGTTCATTTGAAACCCTAATATCGCAGCGATCGCACCATTTATGGCTGAAACTATAATGATAGGTATCCAAATGATAGGCTTTTTAGCGATATTGCCCATTTGTAGCATACTTGTTCCTATGCTTTGAGCGATAAAGCCGCCAAAACCGTTTGCCTTATAACTCATCACTGCAAATCCAACCATCTGTGCGCAACAACCGGCAAGTGCCGCACCTCCGGCAAGCCCTGTAAGCCCAAACCCAGCACAAATAGCAGCCGAACTAATCGGCAAGGTAAGCGCCATTCCAATCACAGCCGCCACGATAGCGCCCATTAGTACCGGATAAAGTTCGGTCGATACCATTACGGCCTTACCGACAGACATGGCCACAGCACCTATAAACGGAGCTATCCACATAGCTAACACACAACCAAAAACAACCGTAACAACTGGAGTTAGTATGATATTTATACTATTTTTTATGCTTACTATCTTACCTACTTCACAAGCCGCTAGTGCCACTACATATACGGCAAGCGGTCCACCTGCGCCACCTAGTGTGTCGCTTGCGTATCCAACCGCACACAAAGAAAACATCACAAGAGCCGGTGCATTTAATGCGTATCCGATAGCAACCGCCATCGCAGCACCTTTTGAAGCTATGGCAAAATTTGCGATTTGAGTTAAAATTTCCACTCCAGCTTGCTTGCCGATAGTAGATAATATCGTACCGATAAGAAGTGAAGCAAATAAACCCTGTGCCATTGCCGACAGTGCGTCTATAGCGTATCTACGCCCAGAGATTACCACGTCTTTTTTAAGTAAAAATTCCTTAAATTTATCTTGCATTATATACCCCCAGAGTGTAATTTCTCCGTTTTACAAGAAAGTTGGTTAAAGAAAGGTTAAATAAATCACAAAAGATTAAATTTGCTTCTTACCTTGTAAATTTTTCTCATAAAATTTAAAACAACTTATGACTTATCGTATATGGAACAAGTTTGAGCTTGCCGCTACATCTACAAGACTCGTGTCTAACCTCAACATGTTTTAAAAATTTACCATTTCTTGGAAATACTATAAACATCGCCTCAAGGTCGCTCTCGTTTAAAATGCGTGTTGCACGTAGAATTTCACTTTTTGCAGTATGAAAACTATCTTTTGAGATCTCTTTAAAACTAGGCATAACACCAAATATCTTCTTGCCCGAACACTCCGCGAAGATAACACCGTCTTTTAGATAAATTTGTTTATCGGGATGTTTTTTGCTGATCTTATCATAGACAAAGCCTGCAAACATATCATTTGCCTCAAAGCACAGTTCAAATTTACCGGAACTATACAACATCTTTATAAGCTTGGCTACATGACACACCGGCTCTTTTGCCATAAATTTCAACCTACTAAAATCCCTTTGCAAATAAGCATGTATCAGGGCATTTGAAACCAGGCAGAAATTTTTTACCTTGCAAATTTTTAAAGAATTTATCTTTAAAAGATCATCTATGTAGGCTCTAAAGATATCTTCTATCTTTAAAAATTTAGCGTATTTTAAAGGGATTTTTAGCTCATTTTTGACATTAGCATTATAAAGTGTTAAAAAGATTTTAGCCTTTTGAAATTTACTAAGCTTTGAAAAAATACTTGGAGTTATTTCTCCAATATCTAATAAATGCCCGAATTTCATCGATTATTCCGCTTTGCATCCAAATTCCTTATCTAGTCCAAAGACTTTACAATACTCGCAAAAGACGCAGCTAACACTTCTTTTGGCACAAACTATCGGGATGTTGCGCTTTTTGGCTTGAGTTTTTATGGTTTTCATCGTGTTGTGGTTTAAAAAGCTTGTTAGCATAACTACACACTCGGTATCTTGCGGGATCGGCTTGCGGTTCACACGATTTTCATTTCTTGCGTCCCAATGCTCAATCCTTTGCGCACCCAAATCCTTCAAAACAGCCTTTATCGGGGTGATTTCATCTGCTCCTATTACCAAAACCGACATATTAGACTCCTAAGATTTTATTTTTGATAGTGATTATTATAAACTATCTTTGCTAAATTCTTTCTTAGTTATGAGAGCTATTATCATTATGTCTAAATTTATAACTTATGTGGAGAAAAAGGGCGGAAATTTTTGCCTAATTAATCGCCAAATTTACCGCCTCATCTATATGTATAAATGTAGTATCAAAAAGTTTAATATCCGTGCTGTTTTGGTCAACCAAAAGCCCTATCTCAGTGCAACCAAGTATCACGCCTTTTGCACCTTGACTAGCCAAATTTGAGATGATATTTAAAAATTTATCACGCGATGTGGCTGAAATTTTACCAAAACAAAGCTCTTTAAATATAACTTCGTTTATAAATTTCATTTCATCCTCACTTGGAAGCAAAACTTCTACTCCGCCATCGCTCAACCTATCTTTATAAAACGCCTCTTTCATTGTATATATCGTGCCAAGAAGTCCTGCTTTATCCACGCCATGCTCTTTTAAGGCCTTTAACGTAGCGTCAGCTATATGAACAACAGGTATTTTAACGCTAGATTGCACTCTCTCATAAACTTTATGCATGGTGTTTGTGCAAATGAGTATGAAATCAGCACCGCCAAGCTCTAAAACCCTAGCGTGACGAGAGAGAATTTCACCCGCATCATCCCATCTATTTTCATGCTGGCACAGCTCTATCTCTTCAAAATTTACACTACTTAACAGAATTTCGGCACTATTGAGCCCGCCAAGTCTTTCATTTACTTTGCGGTTTATTTCATTGTAATAGGTTATGGTTGATTCATAACTCATACCGCCAATCAGTCCGACCTTTTTCATAAAATTTCTCCTACTTAATACAGTATCTTTTAAATAAATCTTAAAATGCTGTATTATATTTTGGACGTAAATTTAACATAAAAAGTTTAAAATATAGTAATTAAATTTTATAAGAGAGAAATTTAGCCGCCAAATGACGGCTAAATTTGAAGTTTTATTCGTTAGTTTAAGACTCTTCGCTAGTCTCGATCTCGTCGCTAAAGTCGGCTAGCGATAGACGTTTTAGCTGGCGGTAACGGCGCTTTGCATCTTCTTTATTTTTTGTTAGAAGCGCATCTGCGTGTTCTGGATTAGTTTTTTTAAGCGCGCTATATCTAACCTCATTTAACAAGAACTCTTCATAAAGTGACCAGTCAGGCTCTTTTGAGTTTAGTTTGAGCGGGTTTTTACCCTCTTTTGTTAGGCGCGGATCATAAACATATGTCGGCCAGTAACCACACTTAGTGGCTAGCTCAGCTTGGTTACCCGATAGCGACAAGCCGCCTTTTATGCCGTGAGCAATACAAGGCGAGTATGCGATAACAAGACTTGGACCATCATACGCCTCAGCTGCAAGGATAGCTTTTATTGTATTTGCTTGGCTTGCATTTGAGTTGATTTGAGCTACGAAGATATTTCCATAAGTCATCGCAATATAGCCAAGATCCTTTTTCTGCGCCGGTTTGCCTGAAGCCGTAAATTGCGCGATAGAGCCTGCGCGGCTTGATTTCGAGCTTTGACCACCTGTGTTTGAATAGACCTCAGTATCAAGTACAAGCACGTTTACATTCTCACCGCTTGCTAGCACGTGATCTAATCCGCCAAAGCCGATATCATACGCCCAACCGTCTCCACCGATGATCCATTGAGATTTTTTGGTTAGATATTTTTTAAGGCTTAAAATTTCTTTCACACCTTCACTATCTGAATTTTGCTCTAAAATCGGCACTAAAATTTTAGTTATCTCAGCCGTTTTTGCGCTATCAGCTTTAAACTCAATCCAATCATTATAAAGTGCACTAAGTGCGTTAGGCACGTTATCTTTCGTACGAAGCATGATATCTTCTATGCGGTGGCGGATAGTTTCGACAGCCACATTCATACCCATACCAAACTCGGCGTTATCCTCAAATAGCGAGTTCGCCCACGCTACACCGTGGCCATCTTTATTTTTAGTATATGGAGTTGAAGGTGCACTACCGCCATAAATCGAGCTGCATCCGGTTGCATTTGCTACTATCATATGGTCACCAAATAATCTTGTAACAAGCCCGATATATGGAGTCTCGCCACATCCAGGACACGCTCCGTGGAACTCAAGTAGAGGCTGCGCGAAGCTTGAGCCTTTCACACTCTCTTTGCTCATCAAATCATCTTTATAGGTAACTTGCTTAAATAGATAGTCGGCATTTACCTGCTCATTCTTATCCATTTCCTCTTCAAGCGGCACCATTACAAGTGACTTCTCCTTGCTTGGACAGTTTTGCGCACAAAGCTCACAACCGGTACAGTCAAGCGGGCTAACTTGGATTTTGTATTTTAGTCCTTTAACCTCTTTACCTTTTGCATCTAGGACGTGATCTTTTAGACTTTGTGGAGCATTTGCTAATTCGTTATCGTCTATGAGAAACGGTCGGATAACAGCGTGTGGGCAGACAAAGGCGCATTGGTTACATTGGATACAGTTTTCCTCTATCCATTTTGGCACCATCACACCCACACCACGCTTCTCATAAGCTGTCGTGCCAGACTCAAAGTGTCCGTCTTCGTAACCCAAAAACGCCGATACAGGCAGGCTATCACCACGCGCCGCATTGATAGGTTTAACAACCTTTTCGATAAAGTCATTACCAACGTAAGCGTCGGTATTTTTGCTCTCATCTTTTAAATTTGACCAGCTTGGATCGATTTCAACCTTCACAAGCCCGTCCGCACCAACGTCGATAGCCTTGTAGTTCATCTCGACTATCGCTTCGCCTTTTTTGATATAGGCTTTGTAGGCGTACTCTTTCATATATTTTTGCGCCTGATCAAACGGAATAATCTCGGCAAGTTTGAAGAAAGCTGACTGCATAATGGTATTCGTGCGGTTTTTAAGCCCGATGTCATGAGCCAATTTAGTTGCGTTTATGATGTAAAAATTTACCTTTTTATCGGCTAGGATTTTTTTCACTCTATTTGGTATCTTTGCAACAGTTTCTTTTGAGTCCCAGATCGAGTTTAGTAAGAATGTGCCATTCTCACGAATACCATCTATCACATCGTAAATTTCAAGATACGCTGCAACAGAACATGCCACGAAGTGTGGGTTAGATACAAGATAGGTTGAGCGGATAGGTTTTTTGCCAAATCTTAAATGGCTTCTAGTGTAGCCACCTGATTTCTTGCTGTCATAGGCAAAATACGCCTGTGCGTAAAGATCGGTTTTATCGCCGATAATTTTAATCGAGTTTTTATTCGCGCCTACTGTGCCGTCTGCGCCAAGTCCGTAGAATAGACACTCTTTAACACTATCGTCGCTTAGTGAAATTTTCTCTCCAACTTCAAGCGAAGTAAATGTAACATCATCAACGATACCCACAGTAAAGCCATTTTTAGGCTCGCTTAAATTTAAATTCTCATATATGGCGATAAGTTGTGCGGGATCAACGTCTTTTGAGCTTAGTCCGTAACGACCGCCCACGATAACAGGCTGATTTGGCTGTCCGTAAAATGCCGCTTTTATATCAAGATATAGTGGTTCGCCAAGGCTTCCTGGTTCTTTTGTCCTATCAAGTACGGCGATCTTTTTAACTGTTTTTGGCATAACGTTAAATAGATATTTTAGACTAAACGGGCGGTAGAGATGGACGTTTATCATACCGACTTTTTCACCTTTTGCGCGTAGATGATCGATGACCTCTTCAAGCGCTTGAGTAACAGAACCCATAGCGATCACAATACGCTCTGCCTCTGGGTCGCCGTAGTAGTTAAACGGCTTATAGTCGCGTCCTGTGATCTTTGAAATTTCTTTTAAATAATCCGCCACAATGTCAGGCACCGCGTCATAGAATCGATTTGCAAGCTCGCGAGTCTGGAAGTAGATGTCATCATTTTGAGCCGTTCCGCGAGTTTTTGGACTTTCTGGGTTTAGTGACTCGTCTCTAAATTTTTGCAAAGCTTCTTTATCAAGAAGTCTATCAAAGTGAGCGTAATCCATCACTTCGATCTTTTGTATCTCATGGCTTGTTCTAAAGCCATCAAAAAAGTGCAAAAACGGCACTCTACCCTTAATCGCCGCGAGGTGTGCAACACCAGCTATATCCATAACCTCTTGCACTGAGCCAGATGCAAGCATCGCAAAGCCCGTTTGGCGACAGGCATAGATATCTTGATGATCACCAAAGATCGAAAGCGCCTGTGCCGCCAATGAACGCGCACTTACATGTATAACACCAGGGAGTAGTTGTCCTGCGATCTTATACATATTTGGAATTTTTAAAAGCAAGCCTTGAGAAGCTGTGTATGTTGTAGTAAGCGCTCCAACTTGAAGTGAGCCGTGCACCGTGCCTGCCGCTCCACCCTCGCTTTGCATCTCAACCACCTTAACAGGCATACCAAAGAGATTTTTTTTGCCCGCAGCAGCCCAAGCGTCCGTATAGTCAGCCATAGGCGAACTAGGCGTGATAGGATAAATTCCGGCAACTTCCGTAAATGCGTAAGAAGCGTAAGCTGCAGCCTCGTTTCCATCCATGGTTTTCATAATTTTACTCATATATTCACCTTAATCATTAATTATCAAAATTCTAATATTATATGATTAAAATACAAAATATATAATTAATTTGGATTAAAGTTTATAAAATTTAAGTTTGTTTTGGGTTATTTTAAAAGAGATCGTGCGTATAAAAATTTATTTTTTGTCTATAAATTTGATAGAAATTTGACCGCTTCAAATGAATTTTTAAAGATATTTTGCGTCTGTTTTTCCAACTGCTCTTTATTTTGATATCCGCATAGCACGCCAAGAGGATTGATATCAGCGCCTTTAGCAGATAGCATATCCATGATCGTATCACCTATCATGAAGCTGTTTTTTCTATCTTCATCACTAGTTTTATCAAGTCTAGTCAAAGCTAAATTTATAGGTTCTGGGTCAGGCTTAGGATGAATTACATCATCTCTCCCTACTACTGTTTTTACAAATTTCATTACACCTAAATTTTCAAGTATATTTATGGAGTACTTAGTTGTTTTTGTAGTTACTATACCAAGATTAGCATTTTTGCTGGCTAGCTCTAGGGCCTCTTTTGCGAATTCCAAAAGAGTGGTTTGTTCTAAATAAATTTGCCTGTAACGATCTTTGTATATGTCTATATAATCTTGCACCGCCTTCTCGGCAACACCAAGTCTTGCAAAGATAATGTCCAGCGGATAGCCAACAAGTGCTTTTATAGCTTCATCGCTTGGAGTTGGTTTTCTTTGCGTCGTAAAAGCAGTGCGAAAGCCATCAAGTATGGCAGGAGTAGAGTCGATTAGCGTGCCGTCAAGGTCAAATAAAACAGTTTTTTTCAAATTTTGATCTTTTAAAAGAGAGATAGAGTCTTGTTTCCAAGACTCTAATATTTAGTTACTTGTTGAAAGTAGCTTCAACGCGTCTATTTTGAGCGCGACCCTCTTTTGTGCCGTTGTCAGCTATTGGTCTTAACTCACCATAACCTAGAGTTGAAATTTTATCTGCGCTTACGCCATAACCCTCAAGAGTTTTAGCAACTGCATTAGCTCTTTTTTCAGATAATTTTTGGTTGTAAGCTTCTTTTCCTACGCTATCAGTGTGACCTGCAAGAACTACTTTGTAGTCAGGGTTTTCAGCCATAAAGTCAGCCACTTTTTTGATCTCTGCTGCATAAGTTGGGCTAACAGCATAGCTATCAAAAGCAAAGTTTACGCCAAGATCGCGAAGAACGATAACTTTTTCACAACCTGTCTCGTCAACAACTACACCTGCAGGAGTGTTAGGGCATTTATCAACATCATTTAAAACGCCATCGTTGTCATCATCAAGTGAAACAGGAGCGGCAGGAGCCATAGCAGGAGCGGCAGCTACTACTGGTGCTACATTTTTAGCGTCAAGACCTATACCAAAGCCAAGTGTGTAGAATAAATTGTGATCAGCATGCTCAAATTTGATAGCATCACGAACTTCTGCTTTAAGAGCAAATACATCTGTTACTTGGTATCTTAAGCCTAATCCGTATTGACCAAAACCGCCATCTTCGTTATCAACAAATTTGCTAGATAGATCTTCGTATCCTAAGCCAACAAGACCATAAAGACCAAAGTTATCTGTAAAATCAAAAATGTCTTTTACAAGATTTGCAGTATATCTAGTAGCATGACCTGTTCTAGTAACACCTTTTACAGTTTCTTTTAGTCTATGAGTATAGTCAACTCCTAGCTCGAATTGATCAAAGAATAGACCCTCAAGGTTTCTAGCAGCTTTGATACCTACATTAACTTGATCATTTTTATAGCCCAAGTTACCTTCTGAATGAACTCCGCCAATAGTAGGAGTAACCTCGTAGTTGTATGCTGAGTTTGACGCAAAAAGCGCTGTCGCAGCAACCATAGCTAAAGCAATCTTTTTCATATAGAATTCCTTTCCTGAATAAATTTTCTCTATGTTCTAAAGATGTTATATTGTAGCAAAAAAAGCATAAATTCTATGTAAATCTAAATAAAACGCCCAAAATAGATAGTTTTAATACATATAAATTTTTGCATATTTGTAAAAGAAAAGAGTAAAAATAAAAAGAGCGGATCTCGGAGATAAATTCCGAAATCCAAAAAGAGTGACCGATTGGTATTATGTATAAACAATCGATCCGTAAACAAATATTAACGTTTTGAGAATTGCGGGCTACGTCTAGCTTTTCTACGTCCGAATTTCTTTCTCTCAACTGTTCTTGAGTCACGAGTAAGAAGTCCTTTTGGTTTTAAAAGAGCTCTAAAATCAGCATCCATTGCAGCTAGAGCACGTGAAATTCCGTGTCTTAAAGCTTCCGCTTGAGCCGAGTATCCGCCACCTAAAGTGTCGGCTTTAACATCTATTAAAGTCTCTTGTTTGGTTACAAGAAGTGGCTGAATAACTTTTAACTTGATAGCCTCATGGCCACCTAACCAAGCGTTAAGATCCATTCCGTTTACTATGATTTTTCCGCTACCAGCTTTTACCCATACCTTAGCAATCGCTGTTTTTCTTTTTCCTGTTGCATAAACTGTTGCCATTATTATTTTCCTTCTTTAGCGATTTGTGCAGTATGAGGATGTTCGCTTCCTTCATACACTTTTAATTTTTTAATCATCTCTTTGCCAAGTTTTGTCTTTGGAAGCATACCGCGAACGGCTAACTTGTAAAGCTTAACAGGGTTATTTACTAATAAATCACCAAATTTTTCGCTTTTAACGCTACCGAAATATCCTGAATGTCTGTGATATAGCTTTTGCTCAGCCTTGTTTGCACCTGTAAATTCAGCTTTTGAAGCGTTTATGATGATAACATAATCACCGCAATCAACGTTTGGAGTATAGCTTGGTTTATGTTTGCCGCGAAGTAGTGTCGCAACTTCGGTTAGTAATCTACCGAAACGTTTGCCGGTCGCATCAAGTACGATCCAGTCGCGTTTTACTTCATTTGGCTTTGTTATTTTTGTCATTTTCTTACCTTTGCCAATAAATTAAAACATGATTCTATTTAAAAATAACTTATAAATAGCTTAATTTAAGTATATTTTAAATTTCTAAAATATCGATTTTATCATTTAAAAGATAAACCAGCATGCCCCTAACAGGTTTTCTAGGATAAATTTCACTTAGGATCTGTATATATTCTTGCACTTGCGAGATATTTTTTTCTACACTAAATTTAGAACTTTTATAGTCGATAATCAAAATTTCATTGGCCTTAAAACACAGTAAATCTATCTGTTTTAGCTCATCTTTATAGCTTAATGCTTGCTCTTTTTTTAGCTCGCCGTCAAGGATAGCGCTTTTAAATTTTTCATTTTTAATTAGCATTAACGCTCTATTTTTAATATCTTTTAAGTCATCTTCGCTTAAAAATTTACTAAATTTATTTCTCATTAAAATATCGGCTTTATCTATACTATCTTCGTTAAATTTAGCACTCATTTCTAGTAAAAAGTGAAGCGCTAAACCAAAATAAATAGCATGTAAATTTTTCTCGTCATCATCTGTTTTAGCCTGCGTTTTCTCTTTTGCAACACTTAAAAGCTCTATTTTTTTCACAATCTTATCTTCGCTTGAAATTTGCTTGCTTTTTATTTTTATCTTGCCGATCTCTTGGACTGGTATATCAAGATAACAAACCTCTTTAGAATTTGAGGTGTAAGCACCAAAATAGCTTGGATTTGTGCCATTTGCACCGATTTTCTTAATAATAACAAGCGAGCTTTTCGCTCTTGTCATGGCAACATAAAGCTTATTTATCTCCTCCTCTTCCTCAAGTTCATTTGAGTAGAGTTTTATCTTGGCATACTTCTCATCAAGGTATTCGCGATTTTTAAGCTTTAGCATTATCTCATAGCCGTTTTTAACGTCGTATTCGCAGATGAAATTTCCACTCTCACTTCTACCTTTGCCGGTTTTATCGCAAAGCACTACGTGTTCAAATTCAAGCCCTTTTGACTTATGAACGGTCATTACCCGAACGCCGTTTGTACTATTTTGCGCACTTAAAGCATCTGAATTTTCAAATTCAAAGATAAAATTTATCAAATTTTTGGATTTTGCGCTTAGATGAATTAGCTTTAAAATGTCTAAATTTTGCATGTTTATGGCTGATTTTTTAGCTAGGTAGATGAGGCTTTGCTGAGCAGTTTTACTAAAATCAACCGTCAGTTTGATTAAATTTTTACCCAAAAAGCTTTCAGCACCGTAACGATAAATTTCATCACCAAAAAGGCAAAATTTGACGTAGTTTATAAAAGCAAAAACAAGAGGGGAATTTTTAAGCAACATTGCGCCTTCGTCTTTTGAGGCGATACCTTTTTGCTCTAAAGCCTCACAAATACTTCTGATATCGTCATTTTTCCAACAAAGCACCGTTATATCTTCACTCTTTGCGCCACTTTTTAAAAGCACTTCTACTTCGCTCACGCAAGTATCTTGGATCTCATCGCTTTGCACGACCTTGATATACCCGCCTTCACTACTATGTGGGATTTGCGCGGTATAGTTTTGGATCTTATCTTTAAATGTTTCATTTATAAACTCAACCAAATTTTTAGCACTGCGGTAGTTTGTGTTAAGTTTTTCCTCTTTTACCTGAGAAAAATCACTTAAAATTTTACCAAAAAGTTCTTTTTTACCACCTCTAAATCGATAAATGCTTTGTTTTACATCTCCTACGTAAAAAAAGCTTCCAAGCCCGTTTTGTCCGTATCCAGCGACGATTTCGGAGATGAGCGGGTAGATGATCTCATACTGCATAACGTTTGTGTCTTGAAATTCATCTATCAAAAGATGAGTTATGCGTTCATCAAGCCTAAAATAAAGCATGTCTTTATCGAAATTAAAATTTAAAAGCCTGTGAGTGAGCTTGGTGATGTCGGTAAACGTTAGCATATTTAGCTTTGCGTTAGCCTGCAAGAGCGCCTCTTTGTAAGCACTTAAAAAGCCGTTTAGCTCGGTAAGCTTGAAATTTTCAAGATGCGCGGCATGTCTTTTTAGGGCCTCTTTTAAACTCACAAATTTCTCGTCCATAGCCTCATCGTAAATTTTAGAGTAGACTTGATACTTTAAACTCTCTCTTGATAAAAAAGACTTTTCATATATCTCTTCGACGCTGTTTACGCTAAAGGATTTTATTGCAGTTTGACTACCTCCCCTTTTTACGGCGATCTCTTTTAGTTCAGACATTATATCAAGGGCTTCATTTTGTGCGTTAAAATCAACGAAACCGCTTGTCTTTACGCTGTCAAAATTCTCATAAAACATCTGAAGCGTTTCAAAGAAATTTGTTTGAGATTTTGATGACAGCACGATATAGATAGCTAACGAAGTTAGTAAATTTTCATTTTTAGCAACATTTTTTATAAATTGAGCTTGTGCTAAATTTGACATCTCGCTTTTGGTTTCAAAGTCAGGACTCAGTCCCAAATTTAGACTAAAACTACGAAGTATCATGCCAAAAAAGGCATCAAATGTCGTGATCTTTAAGTTGCTTTGTAAAAACTCATCACTAACAAGATCTCGGCGAGATAAAACCTCGTCTTTGCTCATCTCAAGCATATCGCAAAGAACCGATAGCTCGGCACTTTTTTCGTCTTTGTGTAAATTTAAAAATGTCGAAACGATACGTTCGCTCATCTCGCTGGCAGCTTTTTTGGTAAAGGTAAGGGCGGTTATGCTTTTAGCGCTTGCACCACTTAATAAAAGCGCGATATAGCGCACGCTAAGCGCAAATGTTTTACCGCTACCGGCACTTGCTTGAAGTGCTAAAAACGGCTCTATCATGATGTTTGCCCCAGACAAAATGTCTTGTAAGCGCAGTATGTGCAAGAAGAGCCAATATTTTGCTCAAAACTTGCCTCTTTTACAAAATACTCTTTTGCTTTATCAAGTGCCTCTTTAAGTTGTGGGATTTCAGCCGTTTTGCTTGGATCTAGCGACATTTTTTCTTTTAAGTCATAAAAATATGCCTGTGAGTTTTCACCAAGCAAAGCCTGGTAAAACGCAAGCTGAAGAGTATCTTTGGGAACCGCTCCGGTCTTATAATCTATCACACAAAACTCACTTTTTCCAAGCACATCTTTTTTATCTATACGATCTATACGACCATAAATTTTAACACCTTCATAAACTGCTCTTTTCTCGCACTCAAGCTCGCTTATCTCCCAGCCTTGCAGAGCTCTTTCTTTCTCATTTTGCTCGAAAATTTTAAATTTTTGCTCGGTGATTTTGTATTCAAGCGGATTAAGCCCTTTGTCCGAGATAAATTTCATAAACTCTTGCAGCTTAAATTCTTTAAATTCCAAGTAATACTTAAAGAGTGCGTCGTGTATGATCTTACCGTATTTACTATGACTTTTTAACTCTAAATTTTTGCCCTCGTTTAGATGTAAAATGTATTTATAGTAGTATTTTCTAGCGCAACTTAAAAATGTATCAAGCCTTGAAAACGACAGCTCGTCTGCAAAAAAGTCATGCCCGACTTGAAGTTTGATCGGCTCAAATTTAGCTATGCGTCCGAGAGGAAACAGTCCTAAATAATCATCATTTGCAAAGCTAGTATCATAAACGCAGTCAAATTCACTAAGAAATCTCGAAGCTATTTTACTCTCGTTTACAACGTAGCTAATCGCAACTTTTTTAGCGCCGCTAATTAAACTTTCATAATAAAATCTTTGCAAATTTTCACGTTCATAATAGCTTATAAGCCCTGCTTTTTCACGGACTTTTGAGCTTAAAAACATCTCATTCACGCTTCTTTTTGGCACGATGTCATCGTTAAAATCAACAATTATTACTCCGTCAAAATTAAGACCGCGACTCTCCAAAATACCAATCGCCCTAACCTCGCCTCCATGTGCTTCATCTATGCTTTTGGCCTTTAGCCTCATGAGCAAAATTTCTACCAGCTCGGCAAATTTTAACGCTTCGTCTTTTGTTAAATTTGAGATAAAAAACATCTCTTCACTTAAAATTTTATCAACATCTTTGTTTGGATAAAGCGATGAGATCTCAAAGATAATCTCGTTAAAAATTTCAAATTTAACGCTTAAAGGGTATAAATTTTTAAACTTTTCAAACAACACTTCGTTGATGTTAGAAAAATTTAAAAATGTCTCTATCTCGCCAATATCATCTCGCTCTTTTAAAAAATTCTCAGATAAATTTAAAGCCAAATTCTCCTTTACCGCCTCATTTAATGCACTTAAAACCGCATAAAACTGCGAATACTCAAACGGCAAACCCATGGCATAGCTAAGCATGTTTTTATCATCAAAAGCTCTTAAAGTCTGTGCAAAACTTTCATCTGGAAGTATCACGGCAATATTTTGTGGCAAAATCCCATCTTTCATAAACGTCGAAATTTTTTCAAAAACAAATGCAGCCTGCAAACTTTCATGCTCAAAAGCTCTTGTTAAAACAAGCTTGTTTTGTTTTGTTTTGCCAAGATTTACTATCTCTAGCGTGCTTAAATTTAGTTCAAATTTATGATATAGCTCAAATTCACTCGGCTCTTTAGCGCAGATGTTTGCTATACGCAAAATGAGCTTTTGGTTATATTTTGATGTTTGAAATCTTATCTTTAGCGTCGTGAGTTTGGAACATTTTTGTAAAATTTCCCAGTCTACTTCACTTAAAATTCCAGAAACTTCACATATGATCTCGTCATACGACTTGATAAAATCACCATTCATCTCATAAATATCACAAAAAGTGATCTCGTCATAAAGGGAGTTTTTAGCCAAAATTTCTTTATAATTTTTAGCCACCTCTTCAAGAATTTGCAAATGCTCCTCATAGCTGGCATAAATATCGCTAAATTTAATATCAGATATGGTTTTTTTCTGGCTTGCAAGCTCTTTGTAAAACGAAAAAAGATAGTCGTTGTTTTTTAAAAACGCAAAAAATTCAGTAGGTATGTTTAGTTTTTTTTGTGCCCTCTCACTCATCTTACAAGCTTCGCGCATGATAAGTAAAAGCTTCGTGCTATCAGCCTGCACTCTGTTTTTAACAAAGGTAGCACAACGCTCAAATTCATCTATCGTGTATGCTTTTGGTATGAGTGAATCTTGAAATTTTAAGTTAAAATCACGGATCTGACGAAGGCTTGTAAAGACGTAAAGCGTGTTCATTTTCCTACAAAAAATTCAAATTTATAAAACGCAGTTGTGTTTAAATCGCTAATCTTGGCCATAAGTTGCCAGCGACCTTGCACTGGGAATTTTACATCTTGAGTGCTTAAAATACCGTTATGATAAGTTGCGTTAAGATTGATATTTTGCTTGTTAGTATCCGGTCTGGTTAGCAAAAGATCGTATTTAAGCTGTGGAATTTGCGCTGTTTTTGGAGTAAGTATTATATTTAGCGGCTCGGCACGCGACATACTTTTGTTTGTATCGTTAAAACTAACGTCAAATTTGGCTTTAAATTCCTTTTGTGATGCCAGTATTTCATTGATATTGCTATTTATATTTTGATGTCTTTCAAAGTAGTAATTATCCATCTCAACGGGATAATCAAGCGATATAATAATCGTCGCCGTGCACGCTATAACGCAGCCTATGATACTTAAAACTATCGCATAAGGCCAAAATGTCTTTTTGCTTTTATCCACGTTTTGCTCTCTTTCTATAAATGATAAATACCACAACAAACGCCATCGAGCCATAAACAAGGAGGCGTATGAAATTTAGAGTAGTTTTGTTTGCATTACCTATGCTGTTTTCAAGCGTTATGTTTTGTGAAGCTGCGATACCTTCGGCTATATCGGCATATCCGTTAAGCAAAGCGGCATTAAAAATATCTTTACCGTTTTTTGAAGTCAGGATAGGAAGTATGGTGCCACGCTCGGGATACGGACTTAAAATTCTCTCCTTATCAAAAAGCTTTAAAGTCTCTTCATCGGCATAAATTTCAACCTTGTGTTCGTTTTTACCAAGTATCAAAACAGCGTAAGGGGGCTTTAAATTTAAGCTCCTAAACTCATCATAAATTCCTCTTTCGCCAAAGGTTTCATAAGCCGCCAAAAAAAGCGAAACTCCACTTTTTTGTTTGAGTTCCGTGCCGATAATTTCTATCTTTTGAACAACCATATCGCTTAAAATTTGATCATTTTTGATAACAAAATTTTGAGCAAATAAAGAAATTTGCATAAACAAAAGGGCGCATAAAACGCCCTGTAAATTTAAGATTTTCATCCTACGAAAAGATGGTTAGCAGTTAAAACCGACCATGCGCAAATCGCGCCGGCAACGATAGTTAAAACTATGATCGCCTTTTCTAATATGCCTGACATAACTACTCCTTTATAACCATATGTTTTGCGTTATCGACGCTTTTCATTTGTATCTGGCTCGGATTTTCAAGCTTATATGGCTTATTTGCAACATCTTGCTGAGCCAAGATACCAAAATAGGTCAAAACACCCACAATCGAAAGCAACAAAACAACCGCTATAAGCATACCCGTGATGCCGCTTAGCGCAAATACCGATCTATTAGTGTTTTCCATTATTTACCCCTTGAAAGCGAGAGTATGTATTCGCCGACAGCTTTTTGTTGAATTTCATTAAGCCTACTGTCGTCAAATTTAGGCATCTCGCCGATATCGCCTTTTTTGCCTTTGTTTAAAACCTCGACCACAAATTCGCTTGTTCCGTATTTAGTAAGGTCAGGGAAGACTCCATCCATGCCTTTGCCGTCATCGCCGTGACAAGCCGCACAAGAAACATAAAGCTCTTTACCTTGGGCTACTAAATTTTCATTTTTGCTGGACTTGATACCTGAAATTTCTTTAGCAACATAGGCCGCGATAGCCTTTGAATTAGCTTCGTCTCCGCCAAGACCTGCAGGCATATCTCCGCCAGGATAGCCAAGACCTTTAGAGCCTTTAACTATAGCTTCGTAAATTCCCTCTTCGCTTCCCCAAACGCTAAGATCAGCTGCCTTGCCCGAGATACCGTCGCCCGTGATACCGTGACATGCGGAGCATTGAACAAGATAAATTCCACTGCCCATATCTTTTAATGTGTTTGTATCAAGGTTTGCATGCTCTTGCTTAAATTTCTCATTTAGGGTTTTTACCTCTTGGTTGTATTCGCCGATTTGTGAATACGAATTTAACGGATACCCCGCTAAAAAATACCATATCGCCCAAACTAAAGTAAGCACAAACATAACCGCCCAGCCGATAGGAACGGGGTTTTTATACTCACCGATACCGTCCCACACATGCTCGCTAAGCTCAGCGTTTGCGTCCTTTTCCTCTCGCATTTGTTTTATGTATTTACCTGCTACAAAAACAGTTAATACAATTATCGCTAACGCACCGATGAGCGATAATAAATTTATATTATCTTCTAGATTAAACCACTCCATCTAAGTCCCCTTTTACTCTTGTTTTTTCTCTAAAACATTACTGCTAGGATCATCGTCTAAAGCTAAATTCGAGTATTTTTCATAGTTTCTTCTGCCAGTTTTTTCTGATTTATACAAATGGTAACAATACCCGTATAAAATCAACACCAAAAAAACCGTAAAGAAGAAAAAGCCGTAAGCCTGTAACTCTCTAATAGTTTGCATATCCATAGCATAAGCCTTTTTATTTTAAACTATTTAGGTAGGCTATAAGAGCAACTATTTCACGAATTTCGCCGTTTGCAAAAGCTTTTTTGATCTCTTCATCTCTCATTTGATCAACTATCATGCCAGCTTCAGCTAAAACATCTTTTTGCGTCTCTTCCCAACTACCTAGTTTTGGCATATCAGGCATATTATAAGGTGCATTAAATACCTTTTGAACAGTTAGCGCCTCTGCATAAGCAGTTTTTATATCGGCTGCTTTTTTAAACATATGCGTATATGCAGGCATTATAGAGCCTGGTACAACAGACGTTGGATCTTTCATGTGATTTTCATGCCAGTCGCTTGTTCTGTAGTTACCAACCCTCCAAAGGTCAGGACCTGTTCTTTTTGAACCCCAAAGGTGTGGACGATCATAAGCGTATTCGCCACTTATAGAATACATACCGTATCTGTCAGTTTCGCTTTTAAACGGACGAATCATTTGCGTATGACAAGTATTACAGCCATCTTGCATGTAGATATTTTTACCGGCAAGTTGTAAAACCGTATAAGGTTTTGCGGTATCTAACGGTCTTGCACGATTTGCAAAGTCAGGTAAAATTTCTACTATACCGGCATAAGCGATAACGATAAAAACACCGACTGCAAAGAAGAATGGATTTTTCTCTAACCAACTAAACATTTGACACCTCCACGTTTAAGCGTCCGCCCATCGGAGATGCGTTTTTAGGCTCTGCCGATATAGTCGGTGCCGACATTGATTTATAAATATTATAAGCAAACATGAAAAAGCCTATCAGATACAAAAGACCGCCGATGGCTCTTATCCAGTAGTATGGTATAAGCACGACAACAGTATCGATAAACGAGTAAAGAAGGTTGCCGTATTGATCAGTTGCTCTCCACATCATACCTTGAGTAATACCTGCTATCCACATTGATGCGAAATAAAGCACGATACCGGTTGTTTGTATCCAAAATTGTGCTTCCATGATAGACTTTGAGTAAATTTCACGTTTGAAAAATCTCGGCGTCATGTGATACATAGCAGCCATTATCATAAAGCCTATCCAGCCAAGTGCGCCGTCATGAACGTGCCCAGGTATCCAGTCAGTGTAGTGAGCTAGGGCATTTACAGACTTGATAGAAAGGATCGGACCTTCAAGCGTCGAGAACATGTAAAATGTCGAAGCTAGGATCATAAATTTAATTAGAGGATTTTCACGAAGTTGAACCCACTCGCCTTTCATTGTTAAAAGAATGTTTATCGCAGAACCCCAAGACGGAAGTATAAGAACGACCGAGAAGATCGAGCCCATCGTCTGCATCCAGTCAGGCACTGTTGTATAAATAAGATGGTGTCCACCCGCCCAAAGATAGATAAACATAAGTCCCCAGAAAGAAAATAGCGATAATTTATACGAAAATATCGGCTGACCGCTCTCTTTTGGCAAGAAGTAATAAATTTGAGCAATAATGGCAACAGTAAAGATAAACGCAACAGCATTGTGTCCATACCACCATTGAACTAAAGCATCGTTTGATCCGGCATACATAGAAACAGAGTGCAACCATGAGCCGTGTCCTGAAATAAGACGTGTAGGAACTTCCATGTTGTTAAACAGATAGAGCATGGCAACGCCCAAAAATGTTGCTATATAATACCAGATAGATATATAAAGCGTCTTCTCGCGGCGAATTCCTATAAGGCCAAATATACTAATCCCCCACAAAACCCAAACCAAAACAACGCCTATATCTAGCGGCCATTCAAGTTCGGCATACTCTTTTGCTGTGCTAACGCCTGCCCAAAGCGAAACGACGGCAGCGGCAATAAGTATCATGTAAAGCCAAAAATGAAGTTTACCTATAAACATCAAAAATGGCGACTCGCTCATCGAAACTTTCAAAACGCGCTGTCCGATATAATACCACGTTGAAAAAATTCCGGAAAGTAAAAAACCAAAGACTACGCCATTTGTATGAAGCGGTCTTAGTCTGCCGAAAGTCGAGTATTCTCCGGCGATATAGTTCAGATCCGGATATGCCATTTGAAACGCTATTATAACGCCAATTAACATACCCACTATACCGAAAAGTATCGTGGAAAACATGAAAAGTTTAGCTACGGTATAGTCATAGCTTAACATTTGACCTGGTCGCATTAAATGCCTCCTTGTTAATTTTATATTAATGAATAATATAATAAACGTTATTTTAAAATATTATTTATATGAAAAAACTTAAATGCTACAATTTTATTTATATTAAAGCTAAATTATAAATTTACGTCTATTTTATATCCAAGGCCAGGTATATTTTTAACAAAATCATTTCCCACTTTATCTCTTACGCGTTTAACAAATGTTCTAATCGCGGCTTCAGAAACACTCTCTCCAACCCAAACTACGTTTTTGATCTCGTCGTGTAACACAAGTGCACCAAGGCGTTTTATCAGCAACGAAATAAATGCCAACTCTTTTTTTGTAAGCGGAATTTCAACTCCGTCTTTTATCAAAACTCTCTTGGTTTTGTTAAATGTGTAACCTTTTGCAACTTCGATAATGTTTGTAGTTTCTATCTTGCTTTTTGCTACATGCTCAAGAGTGGTTAAAAACTCGTCCATATCGATAGGCTTCATGATGTATTTATCCACGCCGACATCTATAGCCTTAAGAAGTCTCTCTTTTTCACTATAAGCACTAAGCACGACTACCGGCGTATCTTTTGAAATTTCTTTTATATGCATTGCCATTTCAAGTCCATCGCTAATAGGCATAGCAATATCGGTTACAACAATGTCGGGATTATACTTTTTAAATTTTTTAAGTCCCTCGTCGCCGTTTTGTGCGGTTATAACATTGGCAAATTCGCCCGTCATAACATCTTGCATGAGCTTTCTAACTTCGTTTTCATCCTCAACTATCAAGATCATTAAATTTTCTAAAATTTTACTCATCAAATTCTCCTTGTATTGGTAATCTCACTATAAAACAGGCTCCACTTGCGGTGTTTTCCGCTGTTATCTCGCCATTTGCTCTATCTATTATAAGTTTTGACATATAAAGACCTATGCCGGTACCACTAGAGGAATGCTTAGTGGTGAAATAAGGCTCAAAGATCTTGTCCTTAACATGCTCGTCTATCCCGCCTGCATTGTCTGAAATTTTTAAAACACCAAAATTTTCTTCAAGTAAAACCTCGACCGTTATTGTCTTATCTTCAACCTTTCTTTCTATCAAAGCATCTTTTGCGTTGTTTAATAAATTTATCACAACCTGATCAAGCTGTCTTTTATGTCCGTAAATTTCAACATCGTTTATGATATTTAACTTAAGAGCTATCTCTTCTCTTTCTATCGCACCTTGGAGCATAAAGATAGAGTCATGCACCGAAGATGAGATGTGAAATTTCTTAGCTTCTTTATCTACAGCAAAAAAACCTCTAAAGTCTTCTATCGTATTTGACATATTTTTTATGATATTTTTACATCGCCTGTATGAATTTTCAAATTCTTCATCACTGTTGTTTGCGGTTTTTTTCATTTTAAACAACGCGATACTAAGTTCATTTAAAGGCTGTCGCCACTGGTGAGCTATGTTTGCTATCATCTCTCCCATGCTGGCAAATCTTGACTGGATGACTAAAAGCTTTGTTTGCTCTTCATTTTTAGCGACTTCAGACTTTATAATGTCTTGCAAATTTTCATTTAAAGCTCTTAACTCGGCAGTCTTCTTTCTTACGCGCTCTTCAAGTTCTGAATTTAAAATTTCAAGCTCGTCTTGCGTCTTTAAAAGTTGCTCATTTAACTCGATAACCTTTGTGACGTCATGCCGGATCGCTAGAAATTCCTCTATATCACCCTTTAAATTTAATATAGGGATGATAGTCGTGTTTAGATATACGACCTTACCGCTTTTAGTTAAATTTTTAGCTATGGTTTTATAGACTTTTTTATCAAGTATCGTGCTCCAAAGTCGCCTAAAACTCTCTTTTGGTACATCAGGATGACGAACGATGTTGTGATTTTTGCCGATAAGCTCTTCACGAGTGTATTCACTAATCTTGCAAAATTCATCATTTACAAAAGTAATAATACCATTTATGTCGGTTTTTGAGACGATATTGCTCTCTTCAACAGCATTTTGATACTGCTTAAACCTAGCCTTTACATTATCCATTATTTGCCATATATCCTAAAAAAGTGAGATAAATTCCATTTAAAATTACGATTATAAGTGATATTTTAAACATTATTTGCTTAAAAGTTTCATTAATGAGATTAAAAAATGTAACAAACCCCACCATAACAGGAAGTGTAGACAAACCAAAAAGTAGCATTATAAGAGCACCATTAACTACAGAAGATGATGCGATCGCCATTGCAGCAAAATAATAAACCACTCCACAAGGAAGCAAACCGTTTAAAAAACCGAGTGCGACAAAATTTAAAATTCCATGTTTTTTGCTAAGTTTAAAAGCATTTTTGGTTACGAATTTAGATATTTTATCGTTTTCTATAAATTTTAATAAATCCCCCCTTACCCAAAGCGCAACGCCTATAAAAACAAGAAAAAATCCTATCATAAAAAACAAAAATGCACGCGAAGTTCCGCTTATAACAAAGATCCCGCCAAATGCTCCAAAAACAGCACCGATGAGAACATAGGCAAAAATTCTAGCTAAGTGGTATAAAGTAGTAAAAAAGAGTGTTTGTTTTTGTGTTTTGTCTTTTAAAAAAAAGGCTTGCAAACCCAAAAAGCCACCACACATGCCTATGCAGTGGCTAAAACTGCTTAAAAAAGCAACGCTTACTATACTTACAACAGTGGCAAAATCCATCTAAATTTATAAAATTTCTATAAACTGTTTAAATATATATTTGCTTTCATTTGGTCCGCTGCTAGCCTCTGGGTGATGCTGAACGGAAAATACCGGAAAATCCTTATATCTAACACCCTCTATAGTTCCATCAAATAAATTTCTATGTGTTATATGAGCGACCTCGGCGATCTCTTCAGGAACATTATAGTTGTGGTTTTGAGTAGTTATCTCGATCGCTTTTGTTTCTAAATTTAGCACAGGATGGTTTGCTCCATGCTGTCCGAATTTTAGCTTATAGGTCGGATAACCCATGGCATTTGAAAGAAGTTGATGTCCAAGACATATCGCAAATATCGGGATTTTAGCGTCTATGATCTTTTTTATCTCGGATATTTCCGACTTTAAACTTTTTGGCTCTCCTGGACCGTTTGACAAAAACACACCATTTATTTCGCCGTTTTTAAATTTTTCTATCAGATACTCGGCTTTTACGCTATGAGGAACAACAACCACCTCAAGACCGACTTCGCAAAGCTCATTCAAGATGTTTCTTTTTACGCCAAAGTCAAGCACAGCGATCTTTTTGCCGATACTTTTTAAAGGCTTGTAAATTTTAGCGGTTTTATCCCAACTTCCAAATTTATGCTCGTATTCATCAGTTGAACCTACAACTTTTACATAGTTTGTATCCTCTATGCGTCCGCTTGCTTCAAGACGACGTTTAAGCTCTTCTTTGTCGCTAATTTGCGTTGAAATATACGCCATCAAAGCACCCTCGTCACGAAGCATTTTGGTTAAAAATCTAGTATCTACATCATAAACGCCGAATTTACCTTGCTCTTTGAAAAATTCTCCCAATGTTTTTTGCGACCTATAATTTGACGCAAATTCATTATAAGAGCGCATGATAACGCCACTTGCATAAATTTTATGGCTCTCCATATCGTCATCATTTACACCCACTATACCGATTTCAGGCATAGTAAATACGATAAACTGACCTGCATAGCTAGGATCACTCATGATCTCTTCATAGCCGGTTAAAGATGTGTTGAAAACAAGCTCGCCGGCACACTCGCCGTGAGCTCCAAACGCTTTTGCTTCAAGATATGTGCCGTTTTCGATGTAAATATAAGCTTTCATTACAGCATTCCTCTTTTTTTAAGTTCGTCTTGATAAAGGCGCTCAAAAACAATGTCATACTCCTGGGTTCCCGGGATAAGTTTATGTTTATAACTCTCTATCTTTTCAAGAACATCATCTTCTATCTTTTCGTAATTTTTCAAATACCCGTCTATCGAGCTGTAGATAACATTTTTAACGCGGTTTTCAGAGACATTATACTCAACCAAACTACTCTTCCATATCGTCTCTAAAATTTTATGAGCTACGTTGCTAAACCTATCCTCATGGGTTAGTATCACATCAAAATCAGCCGCTAACTTTTTCTTTATAAGCCAGAACATGTTTTTACGATCAACTTGCATAAGTTGCATTTCGTCTTCGTTTTTCTCTAAAAGCTCGTTAGCTCTCTCCTCTAAGGCTCTCTCTTTTACTATATCTTCATTTAAAATTTCAGTAGCCTTAGCAACTATCGGTTCTATGCCTTTGTTTAGCTTAACAAAGCCACAATTTAAAAGATCTATCGCTATTTTATGTGCGACATAAGGCACATGTGGTAGTTTCATCCGCATATTTAACCCTTTATTTTTTTATTACATTGTAGCTAAAAAAAGGTAAAAATCCGTTAAAATTTAAAGAGATAAAGTGGTCAAAATGTTAAAAATAAACCGAAATTTAAAATTTTTCTTTTTTATTTGTTTCGTTTTATCTTTACAGCGTAGTCGCCTTTGTTTTTTATAACATAAATTGTATCTTTAGTTTTATATAAAGGACGGAAATTTACAGTTTTTACACCGCTATCACTATCTTGTATAAACTCGTCATAATCAGGCTCTGCAAAAATTCTCTCCCCCACATTAAGACCTATCGCAGGAAGCCAGCTAAGGAGCGAAAAAAGTAAAACTATAACATAAAATGCACGAAAAAATTTTCTAAATTTAGAATAGAAAAACGCATAACCGACAAATAAATAAAGAGGAGCAAGCCATAAAATAGGCACATTATGTATAAAAATGACATTAAAATACTCATCAATGCCGTAATGGTCAAAGTAATTAACCTTAAGCCCGGCAAATAGAGTAAAAATCGGAGCTAAGACAAACAAAAATCCCACAAAAAAAGAATTTATAATCTTCATCTTAGCCACCTTTTTTGTTTTGATTATACTAAAAACAAGCTGATTTTAGCCATCAAAATAAAAATTTACTACACATATCCTTGATCGATCATCGCGTCGGCTACTTTTCTAAATCCCGCGATATTTGAGCCAAGCACGAGGTTGCCTGCATCGCCAAATTCCTCACTTGTAGCGTATGAAATTTCAAATATATGATTCATTATGCCGCGAAGTCTTTTATCAACCTCCTCAAAGCTCCAAGATGTCATGCCTGCATTTTGCATCATCTCAAGTCCGCTAGTACCTACGCCTCCGGCATTTGCGGCTTTAGCGGGGGCAAAGTAAAAGTCTTTTTGCGCAAGCATGAAATTTACGGCATCAAGCGTGCTTGGCATATTCGCACCCTCGGCTAAGAATTTACATCCATTCGCATAAAGGACTTTAATGTCGGCTAAATGAACTTCGTTTTGCGTAGCACAAGGAAATGCTCCGTCACAAGGCACATCCCAAACGCCGTTGCGTCCCGGTGCGTATTCGTTTACGCTTATGTATTTTGCATGCGGTCTAAATTTGGTGTATTCACTCAAGCGCTCTCTTCGAACCTCTTTTAGTTCTTTTAAAAGTGCCACATCAATACCTTCACTATCATAGATATAACCGTTTGAGTCAGATGCGGTAATAGGCAACGCACCAAATTGATATAGCTTTTCGATGGTGTAAATAGCAACGTTTCCACTTCCGCTGATAGAGCATTTTTTACCCTCTAAGCTAAGACCTGCTTTTTTAAGCATGTTATCTGTAAAGTAAACTAAGCCATATCCGGTTGCTTCAGTTCTAGCAAGACTTCCGCCCCAGTTTAGTCCTTTTCCTGTTAAAATTCCATCAAATCTTCCTGTGATTTTTTTGTATTTGCCAAAAAGATAGCCGATCTCACGTCCGCCAACACCGATATCTCCTGCAGGAACATCGGTTGTATTGCCTATATGTCTGTAAAATTCTTCCATAAACGCATGGCAAAATCTCATTATCTCATTATCGCTTTTGCCCTTTGGATCGAAGTTACTTCCGCCTTTTGCACCGCCGATATTAACGCCGGTTAGTGAATTTTTAAAAATTTGTTCAAATCCTAAAAATTTCAAAACGCCTAAATTTACACTAGGATGAAGTCTTAAACCGCCTTTATACGGACCGATGGCTGAGTTAAACTGGACACGATATCCGTTGTGAACTTGCGGTTTGCCCTTATCGTCAACATAAGTCACGCGAAAAACAACGGTTCTTTCAGGAACGGTGATCCTCTCCAAAATAGCGTGTTTTTTATATTTATCTTCTCTTGATATCAAAGGATCAAGGTTGTAAAGAACCTCGGTAGCTGCCTGGATGAACACCTCTTGACCAGGATTTAGTCGTTTAAGATCTTCTAGAATGCCATTGATGTATTCGCTCATTTTTGCTCCCTTTTGATTAATTTATAGTTGAATACTAACATGCCTATAATTTTTTTTAGTTTAAAAATACTTTCAGTTTTTTATTTTAGGCATTTGTGTTACGTATGGTAACTAAGAGCATAAGAGCTTACGCAAAAGCTGTATAAATGGGCATTACAAACATTGCATATATTTTTTAAAAATTTATATGAATTTAGAAAATTGATCGTTTAAGATATGATTTTTACAAAAATTTAAAGAAATATGAGAAGTGTATTTATCTTATGCGCTTTATATTGGTTTTTGAAATTTTATAAATTTTTGATCCTTTAGCTTGGTAAAATCGCTCATCTACAACAATATCGGCAACATTTCTAGCCCAAATTTCATCAAAATTTTCGCCATGTCTGTTCGCGCTTGTAGAGTAAAGCCAGCTGTGCATGTCAAGAAATTTAGCATGCTCACCATCTTTTACAACCCTGATCGCTTTTAAATTTGGATACAAAAATGTAGTTTTTTTAGAGCGCCTAACCATGTTTTTAAATTTATTTGGCACTCTTGTTAAGTTTTGCAAAGTGGCAAATTTGGCAGTTGCGATCAAGCATGGTTGGTCTAGTTTGCGCTCTTTTACTCGGTTTAGCTCGCGGTAATCCTTGCTTAAAAATCCTGCCGTCGTATCGGTTTGCGCTAGATATATCAAATTTGCACCCCTACTCGTAAAATTTAATAAATTTAGCTTTTAGCTCATTTATGGCATCTGCCATCATCTTATCCTTATCCACAGCGCCCACCGATGTGCCCTCAGCTCGCACGATATCAAAGCTCTCAAACCCCATAAAATCAACAAAAATGCCTTTTATGTAAATTCTAGTTAGCTCCATAGGCGAGTATTTTGGATCGTTTTGCGAGTAGATCCCACCGCTTGCTTGAAGTAGCATAACCTTACGTCCATCGTTCATTAACCCTACAGATCCGCCTGTAACGTATTGAAAGGTTTCGCCCGCCATGAAGATATTATCAATATAGTTTTTTAGCTTTGAAGTTATGTTGAAGTTATGAAGCGGAGTAACGATAACTACGCGCTTGCAGCGTTTAAACTGTGCTAAAAGTCCGGCTTGTGCGTCTGCTACCTTTTGCTCGTTTTGGCTTAATTTTTCTTCGTTTGAAATTTTTGCCCAGGCATTTAGCATATCGCCGTCAAGCGCTGGAATAAACTCATCGGCTAAATTTAAAATTTCGAGTTTATCTTCGTCAAATTTAGCCCTAAATTCAGCCAAGAAAGCATTTTGTAGCTTTTTAGAATATGAATTTTCCTCATTTAAAAACGGGTGTGCGTTTATGATTAAAGTTTTAATTTTATATCCTTTATTTTAAAGTTGTATTATAATATTTTTCTGCGACTTTATTGCTTGTCTTTTTTTGCTAATAAAAATATACAAGAGATGATCAAAACAAACCCCGTAAAGTCCAAAAACACAAACTCCGTCCCAAGCCAAAAGTATGCAAAAAGTGCCGCACTTACGGGCTCTATGCAAGCTATCAAGCTAGCCTTGCTAGCCCCTAACGACTTAACGCCTACCATGTAAAAACTAAAGGCGCAAATCGTGCCAAAAAATACAACCGAGATAAAGGCTAAATATCCGCTCACATCGCTCACACCGTTTAAATTCCACACTCTCATAAAAAACGCAAGCAACACCCCGCCTATCACCATCCCCCAGCCTAAATTTAACGTAATGGGGTATTTTTTATTAAGCCTTGTGGGCAAAAGATTATAGATACAAACACAAACCGCGCTTAAAAGACAGTAAAATAGAGCCTTTGGACTAATAACAAGCGTGGTTAAATCGCCGTGAGTTGCCAGTAAAATAACGCCCAAACTAGCTAAAATTAGAGCGATTAGCTCATTTATCTTGGGCGATCTTTTTTCTATCACACAAACAACCGCCAAAATAAGTGCTGGTGCTGAATACTGAATAACGGTCGCAACGGCGGCATTTGATAGCTCTATCGCATAAAAATAGCTGTATTGCGTCAGCATAAGACCTAAAATGGCATAGATTAACATTTGCGGAAGAAGCCTTATGTCTTTTATCGGTGCAAGCGCGCTTTTTGGCGAAGTGATAAAGTAATAAACAACAAGCGCCAAGCCTGCCAAAAGCAAGCGATACGGCACAAGCCAATCGCTACTAATGCCCTTTTGCGTAAATAAATACTGCCCGCAAACTCCGCTAAATCCCCATAAAATCCCGCCAAGAAGCGTGATAGTAATGCCAAAAAATTCATTTTTTACTAATTTTATCATTAACAACATACCTGAGTTTAAATTTAAATAAGCAGTACTGCTCCCTTTTAAGTAGCCAAAATTTAAAACTACGTTTTATTACATTAAATAGTCGTATTGTCTTAAACGCTCTTATGTCTTGTAAATTTATGTTTGAGTTCAATTTATCATCACTATTTTTATAATTATATAAGAACTACTTTAAACAAATAAAATTTAAACAAGTGCGCTTGAAAATATTATACTTTTTTTATACTTTTGTATTAAAATGATTTCTTAATTTAACAACAAAGGAGAGTAGTAAATGGATAAAAACAAGCTAAGATCAGTCGCTGCGGCATTTTTACTTTGCTGTATGCCAAATTTCATGCTAGGACTTGATATAGCAGGAGCAGATACCGAGATCTTGATAGATGACAAAGAAGCAGGCACATTATATAAAGGCACTCATGTCCAAAAAGACGGAAGCAAATACAAAGTAAGCGCATCGGTAATGAGCGGCAATGAATATATTTTGTTTTATAATGACATGGATAGGATAAAGCTTGCAAGGATCACTGGCGAATCTGTTAAAAATTTAAAAATCATATCAGAAAAAGAAGATGAGTATGGCGTCAAATGGAAAAATATAGAGCTTAGCTTCAACATAAAAGACCCAAGTGTTATCAAAAACACAAAAGATGGTTTATGGGAGGCCGAAGAGGATCTTTATCTTCGTTGTGGCAGCTGTCATGTTGCAAAAGCGATAGATGAATACACCATAAACCAATGGCCAAATGTCGTAAAAACCATGAGCGACAGAGCAGGTCTTAACAAAGACGAAACAAGACTTGTCGGCTCATACTTGCAATACAAACTGTTAGACAAATCAAACAAATAACCACGAAAGGAAGAAAAATGCAAAGACGAAATTTTCTAAAGGGAATGGCGTTAGGCGTAACAGCTGCACCAATGCTATCAAGTGCTAAAATTTTAAGCAATAGCAAAAAGGTAACAACAGCCACACACTGGGGTCCACTTGAAGCGACTATCGAAGATGGCAAGCTAACGGAAGTTGAGCCACTAAGCTTTGATTCAAATCCACCTCTAATGAACAAAGCTGTTCGCAGCAGAACATACGATGAAACTCGCGTGCTTTATCCCTATGTTAGAGAAGGATTTTTAAAAGATCGTCACAAAAGCGACACTACCATGCGTGGCAAAGATAAATTTGTGCGCGTAAGCTGGGAAAAAGTAAATCAAATCATCTACGAAGAGATCGCAAGATGCCAGAGGGATTTCGGTCCAGAAAGCATATATGCCGGAAGCTACGGCTGGTTTGGTATAGGCAACCTAAATAACCCGCAAACTCTATTAAAAAGAATGTTAAATTTAACCGGCGGCTTTGTAGATAGCAAGGGAACTTACTCTACCGGTGCAATCTCCGTCGTAACACCGATAGTAATGGGAACAAACCATTATTTTAGACACACAAGCTTGGATAATATCGCAAAACATACGCAAACTCTCGTGCTCATAGGTTGCGATCTAGTGCGCACCACACAGATAAACTGGGACGTGCCCGCGCATAAGTCTTATGATGGATTTGTAAAAATTAAAAACTCCGTAAAAGAGGGCAAACTAAAAGTCATCTCGATAAATCCTTTGCGCACAGACAGTGATAAATTTTTTGATGCTAAAAATATAAAAATCATACCAAACACAGACGTCGCGCTCATGGTTGCAATGTGTTATCATCTATATGAAACAGGTCTTTATGATAAAAATTTTATCGAGAGATATACGGTTGGATTTGATAAATTTAAAGATTATTTTACAGGCAAAAGTGATGGAGTAAAGAAGGACCCGGCTTGGGCTAGTAAGATCACAGGCATTAGTGAAAAAGAGATCAAAGAACTAACTCAAACCATGGCTAAAACAACAACCATGATCATGCCTGGCTGGTCACTACAAAGACAAGACCACGGCGAGATGGGAAACTGGGCTGTATTTACACTAACTGCCATGCTTGGACAAATAGGCAAAAACGGCGGCGGATGCGGTGCAAGCTACCACGGTGACGGTAATGTCGGCTCGACAGAGCGTGTTGGCGTTTCAATACCAGGCATAACAGTAGGCAAGCCGATGACTTATAATGCAGGAACAGGCAACGATACAAGCTCGTTTGAGCAAAGCTTCTCAAACAAAGCGATACCTGTAGCTAAAATTTCAGACATGCTACTAAATCCGGGCAAGAGCATAGATTATAATGGCACAAAGGTAGAATTTGCCGATATTAAGCTTATCTACTGGGCAGGCGGTAACCCGATGCACCATCATCAAGACCGCAACAAAATGATAAAAGCATGGCAGAAACCGGAAGTTATCATCAACCAAGACCCATACTGGACTGCCAGCTCACGCATGGCAGACATCGTTCTTCCTGCTTGCACAGAGATAGAGCGTGACGACATAAGCGTTGTTGGCTCCGAGTCCAAAACAGGTCTTATCGCACTTAAAAAAGGCATAGAGCCTGTTGGCGAGTCAAAAGCTGATTATGATATCTTTACCGATATAGCCGATAAATTCGGCAGAAAAGATCTATTTACCGAAGGTAGAGATGCTAAAGGCTGGGCAAAATACTTCTACGAGCAAGCCATGGAACAAGCTGTTGCCAAAGCTATAGAGCTACCTAAATTTGAGGCATTTTGGGAGAAGGGCTATTATGAATTTACAAAAATGGAACAAGGCGGGGACGACTATGTTGCATTTAAAGAATTTGTTGAAGACCCGATAGAAAATCAACTAGGAACTCCATCCGGCAGGATAGAAATTTTCTCCAAAAAGGTTGCATCTTACGGATATGACGACTGCGAAGGTTATGCTAAATTTTACGAACCGGTAGAATGGCTAGGAAACGCTACTAAGGATTTCCCATACCACCTAATATCGCCGCACCCAAGACACAGACTACACTCTCAACTAAACAACACCATCTTGCGTAAAGTGTATGAAGTAAACGAGCGCGAGCCTGTCTTGATAAATCCGGAAAATGCAAAAGAAAAAGGCATAGTTGACGGGGATTTGGTTCTTGTGTCGTCAAAACGCGGTAAAATTCTTTGCGGTGCAGTTGTGACGGATGATATTAGAAAAGATGTTGTATGTGTAGCAGAAGGCGCATGGTATGATCCGCAAGATCCGGGCGAGATAGGTAGCATGTGTGTTCACGGTGATGTCAATGTCTTAACTATCGACAAAGGCACATCAAAACTAGCGCAAGGCAACATATCGCATACCGCGCTTGTAAATATAGAAAAATTCACAGGCACAGCACCTAAAATCAAGGTCTTCTCAAAGCCTAAAATGTAATTTTAATGTCCGAGTCTTCTCGGACATCTTCCGCCACTAAACTACTCGCAAAGTGATAATTTATAACCGATCCCTTGAATGTTTTTAATAAGTGTTGCATAAGTTTTGTTGCGTAGTTTGTTTATATAATTTCTCATAGTGTCAAACGACGCGACCTTGCCGCTCCATGTGAAATTTTCTATCATTTCAAAGGATACCACTCGGTCTTTATTTATCGCTAGTATATGCAAGAGTCGTTGCTCTGTTTTAGTTAGTGCGATGTTTTCATCGCCGCTATAAAGAGTTCTACTTTGGATATCATAGCTAAAGCCTTGCCCTAAATTTAAGCGCTCTAGCGCCTTTATACCGTTTTTGCTAACCATTAGCATGGTGATTAATAACTGCTGTTTATCAAATGGCTTTTTTAAAAGACTGCTGTTTTGTATGGTTATTAAATTTTGTAAATTTTCATCGGTATCATAGGCTGTGATAAATATTATCGGAGTTTGCTCATCAAGTTTTCTAATGTGTTTTACCATCTTTATGCCATTCATGGAAGTCATATTTATATCGGTTATGATCAAATTTATATCATTTTGACTAAAAATCTCGAGTCCATCTTTGCCGTTTTGCGCTTTAAAAATTTGCCCCACATAAGGCTCGACAAGCTCTTTTATAACATCTCGCAGATGCAAATCATCCTCAACCAAAAGCACGTTTATATGACTAAGTTCTTTAAATATTGTATTCATTTTAGTAACTCTATCTCAAATTTTGTCGGGTTTGCGGCACTAACGAGCTTTATATCGCCACGTAGTTTTTTCTCAAATATCAACTTGCAAAGATAAAGCCCCATGCCGGTGCCTTCGCCACCTTTTGTTGTAAAAAACGGCTCAAATATCTGTTTAGCCAAATTCTTATCAATACCGCCGGCATTATCCTCTATGCCGATCGTAAATTTTTGCCGATCCTGTCTTAATGTCACCGTGATATATGGCTCAAAATCACATCGCATAGCCTTTTTAACAAGCTCGTCTTTTGCGTTTATGATGATATTCATTAAAACATGTTTAACATATGTCGGATAGCTTGTGATCTGATGTTCCTCATCATCATAAATAAAATTTAACTTTATATTTTTTACCTGAAGTTGAGGCCTACAAATATATAAAACATCGTCCATTACGTCAATCAGATCAAAACTTTTTTCACAAAAATCCTCTTTATAAAAATTCCTAAAAACATCTATCGTTTCGTTCATCAGGTCGATATTCATACGCATATTTAATATATTTTTTAAAGCTTTTTCATTAGCACTCATGCCGCTAAGTAGCTCTTGCGTGTCGCTTGCTAAAAGCAAAAGGGTATTAAGGGGTTGTTTATACTGATGAGATATCGCGCTTACCATCTCGCCAAGAGCAACCATTTTGGAATTTTGTAATAAAATTTGCTCTTGTTTTTGCTTATTTTGTTCCAAATCTATCTCATGCGTAACATCGTGAGCCATGATAAATACTCCGTCAAAAACACTGTATTTATCCAAAAGCGGTAAAAATTCGACCTTATAAAACAACTCGTCTTTTTTTAAAGTTAAGCCAAAACTTTTTTTAGGGTTATTTGTAATTTGCTCAAATATATCTTGCATGTTTTGATTTTGATAGAAGATATCCGGAAGCTCTTTTAGGTTTTTGCCGATATTTGCCTTAAATTTTAGTCCGAAAATCTTTTCAAATTCTTTATTTATAAAGGCGATATTGCCGGCGCGATCAGTTATAACAAGTCCACCGATAGGGTTTTTAGAAAAAAGATTTAACAAATGCTTGCTCTTGTAAAATTTTCGCTGTGCGATATAAATAGCAACAAATGCGTAAACCCCAAAAAGCACTAATGCCAAAAATATACCCAGATCTCGCAATGTCTTTTTATTAACCTGCTTATAAATCATCGTCTCATCCAACACGCTAACTAATATCCAGTCGCTATTTGCCAATGTATCATAGACAAAAATATATGGCTTGTTTTTTATAAAAATTTGCTCATTTCCCTCTCTTTTTTTAGATATGGTTTTTAGTGCATTTTTTACTTCGATACTATCAAAGTCTAAAATTTGACCCATTTTATCCAGTGCATTTTTGCCGTTTACCATCAAAAATGCCGAACCATTTGAAAGCGGAAAAAGCGTTGCAAGCTCTTTTTGAAAAATTTCAAAATCCAAATCAGCCGTCAAAACACCGATAAATTTACCATTTTTAAAAAGCGGCGTAGATACCGAGATAACATATATATTAAGTAGCCTATCAACATAAGGCTCGGTAAACCCAGTTGCCATATTTTTCTTTGCCGCTATAAACCAAGGGCGGTTTGAAAAGTTATATTGCGGTTCGATATTATTACTGGCGATAAATTTATACGTATCTATATAACCGGAATACACAGCCAAAAATCCTGTCGTCCTAGCTATGATATTAAGCACGCCTTTTATAGTGTCATAATCTGTCGCATACTCTTTTGTTTCTATAAATCTAGCCGTCTCTTCAAGCAGTCTCTTTTGCTGCTCTATCCTCTCGTTGATAATGGCTTTGTATTTTTGAACGGTCGTAACTTGACTAGCAACTGCTACATTGTATGTATATTTTTTATTTTCATCATAATTTGTATAGACTAAATAAAAATAACCAACGGCAAGAATAGCTAAAAAATAAAAAATTACCTGTTTAAATTTCATTATAGCATTATAGGATTTTTAAGATAAATTTACTTACTCAAACAAAGCAAAATACACAAAAGCGTTGTTTGGTTAAGATATTGACTTTATTTTAAATTTAAACACTAAAAACAAGCATGAATGCAAGTGCTAACATTATCACGCCTACTATAAATTCTAAAATTTTCCATGCCACCGCCTTTTCAAAAAATGGGGCTAAAAGTCTAGCACCGTATCCAAGCGAAAAGAAAAATACAAACGACGCACTTACGGCACCTGCTCCAAAGATGTTTGCATTGGTGCCAAATTTAGTAGAAACAGAGCCAATGAGCATAACGGTATCAAGATAAACATGCGGGTTTAGCCAAGTAAATGCGAGTGTTAAAAGAGCTGTTTTTGTAAGTGACGCAGTAGCAAAACTTTGTGGCTTTAGGGCGTGCGTCATCTTATATGCGCTATAAAAGCTTTTTATCCCGTAAACAAACAAAAATGCCCCACCACCATATCTAGCAACACTTTCTAAGTAGCTAAATTTTTGCGTCATATAGCCAAAGCCGCCAACTCCTGCTACTATCAAAATAGCGTCTGACATAGCACAAATAATACAAACTAAAAATACAAATTCTTTTTTGATGCCCTGCTTTAGCACAAAGGCATTTTGCGCTCCGATAGCAAGTATAAGTGATAAACTAGTAAGAAATCCGGATATAAAAGCATCCATAAAAAACCCTTAAAAGCGCAGTTTTACGCCAAATTTCGATGTATATAAACGCTTAAAATGAGATCAAATTTATGGTCTAAGCCATAGCCTAGACCATAAATTTGATTAATTTTTAAGATATTCTTGAAGTGATCTTACTTCGTAAGCCGAGCCGTCTTGAACGCTTTTGATCGACTTAGCGGCCGCAAGTGCCGCACGCATCGTGGTAAAATACGGTATCTTAAATCTCAAAACATTTTGGCGAATTTTTTTACCGTCATCGGCATTTGATTTGCTATCGCTTGTGTTTATCACAAGTGCGATATCGCCGTTTTTAAGCTTATCTTCGATATTTGGACGACTTTCGCTGATCTTATATACAAATTCCGCTTTTATGCCGTTTTCGTTTAAAATTTTATGCGTTCCACCGGTTGCCGTTATGTTAAATCCAAGCTTGATAAGATCTCTTGCTAGCTCACTTGCATAAGGCTTATCGGCATCGGCTAAGGTTAAAAATACAGTTCCGCTTGTAGGCAAGCAGTTGCTAGCAGCTATCTGGCTCTTAACAAAACTTCTAGCAAAATCAGGACTTATACCCATTACTTCGCCTGTTGATTTCATCTCAGGCCCAAGGATTAAGTCAGCACCCGTTAGCTTATTAAACGGAAATACCGCCTCTTTAACACAAACATGATTTTTGATATTTGGTAATAAAATTCCGTCTTCTTGTGTTAAAACACCGTAACTGTCGTAGAATTTAAGTGCTTCACGTAAATTTCCCTGCCACATAACCCTGGTTGCAACCTTTGCCATCGGTATGCCCGTAGTCTTGCTTACAAAAGGCACGGTTCTACTTGCTCTTGGGTTTACCTCGATCATATAAAGCTCATTTTCATAGATCGCAAACTGGATATTCATAAGTCCGATAACGCCTAAATTTAAAGCTATATCACGAGTTTGAGCACGGACTTTATCTATCATCTCCTTACTTAAACTCATCGCAGGCAAGATACAAGCGCTATCTCCGGAGTGGATGCCTGCCTCCTCTATGTGCTCCATTATCGCACCAATATAGACATCTTTACCGTCACTTATCGCGTCTACATCAAGCTCTGTTGCATCTTGTAAAAATTTATCAAGCAACACGGGAGAGTTGTTGCTAACCTGAACTGCCTCATTCATATACTCTTTTAGCTCCGCCTCACTATGAACTCTTCTCATCGCTCTACCGCCTAATACATAGCTTGGACGAACAAGCACGGGATACCCTATCGCAGCTGCCTTTTCGATAGCCTCTTTTTCACTTGTAGCGGTATCGTTTTTAGGCTGTTTAACACCTATCTTATCGATAAATTCGCTAAATTTCTTTCTGTCTTCGGCAACATCTATGGTTCTTGCGCTTGTGCCTATTATCTTTGCTCCAGTTATAGTCAAGCGTTTAGCAAATTTAAGAGGAGTTTGTCCTCCAAAATGAACTATAACACCGTCAGGCTTTTCGCACTCTATAACACTTCTTACATGCTCAAAATCAATCGGCTCAAAATAAAGTATATCGCTTGTATCATAGTCGGTTGAGACGGTTTCTGGGTTGCAGTTATACATTATCGTTTTTATACCAAGATCACGCAATGCATAACTTGCGTGCACACAACAATAGTCAAACTCTATGCCTTGTCCGACGCGGTTTGGACCACCGCCTATTATCATGACTTTTTTATCGCTAGTAGCAGCTTTAGCCTGCTTGCTCTGGGTGATATTTGTAGTAGAGTAAAGATAAGGCGTTAGGGCTTTAAATTCTCCCGCACAAGTATCGACTTCGTTGTATTCAAGGCTTATACCAAGCTTTTCGCGAGCGAAATAAATATCATTTTGACTAAGTTCAAGGTTGTCTTTTTCATTTATCAAATGCGCTATCATCTTATCCGAAAAACCCATAGTTTTGGCTTCTCTAAGCAAATTTGCGTCATTTAATATATCCATATCGATCTTGTCTTCAAATTTTACTATTTGATGAATTTGATCCAAAAACCAAGGATCGATCTTGCTAAATTCATGAATTTCTTCTAAGCTAAAGCCTTGTCTGTAAGCTTCGGCTATCATTAAAATTCTATTTTCATTTGCATTTCTAAGACCGTATATGAGTGCATTTTTATCTAAATTTAAAGAGTTAAATCCGCTCAAATCACGCTCCATAGAACAAAGCGCCTTTTGGATACTCTCCTTAAATGTCCTGCCTATTGCCATAACTTCGCCAACAGACTTCATTGCCGTGCCAAGATAAGGGTTAGAGCCTGGAAATTTTTCAAATGTAAAGCGAGGAATTTTAGTAACGATATAATCGATCACAGGTTCAAAGCTAGCAGGAGTTCCTGTAATGTCATTTTTTATCTCATCAAGGCTAAATCCAACCGCCAAAAGAGTAGCAACTTTTGCTATAGGATAGCCCGTAGCCTTACTAGCAAGAGCAGAAGAACGTGAAACGCGTGGGTTCATCTCTATAACGATCATTCGACCTGTTTTTGGATGTATAGCAAACTGGACATTTGAGCCACCCGTATCAACACCTATCTCGCGAAGTATAGCAAAAGAGGCATCGCGCATAACTTGATACTCTTTATCTGTTAGCGTAAGCGCAGGAGCTACCGTGATACTATCTCCGGTATGAACACCCATAGGATCGAAGTTTTCGATAGAACAAACTATAATACAGTTGTCGTTTCTATCTCTTATAACTTCCATCTCATACTCTTTCCAACCAAGTAAACTCTCTTCAATAAGAATTTCATGTATAGGAGAGGCCTCAAGTCCAAGCTGAGCAAGCTCTTTAAATTCGTCTATATTATACGCTACGCCGCTTCCTGCTCCACCAAGAGTAAACGACGCCCTTATAATGATAGGAAAGCCGATATCATTTGCCGCATCTAATGCCTCTTGAAAACTGTGAGCATAGTGGCTTTTAGGAAGATCCATGCCGATCTTTTTCATAGCTTCTTTAAAAATTTGTCTATCTTCGCCTTTTTTTATAGCCTCAGGGTTTGCGCCAAGAAATTTGACATCTCCTAGCATATTTGCCTCATAAAGCTCCATGGCAACATTAAGAGCAACTTGACCACCCATCGTAGGCAAGATAGCATCGACATTTTCTCTGTCTATGATGCGTTTTATACTCTCTTTTGTTATAGGTTCAACATAAGTCGCATCGGCAAAATCAGGATCAGTCATGATCGTAGCCGGATTTGAGTTTATTAATACAACGCGATATCCAAGCTCTTTAAGCGTTTTAGCAGCCTGTGTGCCGCTGTAGTCAAACTCACAAGCCTGACCGATAACGATCGGACCCGAACCTATAAGCAAAATCGTTTTAACATCATCTCTTCTTGGCATTATCTTTCCTTTGTAACAACATATAAATAACTTGGTATATTAATCTGAGCATAAGGCTCGACTAAAACGCTTTGGTATAAACTCTCATCAAAAATTTCAGACACTTTTCCAACAGGTACTCCGCTAAAAAATGCTCCGTCAAGACCGCTAGTAAAGACCTCATCGCCGATCTTTGGTCTTAGCCATTGAGGTATAAATTTGATCAAAATTCCATTTTTATTACCATGCGCGATACCTGGAATTTTGTCGTTGCCTATATAAACGGAAAATAGACTCTTTGGGTCGTTTTGAAGCAAGGCAAGCGGTTTGCCGTCCTTTTGTATCACAACACCTGCACTTTTTCCTTGGTATATAAGACCGTAAATTTTATTTGGATCATATCCTTCAAATTCGGTTATCCAAATTTTATTATAATCCCCGATATTAGCATAACTTAACCCCTTTACAAGACGAACTTTAGGGGCGTAAGCAGTTGCGTTTTTATCTTTTAAAATTTCATTTAGCTCGTTTGCGAAGGTGCTAAGAAGCATTGCCGATCTTTCAAGCTCGGCATTTTGCTCTCTTAGGCTTTTAATCTCGGCAACTTGCCTAAAATGTTCATTTATCTTATCTTTTAAATTTTTTGCGATATCATCATAAAAATTTATAACATAATTACTCGCTTTAACCGACAAATTTGTAAAAATTCCGCCTTTATAAACGGAAAATACAATAAGTAGTGCGATTAAAGCAAAAAGAGTAATCTTAGTCTTCATTTATTAGCTGCTGAAGCAAACTTATCTCTTCTAGTGCTTTTCCGGTTCCGTGCGCAACCGCAAGCAACGGCTCATCTGCAACAAAAACAGGAAGTTTAACGATATCAGAAAGATATTTGTCAAGTCCGCGTATAAGCGCACCACCTCCGGTCAAGACTATACCTGTTTCAACGATATCACCCGCAAGATCAGGCGGCATCATCTCAAGAACGGTTTTTAACGCATCGGCTATCTCTTTAAGAGGCTCTCTCATAGCCTCTCTTACATCTTCGCTAGTTAGCTCTACGCGGCTTAAAAGTCCGCTAACCTGGTCGCGACCTTTTACTACTACCGTTAGTTCCTTATCTAGCTGAATGGCAGAGCCGACACCGATTTTGATCTCTTCACCCGTTCTTTCTCCGATAAGCAAGTTGTATTTTTCTTTTATATAGTTTACTATACTTGTATCTATCTTATCTCCTGCAGTGCGGATAGACTTGCTTATAACTAGTCCTCCAAGAGATACTACGCCTATCTCGGTTGTTCCACCACCGATATCTACTATAAGGCTTCCTTGCGGCTCACGAACCGGTAAATTTGCTCCTATGGCTGCAGCCATAGGTTCTTCTATCAAAAATACCTCTCTAGCACCGGCACTTAGCGCACTCTCTCTGACAGCCTTTCTTTCTACTTGAGTAAGACCGTAAGGCACGGAGATGATTATGCGAGGGCGGATAAAGCTCTTTCTTTTATGCGTCTTTTCTATAAAGTAGCGTATCATTTTCTCAGTCATATCAAAGTCAGCGATAACACCGTCTCTCATCGGACGAATCGCCTCTATATCACCAGGAGTTTTACCAACCATCTCTTTTGCCGCATGTCCTACGGCTAGAATTTTTTGTTTCCCGTATTTTTCACGACGAACCGCAACTACTGAAGGTTCATTTATAATAATCCCCTTATCTTTAACAAGCACAAGGGTGTTTGCCGTACCAAGGTCGATACCCATATCGCTTGAAAAAAACCCTATCAGTTGATCTAAAAACATTTACTTCCTTTACGCGCTTTTTTTATTTTGTTTTATAAAAATCGGCTTTACACCATCTTTTACAACTTCTTTTGATATGACCACCTCATAATCTCTTAATTCAGGCAGATCATACATAACATCCGTCATTATCTCTTCCATTATACTTCTAAGTCCGCGCGCGCCGGTTTTTCTCTCGATCGCCAAAGAGGCGATTTCAGACAAGGCATCATCGTCAAATTTCAAAGCAACACCATCGATAGCAAACAGTTTTTGATACTGTTTTAGTATCGAATTTTTAGGCTCGGTTAAAATTTTAACCATATCTTCTTTTGTAATCTCATTTAATGTAGCTACCACGTGCAAACGTCCGATAAGCTCAGGGATAAGTCCAAAATGCACCAAATCATCAGGCTCAAGAAGTCCTAAAAGATCCTCTTTTTCACTTTTTGTCCGTTTTTCTTGGTTAAAACCTAAGACATTTTTACCAACGCGTCTTTCGATGATATCCAAAAGTCCGTCAAATGCACCGCCGCAAACAAATAAAATATTTGTAGTGTCGATTTGTATAAAGTCTTGGTTAGGATGTTTTCTACCGCCTTTTGGTGGGATATTTACAACACTTCCCTCAATGATCTTAAGAAGAGCTTGCTGCACACCCTCGCCTGAAACATCACGTGTTATACTTCGGTTTTCACTCATCCTGGCGATCTTGTCTATCTCATCGACAAAAACTATACCCTTTTCAGCTTTTTTAACATCGCCGTTTGCGGCTTGAAGAAGACGAGTAAGGATATTTTCGACATCTTCGCCAACGTATCCAGCCTCAGTAAGGCTTGTTGCGTCACATATCGCGATAGGAACATCAAGAAATTTCGCTAAAGTCTGCGCCATCAAAGTTTTGCCACTTCCTGTTGGTCCTACAAGTAAGATATTTGACTTTGAAATTTCAGTGTCGTCTTCTATCTCGCCTTGTTTAAAAATTCTTTTATAGTGATTATAAACACCAACGCTAAAAACCTTTTTAGCCCTATCTTGACCTACGACATAACTATCAAGGACTGATTTTAGTTCTTTTGGAGTTAAATTTTGATACTGAATTTCTTCACTTTCTTCTTTTGTGTCGATACTGGTATCGCCGTATATCATATTATAAGCAGCGCTTATACAATACTCGCATATAAACGCATTGCCGGCAATATCAGTTAGCAAACGACGTTCGTTTGACTCATTTTCGCCACAAAAATTACACTTTCTCGCCATCAATCTCTTCCTTTTGCAAGCGGAATTCCTCTTGCCGTATTTATTATAAAGTTACACATTTTTTTGACATTTTCGTCACTTGTTTTTACGATAAGCTCATTTGCTTGGTCTTTTATACTTACACCTTGGTTAAATAAAAATTTATAAGCCTTTACAAGCTCTTCAACCTGCTCTTTTGCAAAACGTCTGCGAATTCCGACTAAATTTAAACTTCTAATATAAGCACGGTTTCCTTCGGCCAAACAAAACGGAACCACATCTTGAGATAAAGCACTAGCTCCTGCTATCATGCAACTTTCGCCTATTTTGACAAATTGATGAACAGGCGTTAGCCCGCCTACAACAGCATAATCACCCATTTCCACATGTCCCGCCAGTGTTGCGTTATTTGCCAGGATAACGTTATTGCCTATCACGCAGTCGTGCGCGATATGACAATACGCCATTATAAAAGCGTTATCGCCGATACGAGTTATGCCATCGCCTTTGTGAGTTCCTGAATTTATCGTGCAAAATTCGCGTATCGTAGCATTTTTGCCAATTATCACGCCGGTATTTTCCTCATCATGATAGCTAATATCTTGCGGGATATCTCCTACGATAGCGTAACTAAAAATACGTCCGCCATCGGCTATTTTTGTGTTGCCGATTATCCTTGCACCTTGTTTTATGGTAACACCGTCGCCCAAAACAGCTTTTGAGCTAACATAAGCATAGGCTTCGATATTTACGTCTTCGCCTATTATCGCGCCATCTTCAACCACTGCTGTTTGATGAATTTTTTTCATGATACTTTTTGCCTTTAAATTACTTATCGACTATCATCGCCTTTAATTCAGCCTCTGCACAAAGCACGTCATCAACATACGCCTTGCCTTCAAGCACCCAGATATTTCCTTTATGTTTTAAAACATTTAGGCGGTATTCCAAACGATCTCCCGGTTTTACGGGATGGCGAAATTTAGCACCGTCTATACTCATGAAATAAACAACTTTATTTTCGATACCGGCTTGATGTTCGTCGCTCATGCTTTTAAACGCCAACACGCCGCCGGCTTGCGCCATGCCTTCGATTATCATAACGCCAGGGTATATCGGATGACCCGGAAAGTGTCCTTGAAATATCGGCTCACCTATCGTTACGTTTTTATAGGCAATGATATTTTTAGCAGGCTCTATCGCAGTAACTCTATCGATAAGCAAAAACGGAAATCTATGCGGAAGAATTTTTTGAATTTGAACTACATCTATCACTAAAAGACCTTTTAAGTAAAAATTTTTCATAGATTTTAGCAAATTTTTACTAATACCAAGTTTATTGCCAAGAAATTTAAAAATTTATAAAATTTCTTTTAGGTAAATTTTACGACAGATCTTTGTTTTTATTCAAGCGATAAAATTTCACGGCTGTCGTTATAAGTAACGTTTTTAGCATAAATTTCATACCTTCCTGCGTGAATTTCATCTAAGATAATGATCGGATTTTGACTAAAGTCACCGCAAATTTCACGGCGCAAACTTAACTCGTCATTGATATCTAGTGGATGTTTACAAATTTCGATTACGTTTTTATAATTTTTTTTGCTTAGTTTATTAAATCGTTTAAGACTTAAAAGCGTAACGCCATCTCGTAATTCATCGCAAATTTCAGCCGTTTCATTTAGGCTAAATTTTACATTTTCTCTTTTAAAATTTGAGTATAAAAAAAAGAAGCTTGGCAAGATGGAGTTGTTAAATTTTACATAAGCGCGAAGCAAGCGGTAGTTTAAAAAATATTTGCGCGAAAGATGAAATTTCACACCGCTACTCTCACACTCTCTTACCCTTTCGTAAAGCTTCAAACGCTCCCCTATGCTTCCTGGCAAAATTCGTCCGTTAATTTCACTCATAAGCTCTGACACCGGCAGTTTTTGAGTCTCTCTTTGCCTTGATAGTCCAAATACACAGCCACAGTAGTTTTGATGATAAAGCTTATCTTTTTTGGCTAGCTCAAACTGCTCGTTTGTTCCACCATTTTTTCTATAATCAATCGCAACCGCCGTTAGATCATATCCTCTGACAGCATTATTTAGGGCATTTTCAAGCTGTATAAAGTCCTTTTTAGGGCTCATCAAAAGTGTGGTCGTGATCGACTTTTCGCCAAGTTCAACAGCTTTTTTAGCCGAATTTCCAACACGAAATTCAAAACAATAAACGCAGCGCTTGCCCTTTTCAGGCTCATTTTCAAGCCCTTTTGTACCACTAAGCCATGCCTCGTAGTCGTATTCGCCCATGATAAGCTCTATACCCATCTGATCGCACGAGCGTTTTACATCCAAAAAACGCATCACATACTCACTATACGGATGGATGTTTGGGTCGTAAAAGTAGCCTATTAGGCGCTCATTTGAGAAATCAGCTCGCAAACGACGTAAAAAATAATGACTATCAACAGAGCAACAAATATGAACCAGCAAATTTTTCCTTTTATCTTTTGGTTAAAATTTATCAAATTTAACCATAACAATTTAATTACATTATGAAATTTTATACTATTTTGTCTTAATGAAAGGAAGTGCGCCTTGCATATAACAAAACGCACTTAAATTTGACGACTACTCTATCGGAGCTTTGCTTTGCAAAAAGCGATTTAGCGTCTCTACTTCTTGTGGGGTTAGTGCGGAGTTGCTTATCATGGTTTCGATCACGCTTGGCCATACATTTGCGCCAAATTCATCATAAGCATGTAGTGCGTGACAGCTGCCGCATCTTTCTTCAAAAAGCGCCTGTCCTGCCTTGTGAACAACATCTATGTCGGCAACTAAAGTATCTTTTTTCACAAAGCCTTTAACACTTACTTCATCCCATTCGTTGCCATAAGGGTCCTTGTGTGTTTTTATGACTTTAAAAGTTTTCATGTCACCTACATTGATATCCTGCTCCAAAACCCCTACTCTAGCGTATGCGATAGGGCTTTCACCAGGGATAAAACCGACATACTCAACCTCTACATATTCGCCGTTTTGTGAAATTTGCTTTAATTTCGCTCCAGCATGCAACTCTGCTATAACCTTGCCGCCTACCTTATCTAAAACAGGCGTCATGGAGCCGACAAATAAGTCAGCTCCACAAGCAAAACTAGCTATGATTAAAGTAGCTAAAATTTTTCTCATTCTTATGCCTTTTTGCTAAATTTAGGCTGCGAGAACACCTTAATGCTCGGTAATTCGCCTTCAAATTTTTCTATTTGAACGAGTGCCGTAGCCTGGTTACCGCATGCAAGGCTTGAAGTAGGCTCGTTTGGCACTAAGACGTTTACATTGCCATGAACGCAAATTCCGTCTTTTTCAAGCACCGGATCCCACCAGCCGCCTTCTTGAATTCTTACCACGCCTTTTTTAACAAATTCTGTGACTATCACACCCGCAAGGACGGTTCCACGATCGTTAAATACTTTAACGATATCGCCTGATTTTAATTTTCTAGCTTTAGCGTCCTCAGGATGTATCCATACGGGCTCTCTGCCTTTAACCTCTTCTAAATTTCGTAGCCATGTATTGTTTAGCTGGCTATGCAAGCGGTATTTAGGGTGTGGGCTAACTAAATTTAGAGGGTATTTGTCAGTTTTGTTACCTATCCATTCCATCGGTTCCATCCATGTAGGATGTAATGGGCAGTCGGCATAGGCGGCTTTTGCGATCTTTTTAGAAACTATCTCTATCTTGCCCGATGGAGTTCCTACGCGATTTATGATAGGGTTTTTTCTAAATTCTGCTTGTTTTACATACTCGTAGGCGTGTTGCGGTATCTTAAACTCAACATATCCCTTCGCCCAGAATTCATCAAATTCAGGCATGCCAAGGTTGCTTTCGTCGCCTTTTTTCTTTGAAGTATTATAAAAGTGCTTGATCCACTCCATTTCGGTTTTACCCTCAGTAAATGCCATTAGCTCTTTATCTCCGAATTCTTTTAAAATCCCGCTATAAATTTCATAATCAGACTTCGCCTCTCCATAAGGCTCGGCTATCTTATGCATTGCGATTATAAATTTATTTGTGTGTGACTTTGTTATGTCGTTGCGCTCTTGCTCGGTAGCAGCAGGTAGAACGATATCTGCCATTCTAGCACTTGCGGTCCAAAAGCAGTCTTGCACGATAAACGTATCAAGCTTTTCAAATGTTTTTGCCATTAAATTTGTATCTGGGTGATGATGGTATGGGTTACCGCCTGCCCAGTAAGCCATTTTCAACTCAGGGTAAGTTAGTTTTTTGCAGTTAAAGTCTATCTCTTTGCCGGGATTATTTATGCAATCTAGGATACGAGAAACAGGTATCGCGATATTGTCACGGCTCTTCCACTCTCCCTCGCTTGAAGGAACTATGCTCATAGCTCCTAGTCCCGGAAACGCCGAAGAGCCTGCCGCTTTACCGCTTGCAAGAGCTAGCGAGCTACCTACCGGAGCAGCAGGGCTTGGGCATCCTCCGTCCGAGTAATGATAGCCAAATCCATATCCACCGCCTGGAAGTCCGATCTGACCTATAAAGCAAGCAAGAACGGTTAACATCCAATGAAATTGCTCTCCATGATGAGCACGTTGAGGCCCCCAGCCGCCCATCAACATGGTTCGTTTTGAGCCAAATACTTTTGCAAGCTCTTTTATCTCTTTTTCGCTAACGCCGCAAATTTTACTCGCCCATTTTGCATCTTTGACGGTTTTGTCTTCTGCTTCGCCATTTAGGTATTTTTTAAATTCTTCCGCTCCGCTTGTATATTTTTTCAAGAAATTTTCATCAGCCTTACCAAGCTTCATCATCTCGTAACATATCGCCATCATTAAAGCAACGTCCGTTGTAGGGTTTACAGAGATATGTTGTGCATTTAGATAATCAGCAGTGTTGTTGTAAACAGGGTCTATTACAATGACTTTAACGCCGCGTTTAGCCATCTGCTCTTTAAGTTTTCTAAAGTAGATATAGCTCTCATGATCAGGCACACCCCATGCGATCTGGTTTGTATTTATTGGGTCTGCGCCCCAGATGACTACTAGCTCTGTATGTTTTAAGATAACAGGCCAAGCGGTTTGCAACGCACCGCTCTCGTCAGTGCCGCTTACGTAAGGCATAATAGCCCGTATCGCATGAGTAGAGTATGTAAGAGTTCTTGTGGTATATCCGCCTAAGATATTTAGCATCCTGCCTAGCAGCGTTTGTGGGTTATTTACGCTTCCTACGCTATACCAGCCGTAGCTTCCGCCGTATATCGCGCTTGATCCGTGCTCTTTATAAACGCGTTTGAGTTCGTTTGCCACTAGCTTATACGCCTCATCCCAGCTAACCTCAACCCACTCATCTTTTCCTCTCATGCTTTTGTCACTTTTATATCCATCTTTTAGATAGCCTTTGCGCACGCTAGGTTTTGCGATACGAGTATCATCGTAAGTTCTAGCAACTACGCCTTGAGTAAGACTTACAGGGAAAAAATCAAGCTCGCTCGCGTCCATTGCGCTTTCAAATCTACCGTTTTTACCAAAAGCTCTTAACGGTCCAAAGTGAGACGCGGTCATCCTTGCACTCTCGTCGTTCATAAGAGAATTACTTATGATGTCTATTGCACTTGAGCTGGTTGTTCCAACAGCCGTTGCGGCAGCCATACCGCTTAAAAATTCTCGTCTTTGCATTACTTCTCCTTTATTTACGAAAATTTGTATATTTTTTGATTATACACCTGTTACTATTAGAGATGCTTAAATTTTTTATATTGTTAATATTTAATTTTTATTTTTAGATATTTTTAAGTAAAGTTACTGCAATGATCATCGAGATGGTTTAAAATTTAGAATAAAACAAGCATTTTACTCTAAATTTTAGTTACGGTAGATGATATAAATTTGTATTAAAGATCGTTTATTTCGCTACTTCTTGCATTATAAACAAACCAGCTAAGAAGTAGATATAATAAGACAAACGCAAAAATCAACCCCGGATAAAAGCCACCGCTTTGTGCTAAATTCATCTTATGAAGCGAGATAAAAAGCGCTCCAAGAGCAACCAAAAAACCAACAAGTCTTAGTATAAAATTTGTAGGTTTTATGCAAATAGCCAAAAGCGCTACCGCTACGACACCAAGGGGTATGATAGCTACTTGAAAGATCCAGGCAAAAGCTATCGCGACAAATGATAGTGCCAAGAAAAATGTTCGCTTTTTCATAAGATCTTGAAAGAAGCAAACTATGCCTTTATTTTCTATGTTATAGTCCATTTTCCATCCTTTTTGCGTTATTTTAAAATTTCAAAGATAAATAAAGCGTTAAAATACCAAAATACGCCGAAATTTTAGTAAAAATACAAATTCATTTAAAGACCGTCCGTTTATAGCACTTATAAACTGTGATGCAAGTAAAAATATAGTGCGCAAACCAAAGCGCGCTACCGAGTTTGGAATTAGTTTTAAATTTGACGCTACCCTAAAACCAAAAACCTATACCTTGCAAAAATTTCCTATAAATTTTAAGACATACAAGCAAGCCTTTAATAAAGTCCAAAACCACCAGCACAACAGACATAGTTATTTGTTAAATTTATGCTTTACAACACCTATAAAAACAGAGCTTAGCTTGGAAGAAATTTATAACCACGCGGATGCAAAGCTGGTTTTATACAAAAAGACGAATTTATCTGCTTTGGCCCGGAGCCTTTTGTGCGTATAAATAAAAGGCACGACAAATGCCACACAAAAGGACGCTAAAAATAAATTTACTTAACGACAAAAAAGAGCTTAGCGAACAAATGATGATCACAGATCTCATGCGCAACAACCTTTTGGCTGTTGCTGGCGGCATAAAAGTGTAAAAATTTTACGGCTGGTTCGATAAGCGGTGTGGCTAAAATTCGCTCTTGTGAGATTATCAACGAGTGTGAGATATCACCCAGGGTTTTTATACGGACATTTTATACACTCAGATAAAAAATACACACAAAGCTTTACTTTGATACGATATGTGCGTCAAAACGGCAACGACATGGAGTTTATAAGCGGTGGAGGCATAACACTACAAAGCGATGCAAGAAAGGAGTATGATGAGCTTATCAAAAAAGTCTACTTTCCTTTTTGAAACGATAAAGATAAAAGATAAAACGGCGTGCGATCTTGCGGTCTTGATGGATTGGTTATGACAAAAGTAGTTTATGATGAACTTAGCGAGCTTGTAAGCGTTGAGTATTTTCCTTATAAAGTGCGAGAATTTGAGAAATTCTACCTTACAAATATCAACTTTTCATACGCGAAAAAAGTATCTTGATCACTTAAATATCAACAAAGCAAAAGGTAAAAAAGATAAGATCATTATGATAAAAAACGATCAGATTTTAGATACTAGTATCGCAAATATCGCTATTTTTGCTAACAACCTAGGCTGATTAACACAAAAACTGCTTGATGGTGGGTATTTACAAGAAGCAGATATCGACGCAAACATACTTTTAAAAACAAAAAGACTTGCCATCATGAATGCTATGGTTGGATTTTACGAGATAAAAAATTTCAAATAATAACTTCGCTGTTTTAAAATTTAAATAATCAGTATTTATCTATCGCTCGCAAAATAACTGCACCATACAAATTTAAATTTGTAATTTTATTAAGTTTTATAAACGAAACATTTTAAATTTTTAGCTAGAATACATAAAACTTAAAAGGAGAAAAAATGCCATTTATTAACATAAAAACAGCGGCTCCCGAGCCGACAAAAGAGCAAAAAGAGCAGATCATAAAAGAAACAACCGAGATGATGGTTAGAATTCTAGGCAAACAAAAAGAACGCGTTATGGTATTTATAGAAACTTACGATCAAGACAGCGTAGGAGTCGGCGGCAAAAGCATAGAAGAGATAAAAAAGGAGAGCAAATGAGCGAATTTAGCAAAGAAGACATAGAGCGCAAAGTAACACTGCAAAAAGGCGATGAAGCGCCAAATTTCACGCTTGAAAACGCCGATGGGGTTAGCGTAAATTTAAAAGATTTTATCGGTAAAAATGTCGTGCTTTACTTTTATCCAAAGGACAACACTCCTGGCTGCACCACCGAAGCTTGCGAATTTAGCGCACTTTTTGACGACTTTATCTCAAACGATACGGTAATAGTTGGTATAAGCCCGGATAGCGTAAAAAGCCATGTTGGATTTATATCTAAACAAAACTTAAAGCACATCTTGCTAAGTGATCCTCAAAAACAAGTCTCAAAAGAGTATGGAGTATGGCAGGTGCGTAAAAACTACGGCAAAGAGTATCTTGGCATAGTTAGAACAACTTTTGTTATCGATAAAGAAGGTAAAATTTCAAAAGTATACAAAAGCGTTAAAGCCAAAGACCATGCGGCAAAAGTCCTAGCGGATCTAGTTAAATAATGGCTAAAATTTTAACGATTATTTTGTTCTTGTGCACGCTTTTAAATGCACAGATAAAAGGAGAGGCGAAAATGAGTGAAATTTATCTTGCAGGAGGTTGTTTTTGGGGAGTTGAGGGGTATTTTAAACAACTTAAAGGAGTGGTTGAAACAAGTGTAGGTTATGCAAACGGCAACTCGGAAAACACAAGCTATGACAAACTAAAACAAACCGATCACGCCGAGACTATACTTATAAAATTTGATGAAAATCGCATAAATTTGGCTGAAATTTTAGCTCATTTTTTCCGTATCATCGACCCGTTTTCTATTAACAAACAAGGCAACGATGTTGGAAGACAGTATAGAAGCGGGATTTATTACACAAATGATATCCAAAAGGCTCTTTTGGATAAATTTATCGCCATGGAGCAAGAAAAAGCAACACAAAAGATCGCAGTTGAAATTCTGCCACTTAAAAACTACATAAAAGCCGAAGAGTATCATCAAGACTATCTTGACAAAAATCCAAACGGATACTGCCATATTGACCTAAATTTAGCGAAAAAACCGCTTTATGGCGAAGATGATTTTGTCATGCCTAGCCGTGAGGAGTTAAAGCAAAAACTTAGCCCACATCAATACGCCGTAACTCAGGAAAAGGCAACAGAGAGACCATTTAGTAGTGAGTACGATAAATTCTACGAAAAAGGAATTTATGTCGATATAGTAAGCGGTAAACCGCTATTTTCAAGCTCGGATAAATTTGACGCTGGATGTGGCTGGCCAAGCTTTTCAAAACCCATAACAACCGATGCGTTAAGCTACGAGCAAGACGAAAGCCACGGCATGCAAAGGATCGAAGTGCTATCAAGCGTAGCAAATAGCCATTTAGGACATGTTTTTAACGACGGCTTGCCTGAACTTGGAGGTCTTAGATACTGCATAAATGGAGCTAGTTTAAAATTTATCCCGCTTGAAAAGATGAAAGAGCTAGGATATGAAAAGTATATAATCTACGTTAAGTAACACAAGGGACTTAAAAGCCCCGAAATTCTTTAATCCAGCACAAAGTTTATAAAATTTAAACGTTTTTTGTGATAAAATCTCACTAAATTTACACAAAGAAAGGCAAAATCAATGGATGCTGCAGAATTTATCTGGATGGATGGAAAATTAATCAAATGGGAAGATGCCAAAGTTCACGTTTTAACCCACTCGCTACACTATGCAAATGCTGTATTTGAGGGCACAAGAGCTTATCAAACAGACAAAGGTTTGGCGATTTTTAGATTAAGAGATCATACTAAACGTTTATTAAAATCAGCAAAAATGACAGTATTAAATTGCAAATACACTCTTGAAGAGCTTGAAAATGCGCAAATAGAGCTTTTAAGAGCTAATAAATTTAAAGGCAATGTTTATCTTCGCCCACTTATCTATCTTGGATACGGCATAATGGGATTAGCCCATACAAAAGCCCCTGTAAACACCGCGATAGCTGCATGGGAATGGGGTGCATATCTTGGTGAAGAGGGCTTAAAAAAGGGTATTAGAGTTAAAATCTCAAGCTTTGCAAAATACGCTCCTAACAGTCAAATGACAAAGGCTAAGTCAAGCTCAAACTATCTAACATCACAAATGGCAAACTATGAAGCAAAAGACGCAGGATATGACGAAGCACTACTTTTAGATGAAGAAGGCTTTGTAGCCGAAGGTCCTGGCGAATGCTTTTTTATCGTTGAAAACGGCGAGTTAGTAACTCCTCCAAGCGATAATGCACTGCTTAGCATAACTCAAGATACGGTTATAAAACTAGCTTGTGATCTTGGTATAAAAGTTCGTAGAGAGCGCTTAACAAGAGATCAAGTTTATACAGCCGATGAGGCGTTTTTTACAGGAACTGCGGCTGAAGTAACTCCGATAAGCAATATCGATAACAGAATCATCGGAAGTGGCGAGCGCGGAGAAGTAACAAAAAGACTACAAGATGCGTATTTTGATGTAGTTTACGGAAAAAATGAAAAATACGCTTCATTTTTGACATATATTTAAAAATTAAAGGGACATAATGCCAGCAAACTTGAACGACTATTTTAATAAAAAAAACAACAACAGCTCGGGCGATAATGGCGGCAACGAGCCGCCTAGGATAAATTTCAAAAAACCAAAAATGCCAGATGGAATGGGTAAAATAGGCACTCTAGCTTATGTTATCATAGCTATCATAGCGGTGATCGCCATTACACAGCCTTTTGTTATCATCAACTCAGGCGAAGTAGGTATCAAATCAACCGCCGGTAAATACGAATCAAACCCTATGCAGCCGGGCTTTCACTTCTTCATGCCTTTTATCCAAAAGGTCATAGTCGTAGATACGAGAGTTAGGCTTATCAACTATACTTCAGGTGAAGATATGGGAGAAAACGCAAGACTGATAAGTGGCGGCACAACGGGTATAATTCGTAAAAATTCTATCTCTGTTCTTGATGCAAGAAACTTACCGGTTAGCATAGATATAACTGTTCAATACCGTCTAAATCCTGAAAATGCACCTCAAACTATTGCCGCTTGGGGTCTTAGCTGGGAAAACAAGATCGTAGACCCGGTTGTTCGCGACGTGGTTAGAAGTATCGCCGGTAAATACACCGCAGAAGAGCTTCCAACACGCAGAAACGAGATAGCTACACAGATAGATCAAGGTATAAGAAAGGATATTGACGCTCAGCCAAATAGACCTGTAGAGCTTTTAACAGTGCAGCTTCGCGAGATCATCTTGCCTGAAAAAGTAAAAGAGCAAATAGAGCGCGTTCAGATCGCAAAGCAAGAAGCCGAGAGAACTAAATACGAAGTAGAGCGTGCAAACCAAGAGGCCCTTAAAAAAGCCGCACTCGCAGAAGGTACGGCAAAAGCTGCTATCATAGAAGCTCAAGGTAAAGCCGATGCCGTTAAGATCGAAGCCGACGCACAAGCTTATGCAAACAAAGAGGTGGCAAAAAGTCTTGATGGTAACTTACTAAATTTAAAACAGATTGAAACTCAGGGTAAATTTAATGAAGCTCTTCGCGAAAACAAAGACGCTAAAATTTTCCTAACTCCTGGCGGAGCCGTGCCAAATATCTGGGTTGACACAAAAGACAAAGCAAGACAAAGCGCGGTTGAGACAACAAGATAAGGATAAAAAGTGCTTGAGAATTTAAACATAGACTGGCAAAAAGTAGACAACCTCCTCCCGACTATCGTCCAAGAGCAAGGCAGCAACGATGTCTTGATGCTCGCTTACATGAATGAAGAGGCATTAAATTTAAGTCTAAAAAGTGGCTTTGCTCACTACTTCTCACGCACTAAAAATCGCATCTGGAAAAAAGGTGAAGAGAGCGGAAATACCCAAAAAATCATCTCCGCTCATCTTGACTGCGATAACGACACATTGCTTTTAAAAGTCGTGCAAAATGGTGGCATAGCATGTCATACAGGGCAAAAGTCGTGCTTTTTTAACGAGATAAATTTAACAAATTTAACCTCATCGAATAAGCCTGAAAATGTAGTTAATAAGCCAACCTACAACCTAGCTGACGAACTTTATCACATTATACTAGACAGAAAGTTAAACGCCGATCCACAAAAATCCTATGTCGCGAGCTTGTTTCATAAAGGTGAAAATTCCATATTAAAAAAAATAGGCGAAGAGGCAACTGAATTTGTTATGGCTTGCAAAGATACAACGGCAAATTCTAGCGAGAAAAACAAAAACGACATGGTTTATGAGGCTGCAGACCTTTACTTTCATACCATGGTTGCGCTTAGCATACACAACATACACCCCGATCGCATCAAAACCGAACTCGCGCGTCGCTTTGGCATGAGCGGCATAGACGAGAAAAACTCGCGTAATGATAAATAACTTAAAGCACGATATACTTTTTATACTCGCAAATTCCCAAGCGGTGGATTATTTATCATACGGTTGGGTTTTTATAGCTTTTCTTTTTATTTTATTTATTGGAATATTTTTTGCTTTAAAATCATGGTGGCAGATAGGTTTTTTAATCATCTTGCTAGGTTTAATTGGCTTTTTTGTGGCGAATTTTTATGTTCACCAAGGTTTAAAAACATACCTAAGACCAACCGTCATAAGTGATGTTGCGACAAAACAACTAACATACTCAAATACGCTAATCGCTGACTTTAACATAACAAATGAGTCCAATAAAAGCTTTAAAATTTGCAAGATAGACATTGGTTTTTATATGCGTTCCAAACAAGAAGCGAGAGAGTTTTTAAATTCACTCAATCCCTTTTTTACAAAAACTATCATTTTAAAAGAGCCTTTTGTTCCAAAAGAAACAAAACAAATACAACAAACGATCAATGATTTTTCATTTATCGAATATAAAATATCTAAAAAAGCGGAGTGTTTTTAATGAGTGCCTCTTACTTTACTATCGTTCACATCATAGTTTTATGTATCATCTTGCTACTTTGTGTTTTATTTTTTATACTCTCTTTAAAAGCGGAACGAAAACTCTTTTTATCACTATGCTTTACAAACATACTAGTTTCTGTCAGCCTTAGCGTGTTTTTGATGTTGGTTTTGGATAAATATACCAAAATAGGCATACTTGAAAATGTAACAAATGAGAGAATTTTAAGAAACGAAAGCATAGTTTTTAAAGGACAAGTAAGAAATATCGGCAAATTTACGATAAGCAAATGTGTTCTTAAGATCAAACTTATCAACCAGCCACTAAGCAAAGACAACTTAAGCGGAGAAGCACTCTTTAAACCAAGCGGGATGTCGCTATTTTCATGGCTATTAAACGAGAAAAAAGACACTCATCCAAACACCGTCGAATACTCATTTGAAGTCGCCAAAGACCTAAAGAAGAAAAAAAGTGCCTCTTTTACGGTAAATATGCCCTATCCTCCGTATTTTACGCGCACAATGCATGTTACAAAGCTAAATTGCTACTAAGGAAAAGGCATGAAAAAAGGATTTACCGCCGTTGAGCTTGTATTTATCATCGTTGTTCTTGGGATCTTGTCTGCTGTTGTTTTGCCTAAGCTATTTGGCACAAGAGAAGATACTTTCGTAGCAAGAGCTGCGACAAATATTAGTACTTTTGTAAGCGATATAACACACTATTACATGGCGCAAGGCGGGTTTGAAAATGGCAAGGAAAACATATATAAGATGACAAGCGTAGCATTCCCCATACAAATAGGCACAAACAACTGCCTTGACGTAACAGACGTAACCCAGACTTCCATAACATTAAGCATATCGGAAGCGGACTTATGTGGCGATCTTTGGCGCATAGATAGCCTTGCAGAATTTAAAGAGCTCGTAAGTAAAGATATCGATGGAACCGCAAAAGAAATACCGTCCATTGACTCTAGAATTTTAATATTTGGCACACAGAAAAATTAAAATTTAAATAGCACATAAAGTAGAAAGAATTCTTGCTTGTTTTTTAATATCTTGCGATAAGAGAAATTTAAATTTTTCACTCGCGGTAAAATTTCTAGCCTCTTTTTCTTTGGCATCATCGTTAAAGTCGTAAAAAAATGAGAGATTTTTTATCTTTGCACCTCTATCTTTTAAGACGCTCATTTCTAAAATCGTAGCGAAAAATCCATCATCTCCCAAATAATAATTTGTAGCGCTGGTGATATTTATAAATTTATTTGATAAAAAATTCAAGCAAACACCTTGTTTGTCGCTTTTAAAAACAATACTTTCGATCAAGCCTGAGCTAAATTCGTAAAATTTAAATGACGATGAATTTTGCAAGGCAGCTTTGTCTTTTTCTAAATTTATATCAAGAGTTGAATTTGTGTCTAAATTTATTATCACGTTGCCTTTAGCTCTGGCTAGAAGGTAGATATGACCCAGCTTTTCCTTGCTCTGCGACTTTATATCTTTTGTGTATGCGTTGCCTATGGTAGGTATATTTTTGGTATTGTTTGGGATAAATTTTGTATCAAATGCAAGTAAAATTTCTGATTTAGCGCCGTTCTCTTTTATATAAGGCGTCCATAACGGTTCTTCTTTTTGTAAATTTATACCCTCTTTTGCGCAACCGTAAAATAGCAACAGTGCGCCCAAAAGGGCAAAATTTATAAATTTCATCTACTTAATAAAGTAGTTTCCATCAAAGCTAACAAGCGAGTAGTCACGCTCATCGCCGATACTTTTAACAAGGTCATCTATCTCTAAAAATTCAAGAGTGTCTGCGCCTATATACTTGCAAACCTCGTCGCATGTTTTGTTTGCGCTGATAAGTTCGGCAAAGCTTGGAGTATCTATGCCGTATCTTTCAGGAAATTTTAATTCCGGACAAGCTACGCGAAAGTGAATTTCTTTAGCTCCGGCATGACGAAGCAATTCGACTATTTTTTTAGATGTTGTTCCGCGAACTATGCTATCATCAACCACAACAACGCTTTTGCCTTTTAAAACCTCGCTCATTGGGTTAAGTTTGAGTTTTACCTTTAAATTTCTAAGCTCTTGCGTGGGTTCTATAAATGTTCGTCCGACGTAGTGGTTACGCACGATAGCAAGCTCAAAAGGTATGCCGCTCTCGTTTGCATATCCAAGCGCAGCAGGCACACCGCTATCTGGTACAGGAACTACAAAATCAGCTTTAATCTTATTTTGTCTAGCAAGTGCCGCGCCCATCTTTTTACGAACATCATAGACGCTTTTACCCTCTACAACGCTATCGGGACGTGCAAAATATATATACTCAAACGCGCAAATTCTTGGCTCTGGCTCAAAAAGCTGTATGCTCTCAAACTCATCTTTGCCATTTTCAAAAACTAGCATCTCACCAGGGCGCACATCTCTTATGAAAGTTGCCTCTACAAGATCAAACGCACATGTTTCGCTAGCAACGATATACCCGCCGTCTTTTAATCTCCCAAGTGAGAGTGGACGCACGCCGTATTTGTCGCGGATAGCAAAAATTTTATGACGCGACTGCACTAGCAAGCAATACGCACCAAGTATCTTGTCAAGTGCTGCGATGATGCGCTCTTGCAGGTGTGGGCTGTGGTTTCTTGCTATTAGATGAACGATGTTTTCAGTATCCATGTTTGACTGAAATATAGCACCCTCGTCTATAAGCGCTCCACGAACCTCGTCTTTATTTACAAGGTTACCGTTATGCACGACTGAAATTTGCCCCAAAGAGTAGTTTGCCGCTATCGGCTGGGAGTCGTTGCCTGAGTTTTTACCAGCTGTTGCGTAGCGGTTGTGTCCTATCGCCATATCACCCTTTAGTGTTTTTAGCGAGCTTTCGTTAAAGACTTCGGTTACTAGACCTTTGCCCTTGTGTGTTAAAATTTCACCATTATCACAAGCGCTTATACCGCTCGCCTCTTGCCCACGATGCTGCATAGAAAATAGCGCATAATACGCGGTTTTAGCTGCATCTTGTGAATTTATTACTCCGACTATCGCACACATGTTTTTCCTTTATATACCCAAGCAATCTGTTATATCGTATTGACCGTTGTTTTGAGAACTTAACCAGATAGCAGCTTTTATAGCACCTTTTGCAAATGTAGCGCGACTTGTTGCAGTATGGTTTAGCTCGATGAACTCACCGTCATTATAAAACCCTGCCGTATGACGACCGACTATATCGCCTCCTCTTAGAGCAAGGACTGCTATCTCGTCTTTTTTTCGCTCACCTATAAGACCATTTCTGCCGGTTGTCATAACCTCTTTTAAGTCCAAATCTCTAGCTTCTGCTATATGCTTAGCCAATGTTAGTGCCGTTCCGCTTGGAGCGTCCTTTTTGTGTTTATGATGCATTTCTACTATTTCAGTATCAAATTCTCTTAGAGCTTTTGAAGCGATAGCTGCTAGTTTATTTAAAACGGCAACACCTAGGCTCATGTTTGTTGCATATAGGATCGGCATAGCATTTGCCGCTTGAGCTATAAGAGTAGCGCCTTCGTCGGCAAGACCCGTTGTACCTATGACTAGCGGCTTTGGATTTGTTCTTGCATAGCTTATTAAATTTAAAGCTCCCTGTTTTATTGTAAAGTCTATAATAACGTCGCTATTTTCAAAAAGAGCTTCAAATTTATCCGTTACCAAAACATCTTTTGGTAGTTCAAAATCAAGCTCTTCAATCGTATAAGCCACACTTAGTTTAGCAACCTCGTTATTTTTTAAACAAGCGATTATCTCGCGACCCATTTTGCCGCTAGCGCCGTGAATACCGACTTTTATCATTTATATGCCTTTAAAATTTTTGCATATTATAGTAAAAAAGGTATAAAATTTCGGTTATATTATGTAGTTTGGATTAAAAATTTGTGATGTAAAAGCCCGGAAATTTATCCCGAGCTTTTCTAAAAATTTTAGTGTAGATTTTCTATATAGCTAAGTGCGCTTAAAGCAGCTACAGCGCCGTCTGCTGCCGCAACAACAACTTGTTTTGGAGCGTCTTTTCTGATATCGCCTGCAGCAAATAAGCCTGCCACGTTTGTTTGCATTTTCAAATCAACATCAACCTGGCCGCCATCAACTACGTCGCAGATGAAAGAGCCGTCTTCAAGACGTAAAATTTCATTATTTACATTTAGTCCTACGAAAGTGAAAACGCCAGGCACTTTTAAGTCACGCTCGCCATCTTGTGTATTTAAGATAAGTCCACTAAGGCCTGCTTTATCGCCGTAAGCCTCTTTGATAGTTGCATTTGTTATAAACTCTATCTTTTCGTTTTTACGTGCTTTTTCTACCGTTGTAGGGGCTGCACGAAAACCGTCTCTACGGTGAATTATATATACTTTTGAAGCTATATTTGAAAGATATATCGCCTCTTCTATCGCGGTGTCACCACCTCCTAGAACTGCAACTTCTTTATTTTTATAGAAAAATCCGTCACAAGTAGCACAAGTGCTAACTCCACGGCCAAAAAACTCATCTTCGCCTTTAAAGCCTGCGCGACGAGGAGTTGATCCTGTAGCTACGATAACGGCCTTTGCCTTTTCTATCTTATCGCCCTCAAGCAAAATATCAAAGCTTCCGTCTTCATTTTTGCGAATTCCTGTTACATTTGCCCAAGTGTGCGTAAGGCCAAAATGACTACACTGCTTCCACCATGTGCTCATAAAGTCAAATCCGCTCTCGCCAGGATTTTTTTGACCCGGGTAGTTTTCTATCTCGGAACTTCCGGTTATCTGACCGCCGGGCTCGCCCTTTTCAAACATAACAACGTTTTTTAGTCCGCCTCTTGTTGCATAAAGTCCCGCACTTAATCCTGCAGGTCCGCCTCCGATAATCGCTAAATCTAACATATTTTCTCCTTTATTCTATTTTTATTATCTGCGAATCCTGCTTATAAATTTCGCCATTTTGACGCACTATCTCGACTTTGCTTGGCACTGCCGTGATATTTAGTGTATTTATAAGCTTTAAGATGGTGTTTATATCCGAACTTACACTTTTTAAGGTTTCATTTGACTCACCGCGTTTTTGCAACATATCAACGGCTACAACGGGCAAATTTGACCTTTGCTCTTTTAAAATTTCTTCTATTTTTGACTGGTTAGAGCTAAAAACTATAAGTAGATATTTATCATCTTTGGGTATAAAAATTTCACTTTTTTCATAAAAAATAAGCTCTGAAAAATTTATAAATTTATATTTTGAAAAACGGTAATTGCTATACGCAAAGACGATGGCTATCATAGCGGCACCAAAAAAGGAACCGAAAATATAGGTTAGAGGAAGAAGACTTCCTCTATTTTTTAAAGCCATTAAAGAAGTGAATTTAGTTTGTCTGTTATGCTTTGTTTTGACTGAGCGCCTACCATTTGATCAACTAGCTCGCCGTCTTTAAAGAAAAGCATAGTAGGGATAGAGCGGATACCGTACTCAACAGCCAGGTCTTGAACCTCATCGGTATTTACTTTGCAAATTTTTGCTTTGCCGTCGAAATCTTCCGCAAGTTCCTCGATCACAGGAGCTAGCATACGACAAGGTCCACACCATGGAGCCCAAAAGTCAACAAGCGCAACGCCCTCTTTAACAACATCAAAATTTTCAGTTGTAAGTTCTATGTATTTTCCCATTTTTTCTCCTTATTTTTAATATTGGTGAATTATACATTAAATTTTATAAATACTATCTAAATAATAAATTTTATAAACTAATATTTCTTATTAGTTCAATATTTTTACCATTTATAACTATAAAATCTATTTCGTAGTCCCTATCTGCACCGTTTTTAAGTAGATAGTAATCAACCGCCTTTAAAATTTTAGAGTATTTGCTCGGTGTTAATCTATATATCGCATCATGCCCCATTTGGTTTGATTTTAGCGAGTTAGCCTTTACTTCTATGAAACAAAGTATACCCTCTTTATCAATTGCAATTATATCGATCTCACCGAATTTAGAGCGAAAATTTCGCTCTAAAATTTGAAATTTCATCTTTGAAAGATAAGCACATGCTTGATCTTCGCTGCTTTTTCCAAAAAGATATGAAACAAGCCCCAAATTTGCCTCCAAAAATTTGAAGTATTATATCAAATTTAACCAATAGTTGTTATTTGGGCATTTTGAAAGGCAAATTAACTCCACTCGTTGCCGATACCAAAAATTTCAGGTGGCGCGATGAAGCCGTTAATGGGCTGATAGTCGTGCTTGCAAAGCTCCTTGTTGTATTCGTGCAGGTTATATACATGGTGTTCGTGGATGGTGAAATTTGGCAAAGCCGTCTCAAGATGAAGCGCCGCAGCCGTTAGAAGCGGGCTAGAGCATACATGAATTTGCACTCCGACATCATAAGCGTGAGCCATATCACAAGCCTTCTTAGTCTCGGTTATGCCGCCATTTGTACCGATATCGGGCTGTATCATGGATATGGAGTGATTTTCAAAATACGCCTTGTATTGCCACCTTGTATAGATCCGCTCGCCGTGTGCGACAGGGATATTTATGTTGCTAGCGATAAATTTATTAACATCTGGCGTTGGCGTGCTCGGCTCTTCGATAAGGAAAATTTTATACTCCTCTACGGCTTTTTACCATTTTATTTTTCGCGAAGCTTGCCGCATGCATCGGCACGACACCTACCACAATGCGTCATCTGCCTTATAGTGCTGCCAATAGACTTGCGCACATGATGAATTTCTTCGCGTGATGGCGTTTGAATGTTTGCAAAAGGTGTATCATGCACAGGGATCATAGCCATGCAGTTCATGATATCAACCTGCCAATCCTTAGCCTTTTTCGCGATCCAAGGAATATGCTCCATATTAACACCTGGAATTGCCACTGTATTGATCTTAACGATCATGCCGGCTTCCTTCAATTTACGTATCCCTTCATCTTGACACTCCTGAAGTATCCTAGCACCTTCTTTAGCGTAATAGTTCCTATTTTTATAACGCACCCACGCATAAACCTTGCTGCCAATATCAGGTGTTACGGCATTGACCATTACAGTAACATGACTAACCCCTAAACGCACGATATCATCCACATGCTCAGGCAAAGCTAGACCATTTGTAGATAGGCAAAGCATAGTATTGGCAAAACGAGAGCGACATTTTTCAAAGGTTGATAAGGTCTTATCTGCATCACACATAGGATCACCCGGTCCTGCGATACCGATAACCGAGATATCTTGTCTAAATTTAAACAACCTTTCCACAAACTCTACGGCTTCGTCAGGGCTTTGCACTCTACCTGTTACGCCAGGGCGATTTTCATTAGCACAGTCATACATGCGGTTGCAAAAATTACATTGGATATTGCAATTTGGCGCCACAGGAAGATGTACACGCCCATAGTTTGCAGATGCTTTTTTGTTAAAACAAGGATGATTATCCAAAATAGTATTGGTATAAAAATTCATTAACTCTTTTTTCTCCCAAATTTAATAGCATCCACATGACAAACATTTAGGCAATCACCGCAGTTTGTGCAGTTTATCTCATCGGGTCTTGTGCCCATTTCGCACTTACGCAAACAGGCATTACAGTGATCGCAAGCATCGGTCTTGTAAACACGAAATATAGAAATTTTACGCAATAATTCCATCACTCCGCCAGTAGGGCAGACAAAACGACACCATAAATTTGCGATGATTAAAGATGCGACGATAAGGGATATGACAATAGCCGTGCGAGCCGCCCAATACCAATCAGAAAATTTAAAAGACATGATAATAGCATTAAGATACTCATCACTTGTGCGCATAGGGATCATAACGCGAGGGTTGCCCCATATAAAATACACACCAAGACTAATTAAAACAGAAATAACCATGCCGATTTGTGCATATCTTAACTTCTTGTTATTTTTCATCTTAAGCTTAAAGACGGCAAATTTACCAAGCATTTGGTTAACAAATCCACCAGGGCAAAGCCAACCGCAAAAAGCACGACCCAAGAAAATAACCAACACGGGGATAAACAACCAAAAGCCAAAAAATATAGCCGTGATCCGCCTCCAACACGTAACAACAGGGCATGACCCACAATTAACAAAAGGAACGATGAAAGGACACCTAAAAATTCCATAAAACGCCCATTGTCCAATCGCACCGATAAAAATCAGCTGCACCAAACGTCTAATCTTAGTTAGATAAAAGCTTTTTTTAGTTTTTTTTAGAAGCTACTTTGCTACACATCTTTTACACCAAACCTTTCTATAAGTTCAAGTCCTCTTGCCGAATGTATGGACGTAAACCCGTGTCGCTCAAAAATTTCTTGCCCATCTTGCGAACAAACAAATTCCGCAAAGTCCTCGGCTAACTTCTTGTCTTTTACGTACTTCATAATATTTAACGTAAAGGTAAGTGGTCCTGGCGGGATAAGCCTCTCATCAATTGGCATGTATTCGATCTTGTCCTTAAATCTATCATGCGTCGTCAAGCGCTTTTTGATGATAGACGCATCACCCTTACCGTCTACAAGATCGCACATCATATTAATAACACACGCTCCATTGGCAACCATGTTTTTCATAACCGGCTCGGCAAGACCGGATTTTTTCAAAATTCCTTTTACAGGTCCGCTACCGGGAGGCGAAGACCTTAAGGGCAATATAACCCTAACACCTGGCTCTGCTAGATCCTGTAAATCACGAATGCCGGCCGGATTTCCCTTTGGAACAACTAAAACATAGTCCGTAAAACACAACGGTCTAAAACGAAGGCTAAGTCCTGCCTTGCGCAAATTTTGAGACAACTCCAAAACACGAGCACCAAAGACCTCCGTCTTGCCTTGCAAGGCCAGTAGCGACTTTCCAAGCGCACCTGCAAAGGCGCCGGTGTATTGGATGTTATGACCTGTTCTGGCTTCATACTCTGCATTTATCTGTGCAAAAGGTTCAGATAATCCCCCGCACGACCAAACCTGCAACGAATCAGACTTAAACGGTGTGTAGCCCGCAAGCATCACTTCAGGTGTGGCAGCAGCAGCTATCGCCATAGCACCTTTTAAAAAGCTACGACGAGATGCGTTTGTTTCTTTAAATTTCATATGCCTTCTCCTTTCTTTGGTTTGTTGTTGGTTTTTTGATTTGGTATACGATATGATGAATTTAAGTGCAGTCATTTGCTTTGTAGCGTGTGTTAAATTTATTGTAGATGAAATATCTTGCAAATGAAATTTTTAAAATTTCACTCATGCTTAAATTTGCATAATTCGCACTTATGCAACTATGCCTTATAATAGTTTTTATGGGATACATATGTTTGATCCATGCAAAGGTATTTCTGCCACGCAGAACTGCAGGTGTGATTTTAACTTTTTAGCGCTTGTAGGTCACTTAAATGCTAATAAAAATAGGCGAATTTTGATAATCCACCTATTTTGGATTTAAATTTTAACCCTCTATCCTTATCATAAAAGGTTTTTCTTTAACAAATTCTTGCTTGGTTAAAATTTCAATAACTCTCTTTACATCAAGTTCAAGGCTCGTATGGGTAGTGAAAAACAGCGTTACGCCGTTTTCGTCGCCCTTTAGCTTTGGTTTTTGCAAGAAGCTATCTATAGAGAGGTTGTTCTCGCTCATGATATTTGTTATCTTGGCTAAAACACCCATTTTGTCATCGACTGTTAGTCTAAAGTAGTATTTTGTGCGGATTTCATCTTGCGCAAGTAGCTCAAGAGGAGTTAGCTCGAGTGGTATTTTGTATCCAAACATAGGAGATTTTACATCTCTTGCTATATCGATAAGATCACTTATAACAGCACTTGCCGTCGCGCTGCCGCCAGCACCAGGACCATAAAACATCGTCTCACCGACCGCGTCCCCCACAACACTTATGCCGTTCATTACGCCATCGACTTTAGCTATCATCTTATCTTTTGCTACAAGAGCAGGATGAACCCTAAGCTCAACTTTATCATCCACTTTTTTGGCGATAGCAAGGAGTTTTATAATGTATTCAAAGTCTTGAGCGAAGAAAATGTCCTCTTTTGTGATATTTTCTATACCCTCTATCAAGATGTCCTCGGGCTTTCCATAAACACCGTAGGCTATGCTTGAAAGTATGAGTAGCTTATGCGCCGCGTCAAAACCACCAACATCAAATGTCGGGTCAGCCTCGGCATATCCTAACTCTTGCGCGCTTTTAAGCGCTTGCTCAAAACTGGCTCCTCCTTGCATCATGGAGGTCAGGATATAGTTGCTAGTTCCGTTCATTATGCCTTTTACAGAGCTTATATGGTTTGCGCTAAGCCCCTCTCTTAGGGTTTTTATGATCGGTATGCCGCCTGCGACACTTGCTTCAAAGCCAAAAGGTGTGTCTTGCGCGATATTTTGTAGCTCATATCTATGATAAGCAAGAAGGGCTTTATTAGCAGTTACTACTGCTTTTTTACGTTTTAAAATTTCACTTATGATACGATAAGGATAGTCCACCCCACCCATAAGCTCTACATAAACATCGATATCGTCGCGTTTTAAAACAGCATCCATATCATCCGTTAACGGGATACCAACGTCGCGTTTTTTATTTAAATTTTTAACAACACCGATAACAGGAGTTATCTCTTTACCGCTTCTAGCGGTGATTAGTTTTTGATTTTGGATTAGGATTTTAGCGACTTGCTCGCCAACGGTTCCTATGCCTAATATTGCTACTCTCATTAAAACTCTTTAAATTTTATTATTCAAAATCTTTCAAATATCGTTTGACGTTTCTTGCTGCTTGGCGGATACGATTTTCGTTTTCGATAAGAGCAAAACGAACATAGTCATTCCCTCCCTCGCCAAAACCTATGCCAGGACTTACAGCCACTTGCGCCTTTGTTAAGAGCTGTTTTGAAAATTCAAGACTTCCAAGATGTGAAAATTTAGGCGGTAGTTTTGCCCAAATAAACATACTTGAGCTTGGCTTGTTCATCCTCCAACCGGCATTGTCAAACGCATCAAGCAAGATATCGCGACGTTTTTCATAAACTGCTCTTATCTCTTCAACGCAGCCCTGATCGCCATCAAGCGCTACTGTTGCGGCTACCTGGATAGGTGTAAACATACCATAGTCAACCCATGATTTTATCTTTTTAAGAGCGGCACAGAGGCGTTTATTGCCACACATGAAGCCGACCCTCCAGCCAGCCATATTATAGCTTTTTGAAAGAGTATAGCACTCTACCGCCACGTCTTTTGCGCCATCTACTTCAAAAATACTAGGCGCTTTATATCCGTCAAAACTTAGATCCGCATAGGCGATATCTGAAATGATATAAAATCTCTCCTTCTTAGACATCGCAACCAGGCGCTCATAAAAGCTCTTTTGCACGGTTACGGTCGTTGGGTTATGAGGGAAATTTACAACAACATACTTTGGTCTTGGAGAGCTCGAGTATATAGTGTGTTCTAAATTTTCAAAAAATTTATTTTCGTCAAGTTCAAATTTGTCATTATAATGAAGTGGCATTTTAGCAACACTTCCACCTGCAAACAAAAACGCCTGCGTATGTATCGGATAAGCAGGATCAGGAACTACGGCAACATCGCCTGGATTTACAACGGCTTGAGCAAGATGAACAAAGCCCTCTTTTGAGCCCATAACAGCGACGGCTTCTGTTTCGGGGTCAAGGTTAACATCGTATTTTCTTTTATACCAATTACATATAGCTAGACGAAGCTTATAAATTCCCGCACTCGCCGAATACCCGTGCGTTTTATCTTTTTGCGCACTCTCGCAAAGTTTATCTACGATATGTTGCGGTGTGCGACCTTCGGGGTTTCCCATCGAGAAGTCTATGATATCCTCTCCGGCTCTACGTGCCGCCATTTTTATAGCATTTACTTCAGCAAAGATATAATTTGGCAGTCTCTCTATCGTGTTAAAACGAATCTCGTCAAACATAAATTTCCCCTATTTTATAAATTTAATAACTATCTCTTTTTTGATATTACTTATATCTACGCTATCACCCAAAAGCATATAACTAGCATTACTCGGCAGGGTTATTTCGTATTTTTGCGCTATGGCATACTCTTGAAAATGCAAAATTTGAACTAAATTTTTATCATAAATTCTAATATCTGGCATCCATCTATTTGGCGCTAAAGATGTGATACTTACTGAATTTGCGCCATTTGTATTTAAAAAGAATGCCGAACTTAATCGTTCCAAAATAAGCTCGTTGTTTTCATTTATTTGCGCTATTCCGGCAGGGATGTTTAAATTTTTACCATTTAGCAAAACAAGCAAAGCACCGTCTTTTCTATCAAAACCTAAGGTCTTAAATCCGCTTAACTTTAAATTTTCATCAAGCAAAACCGGGTCTATACCATCTCGTTTTACAACCGTAACTCCGTAAGTAAGACCGTTTGAATTTGCAAATTTATTGATATTTGCTACGATACCACCCATCGAATTTATACTAAAATTTAAAGCCTTTATAAACAGTGTCGCAGAAATTTCATCCTCGGTAAAAAAGTCCAAATTTAAGCTTGAAGACGAAAATGACCTTGCATCAAAAATATTTTTCGACTTTAGTTCGTTTGTGATGGCCACCACGTTAATAGCGCCGTTTGCGTTTATGAAATTTTTAGTGGAAATTTCACTTGCTTTTTGCTCGTTTATACTTAAAGCAACTACGCTTTTAGCAACATCTGCTTCTGAAAAACAGACAAAACATAGCAAAAAAGTAAGAAATTTCACCACGTTTTACCTTTGTTTAACATGATAAATTCATCATAAGTTATAGGTTTTATCTCTCCGTTTTCAACCAAAAGCCTGACTGCCTTACCGGGAGCAAATTTACTTATTTTGTCACCTACTTTTAGCTCTAACTGACCGTTGCCACAAACTATAAGCTGTCTTTTACTTAGATCTATCGTTAAATTTTCGCTTGAGTCTCTGGATATTTTTTGGTCATTTTCAAGATTTATGACTCCTATCCAAACGCGTTGTTTTGGCACGATAACAGCTGTAGGGGCGGTGACGTTTTTGTCTTTTGGTTCAGTTATGCTTGTAGTTAATCTCTCAAGCGCAGAGCTTTGAGTGCCTACGTTTTGATCTAAATTTTGCTCTATATTTATAACGATCGTGCTTGCGTTTTGCTCGATCTTTGGTGCTAGTTTAGCTACGTTGCTCTCTACGGCTTCTTTTTCTTTTGTCAAATTTTCATCTTGCGGAAACTGTGTTTTGGTTATCGTTATATTTGCCTCTTTAATGTTTTGCTTGACCTCATTTACTATACTAGAATCAGAATAAACCGCACTTCGATTTTCATCCTCAAAAAGACTTGGCAAATTTTCTAGGTATTTATAAGCTTCAAAATAATAAACCCCGCCACCAAGAGCAAACAAAATAACAAGCCAAGCCAACCATGAAAACGAGCCTCGCGACTTTCTAGCAGAAGTGGTGTCTGAGGTATAGGCTGGAATTTTAGGGTTGATTTTTATAGAATTTACATTTTGAGGCTTGTGTTCGTTTAAAAATGCCTCATACTCTTCAAGCCACAAACTAAGCTCAAGATTATACTCGCGTTGCAAAATTTTAATATAACCTCTTGCATTTAAACGCACCAATTTTTCAAAATTTTTATCAACTATGTATTGTAAAAAAATTGGCTCAATATGCGTCTTTCTCGCAACTTCTTTTATCCCGATCTCTTTTATGCTCTCAAGTTCATTCATTTATCATCCTATCACAGATTATCGCAAAGGCGGCACTTACATTTAACGAGTCCCAATCCTCTTTTAGTTTTATGCCTATACACTCATCGCATTTTGCAACAGCTTTTTGCGGTATGCCTTCGCCCTCGCTACCCATGATAAGCGCACGTTTTTCTTTAAATTTTGCCTCATGAACATTTTTGCCGTTACTTGCGGTAGCATACAGAGTAAATCCGCGCTGCTTTAATTCATTTAACAAACTAAGTCCATCATCAACTAGCGCGATAGGTATCTCATATGCCGCTCCGCTACTTGAACGCAAAACACCTTCCATGTTAATATTTTTAGCAACAACAATAATCGCCTCGCAGCCTAACGCATAAGCCGTTCTTGCTATAGCACCGATATTGCCAACATCGCTGATACCATAAAGCACGACTACGAAATTTAACTTTTTAAGTTCGTTTATATCGGCAAATTCGTATTCATTAACACTAGCCAAAAAGCCTTGATGGTTTCCTCCGTGAGCCAAAGACTGCGCTTTTTGGTTATCAACACGAATTATTTTTTTACCGACCTTGCAGATACGTGAAAAAAGTTTTGCGTCACACTCTTTTGAGAGATATATCTCGTTGATTAACTTCGGATGTTTTTCTAAAACATGTAAAAATAGTTGTTTTCCATATATTATCATGGGCTTGATAATACCTAAAATCAAGTAAAAGAAAACTTATTTTGTAAGCTCGTTGTATATTTTCTTAACCTCTTGTCCGGTTATTTTACTTAGTAGTTTAGCTTTTGCTTTTGGAGCGATATCAAGGGCGTTTATATCGCTTATGCTTATGGTTTCAAAACTTGGATTATCGCTTTGCGAGACAACAACACACCACTCGCCGTTTAAGTTTGATCTCTCTAAAATTTCAGACATTTTTATAGCACTACTTTTAAATTTGGTTTCAAATTTTTTAGTTGCTTCTTTTATAGCAAAAATTTCTCGCTCAGGCTCAAGCTTTGCGATATCATTTACAAGAGATAAAATTCGTTTAGGACTTTCATATATAACGCATGGATAAGCTAAATTTAGGGCATTTTGTATGGCTTGAGTTCGCTCCTTACCCGTGTTTGGTAAAAAACCCAAAAACACAAATTCTTTCTCGCAAAGTCCGCTGGCAACAACACTTAAAAGTGCAGCATTTGCACCACTTAACACCTCATAGCCTATGTTGTGATTTTGCGCGTATCTTATAAGGCTAACCCCTGGATCGCTAATGCCTGGCATCCCTGCATCGCTCATATATGCGATATTTTTATCAAAAAATTCGCGAGTTAAATTTGCAAAAAACTCGCTTTCGTTGTGCGTATGAAGTGGGATAAAATTTTGTATATTGATGTGTGCGTCAAAGCGTTCATTAAGCAGTCTAACAAGAGATTTACTTACTCTTGTATCTTCACATACGACTATCTCGCAACTGCGCAAGATGCTAAGCGCACGAAGCGAGATGTCTTCTAAATTTCCTATCGGAGTAGGAACAAAGTAAAGCAAGGCTTAGTTTAAAGCGTATTTTTTCTTGAATTTCTCAACGCGGCCAGCGCTATCTACGATCTTTTCACTGCCTGTAAAAAACGGATGGCACTCACTGCAAATGTCTATTCTGATCTCACTTTTGTTTGACTTTGTCTTAAAAGTGTTACCACAAGCGCAAGTCACGGTGCATTCTACATACTCTGGATGTATCTCTTTTTTCATAATTTTTCCTTTGATTATCTTTTGTGATATTGTCTTTCTAGTTTAAGCAAGGCGTGATTATACTAAAAAAAAATTAAAAAATCAAATTTCACATAATTTCTTCTACATTAATATTATGCTATTTAAATTTTAAATTATATCGCATATAATTTTTGGGACTTTTCTTAAAAAAATAATTAATATTAGGAGTAAATTTACCTCTTTTATCCTAGTCATCTCTACGACACCGAATATATCACATATTGATAAAGAATTTCAATATAAATTTAATATCATAATTGCTGTTAAATTGAAAAAGCTAGATACAAAATTTAAACAAAAATTAATGAAATTTGCTATAATATTCCATCAAAAATAAAAAGGATAATTTCTATCCTAATTAAAGGCAAAAATTTGAGAGTTTACTTAGATAATAACGCAACTACGATGGTTGATCCCGAAGCTTTTGAGGCGATGAAACCGTTTTTTTGCGAAAAATACGGCAACCCAAATTCCTTACATAAATTTGGCTCAGAAACACACCCTGCACTTCGCAATGCACTAGATCAGCTATATGTTGGGATAAACGCAAAAGACAGCGATGATATCATCGTAACTTCATGTGCGACAGAGAGTAATAACTGGGTTATAAAAGGGATATATTTTGACAAGATAGCCAATGGTGAACGTAAAAGAGTAGTAACAACCGCGGTCGAACATCCTGCTATCCGCATGACCTGTGAGTTTTTAAAACAATTTGGTGTCCAAATCACCATCGTTGATGTAAACAAAGAAGGCATCATAACGCCTGATCAACTTCGTGAAGTTATGGGCGAAGATGTGGCTTTGGTTTCGGTAATGTATGCAAACAACGAAACTGGCATGATATTTCCTATAAAAGAATTAGCTTCGGTCGCACACGAATACGGCGCACTTTTCCACACAGACGCTGTTCAGGCGTTTGGCAAAATTCCTATAAATGTTCGTGATCTTGATGTTGATTTCATGAGTTTTTCTGCTCATAAATTTCACGGTCCAAAAGGTGTTGGCGGACTTTATATAAAAGATAGCCAAGCTCTTAGCAGTCTACTTCACGGCGGAGAACACATGGGCGGTCGCAGAAGCGGAACTCTTGATGTTGCAGGTATCGTAGGTATGGGTAAAGCACTTGAACTCGCTAATAAATTTATGAGTTTTGAAAACTCTCACGTAAAAAGATTACGCGATAAACTTGAGGATGCGCTTTTAAGCCTGCCTGATGTGAGCGTTGTCGGAAGACGTGAAAACAGAGTGCCAAACACCATCCTCGCCTCTATAAAAGGCGTAGAAGGAGAAGCTATGCTTTGGGACTTAAACCGCGCCGGCATCGCTGCGTCAACAGGCTCTGCTTGCGCTAGCGAAACACTTGAAAGCAACCCGATAATGGAAGCTATCGGAGCGGATAAAGAACTTGCTCACACTGCGCTTCGCTTATCTCTTTCACGTTTTAATACCGAAGAAGAGATAGATTATGCGATCGAGCAGATCAAAAAAGCCGTAGAAAGACTAAGAGGAATTTCAAGCACATTTGCTTACACCCCAGAAGGTCACGTAAGCGGACTATAAATTTAAATAAATTTAAAAAAAGACGCCAAGTGTGTCAAAAAAAGGAATAATATGGCAAAAGATAGTTTAATAGGCGGTTCGATCTGGGATGAATACTCTCAAGTCGTCCAAGACAGAATGAATAATCCAAAATTTATGGGCGAGATAACCGAAAATGAAGCAAAAGAGCGTGGCGCAAAACTTATCGTAGCCGACTTTGGTGCGGAAAGTTGCGGCGATGCGGTTCGTCTTTATTGGCTTGTAGATGAAGCAACAGATACTATTATAGATGCTAAATTTAAAAGCTTTGGTTGTGGCACAGCGATAGCTAGCTCTGACACAATGGCTGAACTTTGTATCGGTAAAACCGTAGATGAAGCGGTAAAAATAACAAATATAGATGTAGAAAAAGCTATGCGCGATACACCTGAAACTCCTGCCGTGCCACCTCAAAAGATGCACTGCTCGGTTATGGCATATGATGTTATCAAGGCTGCCGCGGCTAGCTACAAAGGTGTCGATCCTGATCATTTTGAAGATGAGATCATCGTTTGCGAATGCGCTAGAGTTAGTCTTGGAACGATTAAAGAAGTTATAAAACTAAACGATCTTAAAACAGTTGAAGAGATCACTCAATACACAAAGGCCGGGGCATTTTGTAAGTCATGCATAAAACCAGGCGGACACGAAAAACGTGAATACTACCTAACCGACATCTTACGCGACACAAGAGCCGAGATGGAGCAAGAGCGTCTTAAAAAGCAAGCTAACGCAAAAGCTTTAGGCGATCAATTAAATTTTGATGAACTAAGTGTTGTGGGTCAGCTAAAAGCCGTTGAGGGCATAATGGATAGCGAAATTCGCCCTATGCTTATGATGGACGGCGGGGATCTTGAGGTTATTGATATACAAAAAACACCAGAGGGTAACATAGATATTTACATCCGTTATCTTGGCGCATGTTCAGGCTGTGCTAGTGGTGCAGGTGGCACACTTTACGCTATAGAAAACGTTCTACAAGAAAAACTAAGCACAAATATTCGCGTAATGCCGATATGATATATTTCCGCTTGATTTTCAAGCGGAATTTCCTTCATACAAATGCAAATTTTTTAAAAGTAATAAAATTTTTAAATACAAATTTCACGCGCAAAGCACCATAAAAAGCGACTAAAATCGTCCTAAGCTGTTTAAAAACAAGCATAAGATAAAATCCATTTTTTAAATACACCCAAAAGAGAGAATATGAAAGTAATAAAACGCAACGGAAGAACGGAAGAGTTAGATATAAGTAAGATCAAAAAATACACGAGTGAAGCGGTGGTCGGACTTGATAACGTAAGCCTTAGCGAACTCGAAGTAGATGCAAAAATTCAGTTTAGAGATATGATAACAACTGAAGAGATCCAACAAACGCTTATAAAAACCGCCGTAGACAAGATAGATATCGACCGTCCAAACTGGACATTCGTCGCTGCTAGATTATTTTTATACGATCTATACCATAAAGTAACAGGATATAATGGATATAGCCACTTAAGGGAGTATTTTGAAAAGGGTGAAAAAGCCGGTCGTATAGTGCCCGGATTAAAAGAAAAATACGACCTTGATGATCTAAATGACTACATAAAACCGCAGCGTGATTTGCAATTTGCATATCTTGGCATAAAAACACTTTACGACAGATACTTGATAAAAGATAAGCAAGGAAAACCTATAGAGCTTCCACAGCAAATGTTTATGGCCATAGCGATGTTTCTTGCCCAAAACGAACTTGACTGCCAAGGCTGGGCTAAGAAATTTTACGACCTGATAAGTAAATTTGAGGTTATGCTAGCAACCCCTACTCTATCAAACGCAAGAACACAGCGTCACCAACTAAGCTCATGCTACATCGGCTCTACTCCCGATAATATCGAGGGAATTTTTGATAGCTATAAAGAGATGGCTCTTCTTTCTAAATTTGGCGGAGGTATCGGCTGGGACTGGAGTAAGGTTCGCGCTATGGGCGGTAGCATAGATGGGCATAAAAATGCAGCAGGAGGTATCATACCTTTCTTAAAGATAACCAACGATATAGCCGTTGCAGTCGATCAGCTAGGCACTAGAAAAGGCGCTATCGCCGTTTATATCGAGCCTTGGCACATGGATGTTAGCGACTTTTTAGACCTTCGTAAAAACTCGGGCGAAGAAAGACGCAGGGCGCATGAAATTTTCCCTGCGCTTTGGATAAATGATCTCTTTATGAAAAGAGTGCAAGAAAACGGCAAATGGACACTTTTTGACCCGGCTGATGTGAGCGATCTTTGCGAGCTTTACGGAGATGAGTTTGAGAAAAAATACCTAGAGTATGAAAACAACGAAAATATCCAAAAAAATACCATGCTAGCAAAAGATCTTTGGAAAAAGATACTAACTAGCTATTTTGAGACAGGCATGCCGTTTTTAGCGTTTAAAGACAATGCAAACAAAGCTAATCCAAACGACCACGAAGGCATAATTAGAAGCTCAAATTTATGTACTGAAATTTTTCAAAACACCGAGCCAAACTACTATAAGATCAAAATCATCTATACAGATGGCGAAGTAGAACTATTTGACGAAGAAGACGATGTTACGGTAGATAGCGGCATAACAAAAAAAGCTAAGAAACTTAGTGCGCTTGATAGCCTAAAAGGTAAAGAAATCTTTATCGTAGAAAAAGAGGCAACCGAAGGCAAAACAGCAGTTTGTAACCTAGCAAGCGTAAATTTAAGCAAGATAAATACGCCTGAAGATATATCAAGAGTAGTTCCGATAGCAGTTAGGATGCTTGATAACGTAATCGATCTAAATTTCTACCCACACAAAAAAGTAAAATACACAAATTTAAGCAGTAGATCTATAGGGCTTGGTGTAATGGGCGAAGCTCAAATGATAGCACAAAAAGGCGTAAAATGGGGAAGTTACGAGCATTTAGCACTTATAGATAGTGTAATGGAAAACATAAGCTACCACACAATATATACAAGCTCAAATTTAGCTGTTGAAAAAGGCAAGTATCCAACTTTTGAGGGCTCAAAATGGAGCAAAGGCATAATGCCTATCGATGTTGCAAACGAAAATGCAAAAGCCTTGGTAAATCGCGGAGGCTTGTTTGATGATGGAAGCTGCGACTGGGACAAGCTTCGCCAAAAAGTTAAAACCGACGGTATGCGCAACGGCTATCTAATGGCAATCGCCCCTACCTCAAGCATAAGCATACTTGTAGGCACTACACAAACTATCGAGCCTGTATATAAGAGAAAATGGTTTGAGCATAATCTAAGCGGTATGATACCAAATGTTGTGCCAAATTTAAGTCCTGATACTTGGCAGTACTACACGCCTGCTTACGAGCTTGATCAAAGAGTTCTTATAAAAGCCGGAGCTGTTCGTCAAAAGTGGATCGACCAGGGTCAAAGCCTAAATATCTTTATGAGCCTTGATAAGGCAAGTGGCGGATATTTAAGTGAAATTTACACACTCGCATGGGAGCTTGGACTAAAATCAACCTACTACCTTCGCTCAGAATCACCTGATAGCGAAAAGGTAAATAACGTAGCCGATCGCTCTGTTGAGTGTGAGGGATGTCAATAAATTCGATGTTTGCCCTTAAATTTCGCCCAAAAACCCTTGATGAGATCTGCGGTCAAGAAGATATCGTTAGGGTTTTTAAAAAATTTATAGAAAACGAAAAGATCCCCCATAGTATGTTTTACGGGCTTGCGGGATGTGGTAAAACAAGCTTTGCCAGAGCTGTTGCAAGTCTTATGAAATACGACTTTTATGAATTTGACGGCGGTAATTTAAAAATAGATGAATTTCGTAAAATTTTAAAAAACTATGAAAACGCGTTAGTTAAGCCGCTGTTTTTTATCGATGAGATTCATCGGCTAAGCAAAACACAACAAGAAGCGCTTTTGATCCCGATGGAAAATTACCGTGCTATAATTATTGGTGCAAGCACTGAAAATCCGTTCTTCACACTAAGTTCAGGCATCAGAAGTCGTTCTATGCTTTTTGAGTTTAAGCCATTAAGCTCAAAAGACTTTGACAAATTATTAAAGCGTGTGCAAGAAGAGGTGAAATTTAATATAGACAAAGAAGCAAAAGAGTATTTGTTTAAAAGCAGCGGAGGCGACGCTAGAAGCTTATTAAATTTACTCGAATTTGCGCTTAGCATAGACATAAATATAACCTTGGATAACCTAAAAACACTTAGGGCAAATGCCGTTTCAGAGGGTATCAGCGAGGATGACACACACTATCATTTAGCAAGTGCGCTCATAAAAAGCCTTAGAGGTAGCGACGAAAATGCCGCCATTTATTATCTAGCAAGGTTGATTGACGCTGGAGAGAGTGCGGATTTTATCGCTAGACGTATGGTTATACTTGCTAGCGAAGATATCGGCAACGCCAATCCAAACGCCTTAAATTTAGCTGTCAGCACCCTAAATGCCGTAAGCAAAATCGGCTATCCCGAAGCCCGCATAATCCTTGCACAATGTGCCGTTTATCTAGCGCATTCACCAAAGTCAAATTCAAGCTATGTAGCGATAAATTCGGCTCTTAGTTACGTAAAAAGCGAAGAAAAACTTCAAATACCAAAATACATAATCAACACTGCCCCCGAGGTAAAGAACTACCTTTATCCACATGATTTTGGGGGCTGGGTCGAACAAAACTACCTTACAAAACCACTTAAATTTTATAAAAGTGACGGGATCGGTTTTGAAAAAACTCTTAGCGAGTGGCTAGCTAAGATAAAACAAAGATAAATATAGCATTTTTTGTGACTTTATTTGTGATATTTTAATATAAATTTTAGCTTAAATTTATATAGAGAATGCGACAAACAGGGTATTTGAAATTTATTTTATAACAAAAAGTAAGGTTGTATTGTAATTTTATATTAAAAAATTTAATTTTTATAAAATTTTAATTTTTTTTTAAATACACTTTAAAATCTATATCATGAAAGGATGTTGTTTTGGAACTATTCACAGAACTCGTTAGCAAGGTAAATTCCTTTGTTTGGGGGCCTTATTTTTTAATAACCCTCCTATGCGGAACCGGTCTCTTTTTCACATTTAGACTAAAATTTGTTCAGATTTTTAAGTTTAAAGATGGGTGGAATCGCCTTTTTGGAAACTTCTCTTTACACGGCGAAGCAGCCGGCAAAGACGGTATGAGTTCGTTTCAGTCAGTAGCAACAGCAGTGGCCGCACAAGTTGGCACCGGCAACTTGGTTGGCGCTTCAACCGCACTTGTAATGGGCGGACCAGGTGCGATATTTTGGATGTGGTGCGCGGCGTTTTTAGGCATGGCTACAAATTTTGCCGAAATTTGTCTGGCACAAGTTTATAAAACAAAAGACGATAGCGATCACACCATAGGCGGTCCGGCATTTTACATCTCAAAAGGTATCGGCGGAAAACTTGGTAAAGTTTTAGCAGGATTTTTTGCGGTGGCTATTATTTTAGCACTTGGTTTTATGGGAAATATGGTTCAAGCTAACTCTATATCAGATGGCTTTTCGGGGGCTTTTGGTATCCCTCAATGGGCGATAGGCTTAGTTTTAGCCATAGTTTGTGCGGTAGTTTTTATAGGCGGAGTTAAGGCCATCGCAAGAGTTGCGGAAAAGGTGGTTCCTGTAATGGCTATCATATATGTTATCGTCGGTCTACTTATAGTTTGCGTAAATTTTAAAGAAATTCCATCAGTTGTAAGCATAATATTTGAAGCAGCGTTTAACCCTTCTGCCGCTTGGGGCGGCGCTATCGGTGCTAGTATCGCAACTGCCATGAGATACGGCATAGCAAGAGGTTTGTTTAGTAACGAAGCTGGTATGGGCTCAACTCCTCACGCGCATGCAGCCGCTAAAGTAAAACATCCTGTCGAGCAAGGTGTTTTAGGTATCATGTCGGTTTTTGTAGATACATTTATCGTACTTAACATCACCGTCTTTGTAGTGCTTAGCTCAAACGTCGTAGCATTTGAAAACGGTCAGCCGGTATTTAGCGGTATAACCCTTGTTCAAGAGGCATTTTCATCACATCTTCTAGGACATACTATCGGGTATTCGTTTGTTGCGGTTTGCCTATTTTTCTTCGCATTTACAACGATACTTGGTTGGTATTATTTTGCAGAGATAAACGTCAGATATCTTTTTGGCAAAAAAGGTGTTAAATTTTTGCAAGTACTAGTAGTTGCTTTTGTATTTTTAGGAAGCCTGCTAAAAATAAAACTCGTTTGGGAGCTTTCTGACCTCTTTAACGGTCTTATGGTACTGCCAAACCTTATAGCTGTTTTATTACTTAGTCCGATAGTGGTTAAACTGCTAGAGGACTATAATGCTAAAAAAGAGTATAAAGCGGAAAATTACATCAAAATAAAATAAAACTTTATCTTGCTTTGATTATTTTCAAAGCAAGATATTTTAAATTTAGATAAGCTCTACGCCGCTACCTTCTACGACTTCGCCTATCTCATAAGCGTCAGAATCCTCAAGTATAAATTTCACATTTTCAGGGCCTACTACAAGCACCATGCCTACGCCCATATTAAATGTGCGATAAAGCTCTGCTTGTTCTACAACTCCATCAAATATCGAGTAAATTTCAGGTCGCTTGATAGCGTCTACATTTATCTTTGCACCAAGTCCTACAGGGAAAACACGAGGTAAATTTTCAACCAAACCACCGCCTGTGATGTGAGCTAGAGCGTTTAGTTTATCTTTTAGTTTTAAAAATTCAGGCACATAAATTCTAGTTGGCTCCAGTAAAAGGTCGATTAAATTTTTATCTCCCAATTTATCGTCAAATTTTAACCCTTTGCTTTCAACTACTTTTCTTGCCAATGAGTAACCGTTTGAGTGAAGCCCACTTGAGCTAAGCGCTAAAAGCTTATCGCCTTTTTTTACAAATTTTGCTCTATCTATCTCGTCTATCTCAGCCATGCCAACAGCAAATCCGGCCAGGTCAAAATCACCTTTTTCATACATTGAGGGCATCTCTGCCGTTTCGCCGCCTATTAAAGCACAACTTGCCTTCTTGCAACCTTCTGCAATACCCTTAACTACGACTTCGGCTGAATTTATATCAAGCTTTGCCGTAGCGTAATAATCAAGAAAAAACAACGGCGTAGCAAAGTTGCATATCAGGTCGTTTACGCACATTGCGACTAGATCCTCACCTACTTTATCAAGGCGATTTGCATCTATGGCAAGCCTAAGCTTTGTGCCAACACCATCGGTTGCGCCTAAAATGGCAGGATTTTTATAGCCGCTTGGTAGTTTGATAGCTCCTGAAAATGAGCCGATACCACCCAAAACCAACGGAGTAAAGGTTGATTTAACATGAGGTTTTATCGCATTGACAAACTCATTTCCTGCATCAATATCAACACCAGCGTCTTTATATGTTATCATTTTCGCCCCCTTAAATTTTGGCTGATTTTAGCCAAAATTTGCTAAAATCGTAGTAAAATAAAGGTCAAAAATGCGTAAATTTAAAAAAGGCATCGTTGTAACAGGCTCGATAGGATCTGGCAAAAGCACGGTTTGCACACTACTAAAACTACACGGATATAGCGTGATAGACGCTGATGAAATAGCGCACGAAGTCTTACAAAGTTTGGCTGATGAAATTTCTATAAAATTTAAAGATGTTGTTAAAAACGGCAAAGTAGATAGAAAAAAACTGGGCGAGATCGTATTTGCAGATAAAGACAAATTATCATGGCTTGAAGAGCTCTTACATCCAAAGATACGAGATGAAATTTATGCCAAGTGTGAAATTTTAGAAGATAAAAATATTTTTTATTTCGTTGATATACCGCTTTATTTTGAGCGCAAGGGCGTTTATGAGTGTTTTGAAAAAGTAGTAGTCGTTTATGCTTCAAAAGAAGAGCTTATAAAAAGAGTAATGAAAAGAAACGAGCTTGATAGCAAAGCGGCAAAATCACGTGTAAATCTGCAAATAGACATCGAAGAAAAACGAAAAATGGCAAATTTTATTATAGACAATAGCTCAGACTTGTTAAATCTAGAGGCAAGTGTAAATAAATTCTTAAACGATCTAAAAGGTAAAGCAAATGTTGGTTAGCAAATACAATGCAAGTGGCAATGATTTTGTGATCTTTCATACGTTTTTAAAGGCAGATAGAAGCGACTTTGCTGTAAAAATTTGCGACAGACAAAACGGCATAGGAGCCGATGGACTGATAGTTATCTTGCCGTATGACGATGGTATAAGATGGGAGTTTTACAACTCTGACGGAAGTAGTGCAAATATGTGCGGCAACGGCTCAAGAGCGGCATTTTTATACGCTTATAAAAACGCTCTTATAAACAAAAGCTCCAAGCTTCTAACCGGTGCCGGGCTAATAACCGGAGATGTGGATGAAAATAGCGTTGAAGTCGAATTAACAAGCCCTAAAATCCTAAGCAAAGATAGTATAAACGAATTTGATAAAGAGTGGTTTTTTTACGATACGGGAGTGCCACATTTGGTGCATTTTACACAAAATTTGGATAAATTTGACCTAAATTTAGCAAAACATCTGCGACACAAATATAATGCAAATATAAATTTCGCCAAATTTGAAAACGGATCGCTAAAAGTAAGAACATATGAACGTGGCGTTGAAGATGAGACGCTAGCTTGCGGAACCGGTATGGCGGCATGCTTTTACGGTGCGGTTTTTAATTTACATGCAAATAAAATTTTAAGCGTATATCCTAAAAGCGGCGAGGAACTACAACTAAGACTAGAAAATGAGAAGATATATTTTAAAGGAAATGTTAAACACTGTTTTGATGTGAGTATTGAAATTTAAAAAGCCCCAAATGGGGCTTAATAATTATTTTAAAGCGTCTTTTGCAGATCTTGCAAGCGCCGCAAATGCGTCCGCGTCATTCATAGCTAGATCAGCTAAAATTTTTCTATCAAGCTCTATGTTAGCCTTTTTAAGACCGTTCATAAATCTTGAGTAGCTTATGTCGTTTAGTCTGCAAGCAGCATTTATACGAACTATCCACAGACGGCGGAAGTCACGTTTTTTCTGGCGACGATCACGATAAGCGTATACTAAACTTCTTTCAAGTTGTTCTTTAGCTTTTCTAAAATGTTTATGTCTTGCACTATAAAAACCACGTGCAAGTTTTAAAACTTTCTTATGGCGTCTTCTTCTAACTACGCCCGTTTTTACTCTTGCCATATTTATCCTTTCACAAATTGGCGTCCATTATATGGATCTTTCCCTATAAATTTTAATTTTAGGGGAGTTTGAATGACTTTTGTCAAAAACTTAAACTATGCTTGGCTTATACGCCTAGCATTCTTTTTACTGCAGGGACATTTGTGCTATCCACGTATTGTGGCTGACGAAGGTCTCTTTTGCGTCCGGCAGACTTTTTAGTCAAGATGTGGCTTCTAAAAGCAGAGCCGCGCTTGATTTTATTTTTGCCTACTTTAAAACGCTTAGCAGCACCGCGAACGGTTTTCATCTTTGGCATGCTAATCCTTACTGTGTGATTTTACGCTTTTACGTAAGATGTGGATTATATCCAAAATTTCTTTAAATAAATTAAATTTTAATACCGTAATTTTATAAAATGCAATTTGCATAGAAGTGCTTAATCGCGAAAAACAAAGCGTTTTGGGCTAAATTTAGCCCAAAACTATGAAATTTATCAAATTTTAGCTTTTGTAAAAGCCTGTTTTAAATCAGCCATCAAGTCATCTGAGTTTTCAACACCGACAGCCATACGAAGTAAATTTTGTTTGATACCGATCTTTTCTTGTAGCTCTTTTGGATAGCTATCGTGAGTCATAGAGGCTGGATGGCAAACAAGGCTCTCAACTCCGCCAAGACTTACGGCAAGGTCAAAAATTCTAAGTGATTTGACAAATTTATTGCAGTCGTATTTTGGATCTATCTCAAATGATATAAGCGCCCCTATGCCGGTAGCTTGGCCTTCTTGTGCCTCTTTTTCAAATTTAGAATACGAACCCGCATAGTGCACGGCGCTAACAGCCTCCTCTTTGCTTAAAAACTCGATTATCTTATGAGTGTTTTGCGTTTGACGATCAAACCTTACGCTTAAAGTCTTAAGCCCCTTTATAAGATAGTATGAGTCGACAGGGGATAACATCGAGCCAAAGCTATTTCTAAGCAGATCAAGCTTAGCTGCTAGTTCATCGCTATTTGTCGTAACAATACCAGCGATAACATCGGCATGCCCGCCGATGTATTTTGTAGCAGAATACACCACAACATCAACTCCAAGCTCAAGCAAATGCTGATAATACGGCGTTAAAAAGGTATTGTCTGCTATAACCATAATGCCCTTTTTATGCGCGATATTTACGATACGCTTAATATCCGTGACACGCAACAAAGGATTTGATGGAGTTTCTATAAAGATAGCTTTTACGTCGGATGAAATTTCATCCTCATTTAGCGTGTTAAAATCATCAACTAGCTCGTATTTAAGTCCTTGGTTTTTAAAAATAGTATCGGCATAACGATATGTTCCGCCATAAGTGTTGTTGTTAAGTAAAATTTTATCACCGGTTTTAAACAAACTAAAAGCAAGGGTTGTCGCTGCCATACCGGAAGCGGTGGCTAGGCAATACCTTGAGCCTTCTATCTTGGCAAAAAGCTCTTCGAATGCATTTCTGGTTGGATTTGCTCCTCGCGAATACCCATACTTTTGAAAGTCATCAAGACCATTTTGAACAAAACTGGTGGCTAAAAATATCGGCGGAACTACCGACTGATAAGGGTTGTCTTTGGCATTTATGCCTTTTACTATAAGCGTGTCTAATTTCATTTTTACTCCTTGCTCTCATCTATAAATTTGATATCGTGTGATGAATTTGCTTATTGATTTTACTTTAAATTTACAAAATATAATATAAATCACAAGGAATTATTTTGATATTAAATGTGCTATCAAGAAATAAAAGGGAGTAAATTTACCCCTTTTTAATTAAAATTTATAAGATACGCTGGCTTTTATATTTCTTCCAGGTTCCCAGTCTATGTTGCCTGGAGCTAATGGCGTAGGAGGGCAAGTTCGACCTCTTGGACAACTCATAGAGCCTGCACTTCTTTGAGAGTGCGACCAATATGTTTTATCAAAAAGATTATAAACACCGAAATTTACCTCAAGTCCTTTGTATTTTCCAGAGCTAGGCGACCAAGTGGCATATATGTCACTCACGGCATAGCCCGGTTTTTTAAATTCACTTCCGCTACCGTTTTTAGCCGTTATCCTATCAAAAGCTATAAGGTTGTAGCCTATTAAAGTATCGATGGGGGCAATGGCGTATTCTGCGTTAAAGGTGTATTTATCGCCTGCATCACTATAAGCTAGGACACCACCATATCCGGCATTTGAATTTTTATCTTTATACTCAGTTCTTGCGCGTGAGTAACTAGCCGATAAGCTTAAATTTGATATGTTATATCTTAAGGCTAGCTCTCCGCCTTTTACGACTGCGCGTCCACCATTAACTCTGTCAACTTGTATAGAGCCTGCTTTTCCCATTTCTACTATAAGATTGTCATAATCGTTATAAAAATATTTCGCTATAATGCTTAGACTTTGACTATCGCTAAGTTGAGTTTGATATCTTGTGCCAACCTCATACACGTCACCAGTTTCAGGGTCTAAGTCGCCGTTTGTCGTAAAGTTAATGCTATTTGTACTACTTATGCGTATCGCCTCTATCGGATCAGGTCCTCTAAATACCCTTGCCCAACTAGCATAAACCCCAAGACCCATGTCAAATTGATAGTCTAAATTTACAGCTGGAGACCACTCGTGCCATGAGTAGTTTGCCCTTCCTGCGATGCCCTGGGTGCCACCCATCGTATTAAGCTTATAGTTATCATATCTAATACCAGGCGTTAATGTAAATCCGCCTGTTCTAAGCTGGTCTTCTAAGAACACCGACAAGCTTGTAGCTTTGTCGTCAGGAGTGTTGGAAGTGTCGTTTTTATTATAACTTTTACTTTGATAAATTTCTGTACCGTAAACTAATGTATGTCCGATATATCCTGTCTCAAATTTTGTTTTATTTATAGCTTTTGCACCGTAAGTTTTTACTCCGGCATTTACTGATGACTTAGCTTCGTGTTTTGTATGATAAGCATTTAAGTCAAGATCGACATAGTCATTTGGGTTTAGATTGAAATTTGCCGTATATGTATCACGCCAGTATTTCGTATCCACCAGTGAACTATCATCTGTAGTTCCCCACTCGGCTCTTAGCGGAAAATCACCCTTCATCTGCATACGTTCGGCACTAAAAGTGATCTTACTATAATCAGCTATGTTATATCCGACTTTGAACAAGTAGTTTGTATTATCAGCGTTATTTCCGCCAAGTTTTTCGCCTTTACCACTCTCGCCTCTGCCATACCCCCTATGTCCTACGTAGCCCAAAAGCTCAAGTGACTCAAATGCTTTTGCATATAAAGTCAAGCTTTCTTGCCACTCTTTATTATTGCTTGCGTATCCGCTTTTTATCTTTCCTCCAAAAACCTCTCCATCTTCTAACAAGTCACTAGCGTCTGCAGTTTTAAATGCTACAGAACCGCCAAGCGCGCCTGAAGTACCGACAACAGAATTTACTCCAAGGCCAACATTAACACTTCTTATGATATCTGGATCTATGTATAAGTCAGCAGCATGATGAAATGCATTTCCTTTTTGACGAGCCCCGTCGATAGTGATATTTAAACCGCGGTCATTTATACCTCTAATATAAATTTTTTGATTAAGTGAGTTTGTTCCGCCTATATAAACGCCAGGCATATCACGCATAACATCATTTATAAGTGCAGCATTTCTAACATTTACCTTTGCCGCATCTATCTCTTGCGCACCGCCCGTGGCAGTTACTTCTACGCCACTTAAAGCAACTTCTTGTGCGCCAAAAGTAACACTTGTAAAAAGTGCAGCAACTAATGAAATTTTTAGATCTGGTCTAAATTTCATCCATAACTCCTTTAAATTAAATTTTGATTATTATTATTAATAACTTTTGGGAAGCTAATTTTACATAAACATAACTTATCTGTAAATTAAATATTTAGTAAAATAAAACAAAATTTATGAATTTATGAGAAAATAGTGTTCAAATTTAAAGCCGATAAAAACGAATTTTAAAATAAAATAGAATGGATTTGTAAATCTAGCAGATGAAATTTAAGAGGCATAAAACCAAATTTGCTTTATGCCAAGTAGTAGTTTTTAGTTAGCCGAGCACTTGCAGCGACCCTTTAAAGGTATCGCAAATACCGCAATAATCGCATAAAATACGATACCAAACACGCAAGCCATCATAGCTATCATACCCCAATCAACCAATGCGGACTCAAGCCTATATGCCTCAGCGTAATCGATCGCAAACCATAATGCAACGCCAAGTACCAAAGCAAACACGAAAAATCCCCAAGAAAATATAAAATTCCAAATTTTACACATGAAACCCTCCTTAAATTTTAATCCTGATATTAGCCAAAAATACTGAAAAATTTATTAACGAAGATCAATAATTAAAGGGCAAAAGCCCTATAATTATTTTGTTTGATTTTGCTCTACTTTAAATCCACCGCCGAAACTTTTATAAATTTCAACTACGCTGTTGTTTAAAGTCAAAGCCGCATCTACAGCAACTAGCCTAGTGCTTAAGAGATTTCTTTGAGAGTCAAGCAAGGTCAGATGATCGGCATAGCCTGTCTCGTATTGAGCGCGTGCAAGGTCGTAAATTTTACTTTGTGAGTTTAGTAAAGCCTGGGTTTCATCATATACTTCGGCTGCACTTTTGCGATTATGCAAGGCAACCCTGACTTCGCCCAATGCCGCTTTTATAGCCTGCTCGTATTTTAGAGCATTTGCACTTTGTGAAAGTTCTGCTAGTTCGACATTGTTTGCGCGTCTGCCATAGTCAAATACACTTTGGGCAAGTGAGCCGGCTAGTGACCACGTGTTGGCATTTTGAACAAAAAGCCTATCAAGCTCATCCGAGCTAAATCCAAAAATCCCGGTTAATGATAAAGTCGGAAAATAAGCCGCCTTAGCCACTCCTACAAGGGCATTTGAGCTTTTTAGGCTCTCATAAGCACTTGCGATATCGCTTCTTCTAAGAAGCACGTCAGAGCTTATATCCGCACTAATTTGCGGAGGAGTTGGCAAGGTGTCGCTTGTCGCGATGATATCTCTTAAAATTTCATCGTTACTTTTTCCAGAAAGTATAGCCAAGGCATTTGAGGCGCTAAGCATAGAATTTTGAACATTTGTCAGGTTGATTTGTGCACTTTGCATGGCAGCCACGCTTTGCAAATATATAATTTGCGTAATAGTTCCAACTTCAAGCTGTTTTTTACGATACTCCATCGTGTCTTTATAGCTTTTTAAAGTCTCTTTTAAAATATCCTCTTTCATCTTTAAAGACACAAGCGTAAAGTAATTTTGCACGACGTTTGAAGCTATAGTAAGCCTTGCGTTATCATAGTCATATCTACTTGCTTGCAAAAGTGCGTCCGATGAAGCTATAGAATTTCTTACCCTGCCCCAAAGATCAACTTCATAATTAAGCACCACACTTAGCGAGAAACTATCGTATTTAACATTATCTTGTCCGCTATATGTCTCGCCGCTTGTTCTAGCCTTACTTGCTTCGCCGTTTATGCCAAGAGTAGGGAAAAGATCGGTACGAGAGTTTTTAAGCGTTAGTGCCGCACTTTGTAAATTTATATAGGCGAGCTTTAAATCTATGTTATGTTTTAGCGACTCTTCAACGAGTAAATTTAAATTTTGGTCATTAAAATTTTGCCACCAAAGATCGTTTATATCACTGGTTTCAAACCTATACTCAAATTTCGTCTCGACCTGAGGCATTTCAGGACGAAAAGAACATCCTGCCATAAAAAGTGCTAATACCAAAACAGCTATATTACGCATTAACCTCTCCTCCATCTCGCTTGATTATTTTGTTTTTGTTCCAAAATTTAGCGTTTAAATTTTCTAGTAGATAGTAAAAGAGCGGAACGAAAAATATCGCTATCGTTGTAGCCGCTATCATACCGCCTACAACACCGGTGCCAAGACTGTGGCGAGATGCTGCACCTGCCCCGCTTGATATAACCATCGGAAAAACTCCTAGTGTAAATGCGATAGATGTCATAACTATCGGACGGAAACGTAGTCTAGCCGCACTAACGGCTGCGTCAAATATACTTTTACCGTTTTCACGCTCTTGCATAGCAAATTCCACGATAAGGATCGCATTTTTTGCCGAAAGACCGATGAGCAGCAACAAGCCTACCTCAAAATACACGTCGTTTGTTAATCCCCTGGCCCATGTAGCAAGTAACGAACCAAATACAGCAAACGGAACAGCGGTAATAACCGCAAGAGGGATCAGCCATCTTTCATACTGCGCCGCAAGTATCAAAAATACAAATATCATACCAAATATAAATGCTTGCGTGCCGGTGCCTGCTGAATTTACCTCTTGATATGCCGTGCCAGACCATGCTATTGAATATTCGTTTTCATTTAAGGTCTCTTTAACTACCTCTTGTATAGCTTTTAGCGCCTCACCTGAAGTATATCCGATGGCAGGATCACCCATAACCTTCGCTGCAGGAAAGAGATTAAACCTATCAACAAGGTCTGGCCCCATGCTTCTTGTTAGTGTGGCAACTGTTGCCAAAGATACCATCTCACCTTTTGAATTTTTAACAAATATATCACGCATATCTTCCGGAGAATTTCTAAATTTCTCTTTGGCTTGTGCATATACGCGGTATGTTTTACCGAACATATTAAAGTCGTTTATGTAGTATGAACCCATAGTCGCCGAAAGCGCGTTAAATATATCAGACTTACTTACGCCAAGCAGATAAGCCTTTTCGTCGTCTATCTTTATATCATACTGCGGATAGTTTGTCTCAAGGGTGGTTCTTACGCTTGTTAGCTCAGGACGAGCATTTGCCTTAGCAACTACCGCTAAAACATCTTTTTCTATATCATTGTAGCTCTTGCCGCTTCTGTTTTGTATAAACATCTCAAAACCACCAGTCATTGATAAGCCTGTAATAGGAGGTATGTTTACAACAAAGCTCATGCTCTCTTTTGAAGGCCAAAATACACCGTTGTATTTACCGATCAACGCATTTATACTACTTTGAGGAGTTTGCCTTAAACTCCAGTCAGTTGTTCTAACAAAAAAGATCATAGAGTTTTCACGAAGTGCGCCAGCTATCATGTCGTATCCAGCAAAACCTGTCACTAGATCGATATTTGGATCAGCCAAAAGCATTTCGCTCATTTTATTTACCTCTTTGATAGTTCTAGGCGCAGCCGAAGCTGGAGGTAAAGAAGAGATAGCCATCATATAGCCCTTATCCTCGTAAGGCACAAGGCTACTTGGCACTACTTTAAATAGCTCTATCATTGCAAATATAACAATAGCAACTACCGCAAGGCTTGGTATGACATGGCGTAAAATTTTAGCAACGCCTGCCGAAAAGACATTTGTGCTCCAGTCAAACAAATCGTTAAATTTCTTAACTATCCAAAACGGCTCACTCTCGCCGCGCTTAAGCATGATAGCCGCGAGTGCAGGAGTAAGAGTAAGCGCCACAAAGCCAGAAAGAGCGACCGAAACAACAAGAGTAAGGGCGAATTGACGCTGGATAACACCAACAAATCCCTCCATAAACGCAACCGGCACAAAAACTGCAGAAAGCACTAGCACGATAGATATAACCGGTGCAGCAACCTCATCCATGGCTTTTATAGTCGCGTCTTTAACGCTTATGTCTTTATCTTCGTGCATTATACGTTCAACGTTTTCTATAACGATAATAGCATCATCTACAACGATACCGATAGCAAGAATAAGTGCAAAAAGCGTGATAAGGTTTATAGAAAATCCCATCGCATAAAAACCGGCAAATGTTCCTATGATAGAAACCGGCACGGCAAGCATCGGTATGATGGTGGCGCGGATACTTTTTAAGAAGAAATAAATAACAATAATAACAAGAACAAGCGCCTCTATAAAGGTCTTAACAACCTCTTTTATAGAAACTTCAACAAATTTTGTAGTATCGTATGAGACTGTATGCTTAAAACCGGCAGGATAACTAACAGAGAGTTCATCTAAGCGTTTTGAAACAAGCTGCGCCGTCTCAAGTGCGTTTGCATCATTTTGTAAGAAAATAAGCATAGGCGACATTACTTGGTTATTTAAAAAGCCGTTAAACGAGTAAGATCTTGAGCCTATCTCAACATCTGCCACGTCTTTTAACTTTAACAGTGTGCCGTCAGAATTTGATCTTAGGATAATGTTTTCAAACTGCTCCGCGCTAAAGTAACGACCGTCCGCTTTTATCGTATACACATAAGGATTTTTGGCGTCTTTCATAGGCTGTTCGCCGATTTTACCCGCTGCGTATTGGCTATTTTGCGTTCTAACCGCAGTTAAAACCTCAGGAACACTTAGGTTAAATTTAGATAGCTCATCAGGCTTTAACCAAATCCTCATGGCGTAGTTTTGGTTGCCGATAACGTTAACGTCACCAACGCCCTTAACACGCTTTATCTCATCGGCGATATTTAGCAAGACGTAGTTTGATAGTTCAAGCCTGCTCATACTCGGGTCATCTGAAGTAAAGGCAACAACTTCAAGTATCGAGCTACTTCTTTCACGCACGATAACGCCGGTACTTTGGACCTCATCAGGCAGACGAGAGAGTGCTGCTTGAACGCGGTTATTAACATCTATCGTAGCTTGTTTTGAGTCATAGCCTATCTGAAAATATACATTTATACTCATTGAGCCACTTGAGCTTGAAGTGCTTTGCATATATATCATGCCCTCAACACCATTTATCTCGTCCTCAAGCAACGTTGCAACCGTGTTTGCGATAGTCTCTGCATTTGCTCCCGTATAAGTAGCACTAACGGTTACTTGCGGCGGAGTGAGTTTTGGATACTCCTCGATAGGAAGACCTTTCATCGCCATAAGTCCGCCAATAACAATGATGATCGAAACAACAGCGGCAAATATAGGGCGATTTATAAAAAATCTAGAAAACATTATTTGTTCTCCTTACCTTGAGTTTCAGGCACAACAGGTGCACCCACGCCTATCTTTTTAAAGTTGTTTGTTATTATCACGTCACCTTCGTTTATGCCGTCGCTAACATAAGCTTCAGTTACTGTTTGGTATATGATTTTGATATTTTGTTTTGCGACTTTACCGTCTTTTACTAAATAAACATACGGACTAACGGTGTCTTGAAGGATCGCTACTTGAGGTATAGTGAAGCTATTTTTTTGTATAAATCCATCCATCTGAATACGAGCAAACATGCCAGGAAGTAGTTTGCCGTCCTTGTTTTCAAATTCGGCTTTGGCTAAAACATTGCCCGTTGAAGTATCTACTGTCGCATCTATAAATTTAACCCTACCTACATAGTTTTCATTGTTTAAATTTAATACCGCTTCGGCATTTAGTTGCTCCCAGCTAGCGGAATTTAAATTTTTAATCCTATCTAGGTTATCAATATCTGAAATATAAAATCTAGCCTCTATCGGATCGATCTTGGTTAATCTAACAAGCTGCGTGCTTCCTACTGCGACATAAGTGCCTATATCTACTAAATTCTCACCGACCACACCGCTAAAAGGTGCTTTTACATTTGAATATTCAAGATTTAGCTTTGCTGTTTTTGCGTTTGCTTGTGCACTAGCCAAATTTGCAGTTGCACTCTCTAGCGCAGCGACAGCGCTATCATAGTCTTTCTGACTTGTCGCCTTTTGTTCAAAAAGTTTTTTTATCCTATCCATGTCGCTTTTTGCGTTTTTAAGCGTAGCTTGTGCTTGCAAGATATTTGCTTGTGCAACCTCATAAGCAGCCGTATATAAGTCGGGGTCTATGACAAATAAAATTTGTCCCTCTTTGACACTATCTCCCGCTTTAAAATTTTGTTTTAAAAGCGTCCCTGCTACCTTTGGTGTTATAACAACATCTTGCTCGCTTTGAATTCTTGCGGGATAGTTAAATGTCATCGGGAAATCACCCTTTTTGGCTACGACGACATCAACTTTTGCAGGGGGCTTTTGCATGGCTGATGCAGCAGCTTTGCCCTCTTCTTTTTTATTAAACGCTTTTAGTAAATCACAACCCGTAAAGGTCATCATGACGACTAAAGTAATGGCTAAAGCCCCATACCTTCTCATGAAATTTCTCCTTAAATTTTTATTATTTTATTTTGTTCGTAATTTGAATTACATTTTACTAAAGAAGCGAAATTTTACTATAAATTCGATAAACGAATGATAAATATTATTTGCAAATACCGTTAAGAAACGAATCCACGATACCTGCAACTATCTGCATTTTTTCCTCTTTTGTTTTTGGCTTCGGCTCTTCGCCAAGTATAAGCGTCCTAAAGAAAAACGGCTCACGGATCAAAGAGCAAAAACTAAACGCAACAGCTTCCGCATCACCGCATTTTAACAAAGGTGCGATATTTGGTTTTCTTAAAAAGTCCGCTATGGTTTTTATAATAACATCGGTCATGAGTTGCGCGGTTAGCTGTGCCAAATCCTTGCTTTTATATGTTTCTGCTATAACGATCCTAAAGAATTTTGTGCTCTCTGGTTTATAAAAAATTTCAAAATACACTAGTCCGAATGCATTTAAAAATTCACTCAGGTCATTGCTCTCTTTTAAGACGGTAAGCGCATCTAGTTCACACTTAAACTCGTCCATTTTTATCTTAAGTATCGCCATAAAAAGTTTTTCTTTATTTTCAAAAAATTTGTAAACGCTAGCAAGTGAGCCACCGCTTTTTGTTACTATCTGATTTAGGCTTGTATTTTCATAGCCGTTTTGTAAAAATAGCTCTTGTGCCGCCTCGATGATAGAGTCGTAGCGTTTTTGACCTTTTTTTGAGATATTCATGCCTTGCCTTTAGTTTAAATTTTGTTTTTTAGGATAGACAAAAACGGTTTCCCTATCGACGCTTATCTTCTCTTTTTCATCTACCGCATAAGCATTTATCTTAATAGTTATAGGCATATCTTTTTGGTCATTTAAATTTAAATTTTTAGATCCTAAAATCACGATAACACGCTGTTTGTGGTTTGGCTTGACCTCGATAGGCTCACTTGGGCGCACGATCTTGATATTTGTGTCATTTGTGTCAAAATAATACGTATGTTTTTTGCTATCGGTGTTTTGAAATAAAAATGTATATGAATTTTCTACATTTTTATCTTTTGTGATGTTATAAAGCTCGCTTGTTCTATTTATATTTAAGAGCATATGCTCTTTTTTGCCACTCATTAACACCAAAACTACCGAAGCAACGGAGAGTATCGCCACATAAGCGATCGTTCTAAAACGAAGATATTTGACCTTTTGATGTGTTTTTTGCGCATTTTCACTTGTCCACTCTATAAGCGAAGGAAAGTTAAATTTAGCCATCACTTTAGAGCAAGCATCGGAGCATTCAAGACAGTTGATACACTCAAGCTGCATACCTTTTCTGATATCAATATGTGTGGGGCAAATTTTCACACAAGCCTCGCAGCCTGTGCATTGTGCACCTTCTATCTGCGGTTTCTTCCATAGTCTTGTGCCCTTATCATAAATTTTACCTCCACGCTCTTCGTTATAAAGAACTTGGATGGTGTCGTTGTCAAACATTGTTGATTGTATCCTAGCATACGGGCAAACATATACGCAAAAATTCTCTTTTAAAAAGCAAACGTCAAATACAAGCCAAAGCGTGATACAGGCTAAAAAACCTACTAATACCTTATGATTTGTCCAGTCACTTAAATAAGCAAAAAAGTCTTGTGGCGGAACAAAATACCACAAAAAATTTGAGGCGATAAGCACAGATAAACATGCCCAGATTATCACACTCAAAGCTCTTTTAAAGACACTTACATCTTGCTGCTTTTGTTTATCTTTTATATTTTTATAAATTTTTAAAATTTTAGTTTGTATCAGGTCTCTATAAACAGATCTAAAGATAGTTTGAGGACAGCTCCAACCACACCAAACACGGCCTCCAAGAGTTGTTAGAAAAAATATAAAAAGAAATAAAATAATAAACAAAAACGGCATCAGATAAAGCTCTTGCATATCAAATTGCGTAAATAGCAAATGAAGCTTGCTTTTATCAAAACTAAGCAAGAAAAAATGACTATCGTTTATTTTAATAAAAGGTAGCACAAAAGCGATTGCGGTGATAATGGCAAAACCAAAATGCCTTCTTGAAGTATAGTTTTTTTCACATCCCATAGTAAAACCTTTGCAACAAATTTATAATATTTTAAAAATAATTTAGTGAAATTATATCTTTATAAGGTTAATTATATATAAAAATTTGTTTTTTTAAATTTTTTCAGATATAATCCGATTTCTAATTTTTTATTGAAAGGTGGTGAGGACGTTGCCTGGTATTAAGGTACATCCGAACGAGTCTTTTGACGAAGCTTACAGAAAGTTCAAAAAGCAAGTTGATCGTAACCTAGTTGTAACTGAAGTTAGAGCTAGACGCTTCTTTGAGCCTATGACTGAAATTCGCAAAAAGCAAAAGATTGCAGCTCGCAAGAAAATGCTTAAGCGCCTTTACATGCTTAGACGCTACGAGTCAAGACTCTAAAAACCCATTAAACCGATCCGGCGTAGCTTGGTCGGTTTAACCCTTATTTTATCCTTATTTGTTATAATTACTCATAAAAATTTTTAAGTCAATACAGGATTTTTTATGCAAAAGTTGCCTGTTAATGAAGCGGCCAATGTCTTAGGTATCACAAAAGAAGCGGTTTATAACCGTATCCGCCGTGGCTCGCTAAAGTCTGTCGAAAAAGACGGGCAAAAATTTGTCGTTTTAGATGACGCCGACATAAAAGACGAAAAACCGAGCAAAAAAAGACAAAGCCACAATGAAACAACCAATAAGCAAAACGGCGAATTTGTTAGATATTTGATCGAGCAACTAAACGAAGTTAAGGCATTAAATTTAAATCTACAAGCCGACAAAGATAGACTCTTTAAAGAAAAAGAGCAAATGCTTATCGAAAGCAAAAATGAAATTTCACAAATTTACAAAGAGCGCGACGAAAAGCTAATGGTCTTTTTAAAAGCCATGGAAAGACCGTTTTTAACGCACGTAAAAAGCGAAGAAACAGCGGTTGAAGCGGTTGTAGATGAGGAGATTAGCGAGCAAAAATGGATAAGCTTGAGTGAATTTTTACGAGAATTTTCATTTGAGCCAAAAAAGCAAAAAAAAGCTCAAAATAAGATCATAAAACACATAGGGCGCTCTAAATTTATTAAATTTAAACAAGGTGTGATTTTGATTAGAAAAGATAAAACATTAAAAGAATTGATCGGAGAAAAATGAAACATATCAAAAAAATAGCAACTTACGCGGCTATCGGCGGTTTTGGTGCGATAGTCATGGCCGGACTTGCCGGATGTACAAGCAACGAACAAGGCGACTCGCTCGAAGAGGTAGCACAAAAAACCGGAGCCTTTGTGATTATAGAAGAGACTGCAAACGGAGCGTATAAAATTTTAGAAGAGTATCCAAGCAGCGAAACTCGTGTGGTTTTAAAGCAACTTGACGGCACGGAACGTGTGTTAAGCAAAGAAGAGATGGATAAATTAATTGCCGAAGAAAATGCAAAAATAGAAGCCGGAACGTCAAATTTAACAAATCCTAACGCGCAACTAAGTAGCGGGGGAGCAAGCTTAGGCGAGACCATACTTGCTTCTGCAGCAGGCGCTATCATAGGTAGCTGGATCGGCAGCAAGCTCTTTGGTAACCAAAATTTCCAAAATCAACGCCAAACCGCTTATAAAAATCCAAGCACATACACAAGAAGTGCCGATAGCTTTAACAAAGCCAAAAGCACTGCCACAAGCGGAGCCAAAGGAAGCACTAAGAGTGGATTTTTCGGCTCAAATTCCGGCTCGAAGGCAGCTTCAAGCTCAAGTCAAAGCGTAGGCGGTTGATATGATAAATTTAAAAAAAATCAAACCCTTAAATAAAGAATTTATGGAACAAATCGGTTTTGCGTGGCATACCAATAGCGATAATTCATCCTATGTTGCAGATGAGGTAGTAGGCGTTACGAGCGATGAAGCCCGGGCGTATTACGAGGCAGCAAATGAACTTTATGATATGTTCATTGCCGCAGCACAGCACATCATCGAAAACAACCTCTTTCATGAAGTGGGAATTCCTTTTAACCTCATAGACGCGATAAAACAAAGTTGGGAAAACGACGTGCACTGGCATTTATATGGCAGGTTTGACCTAGCCGGCGGGCTTGACGGAAAACCGATAAAGCTTATAGAATTTAACGCCGATACTCCGACTGCAGTCTTTGAAACCGCGATCATCCAATGGGCTATGCTTAAATTTAATAAAATGGATGAGAATTCCCAGTTTAACGATCTTTACGCGGCACTTGTAGAAAATTTCAAACGCCTTGTAGTCCTTGGCGGAGATACGAACGACTTTAACAAATACTACGAGGGCTGGAAAATTTTATTTAGCACGATAGCCGGAAATATCGAGGATGAAAATACCACAAAACTCCTTCAAACAGCGGCAAATGAAGCTGGATTTACGACTGATTTTGCCTACGTGGACGAGGTGGAATTTAGTGATGAGAACGGGATCTTTAAAGGCGAAGAAAACTACGAATACTGGTTTAAACTTATCCCATGGGAAGATATCGCCATAAACGAAGGCGAACTTGCGTTAATACTAACAAACATCCTAAATAACCAAAAGGCCATCATCCTAAATCCAGCCTACACACTACTTTTTCAAAGCAAAGGGATACTTAAAATTTTATGGGATTTATATCCTAATCATCCGCTCTTACTCGAGGCCTCAAACGAGCCGCTAGCCGGTAAAAAATGTGTCAAAAAGCCTGTTTTTGGACGAGAAGGAGCTAATGTAAGTATCATAGAAGCAAACGGCGAAGTAAGCTTTGAAAACAAGGGCGAATACGACACAAGTCGCGTCGTTTACCAAGAATTTTACGAATTTAATAAAGATGAACGCGGGGATAATTATCAAGCGGGGGTATTTTTCGCGTATGAGGGTTGCGCTCTTGGATATCGAAAAGGCAAAGAAATCCTTGATAATTACTCCAAATTCGTAGGACATTTTATAAAGGAGTAGCCGTGAAAATCGTGTGTTTAGACGCTTTAACGCTTGGAAGTGATATAAATTTAGATGTATTTAAAAAATTTGGCGAATTTGTGCGTTATGAAACAACCGCACAAGACGACGCCATACAAAGACTAAAGGATGCCGATATCGTTATCACCAACAAAGTCTTGATAACAAAAGAGGTCATGGACGCTACAAATTTAAAGCTAATCTGCGTTAGCGCAACCGGAACAAATAATGTAGATATGCGATACGCAAAAGAGAAAAATATCCCTGTTAAAAATGTCGCAGGATACTCTACAAATAGCGTTACACAACAGACTTTCGCTTCACTTTTGGCTCTTTTAAACGAAGTCGAGTTTTATGATGGTTATGTAAAAAGCGGCGAATGGGTAAAAAGTGAAATTTTTACAAATTTAGATAGAGCTATTTGCGAACTTTCTGGCAAAAATTTCGGCATAATCGGTCTTGGAGAGATAGGCAAAAACGTAGCAAAAGTAGCCCAAGCCTTTGGAGCTAAAGTTTTTTACTACTCTACAAGCGGAGCAAACAACAACACGGAATTTGAGCGCTTAGAGCTTAAAGAGCTTCTAAAAATTTGCGATATCGTAAGCATTCATGCACCTTTAAATGAAAAAACCAAGTCGATCATCGGCAAAAAAGAGCTTGAGCTAATGAAGCCGCGAGCGATTATATGCAACTTTGGCAGAGGCGGGATAGTTGATGAGGAAGCGCTTGCAAAAGCTATCGATGATAAAAATTTAAAAGCATGTATCGATGTGCTAGAAAGTGAACCTATGAGTGCAAACCATCCGCTTTTAAATATTAAAAATAGCTCGAATTTGATCATCACTCCACACATAGCATGGGCTAGTTTAGAAGCTAGAGAAAAGCTTATAAATTTAATAGTTAAAAACATTGAAGAATTCATAAAGGACGAAAATGGCAAGTGAACATAGTTTTGACATAAGTTGTGCAGTCGATATGATGGAGGTTAAAAACGCTCTTGAAACATCAAAAAAAGAGCTTGCGGCCAGATATGATTTCAAGGGTGTAACCGCCCAAATAGAGCTAAATGAAAAGGAGAAATTTGTAAGCCTTTTAAGCTCAAGTGACAACAAGATAGACGCCTTAAAAGATATCGTTATCTCAAAGCTTATCAAACGCAACATCCCGCCTGTGGCGCTTAGTGAGAGCAAACGCGAAAGTGCTGGCGGAGGTAATATAAAGGCCATTTTAAAGCTAAACGATACTTTAGACAGCGAAAACTCCAAAAAGATCACAAAAGCCATCAAAGATGCAAAGCTAAAAGTAACAGCTAGCATCCGAGGTGAAGAGGTGCGAGTAGTAAGCAAGTCGATCGATGATCTACAAGAGTGTATACGTCTTGTAAAAGGACTAAATTTAGAACTTCCTCTGAGCTTTAAAAATTTAAAATAATCCCCACAACCAAGGCGGCAATGCAATTTTTTGTTGCCTTGGTTGTTTTAATAGCTTAATATAATTTTGTTGCGATTTAATTTCTCTTTAAATTTATAAGCTAAAATGCCGTAAAATTCACGTATCGCTCTTTTATAAAAGTTAAATTTAATTAAAATTTCGATATTCTAACAAATTATTTAAAAAATACTTACTAAAGGTAACTAATCATGATTTTTAAAAATACCGTAGAGAGTTTTGCGGTAAATTATGCACATAAATCTATACAGCGCTCTCTTTATAATGAATTTAATATAAAAATCTTAGACGAAAATCAAAAATACACAAAAACTCCAAAAGAAGGCAAAAAATACATGCTATATGCGCATGTGCCCTTTTGCCATACTTTTTGCCCATACTGCTCGTTTCACAAATACCACTACGAGCAAGAGCTAGCCAAACACTACTTTGAAAATTTACGCGAAGAGATGCGTCAGGTAAAAGCAGCCGGTTTTGACTTTAACTCCCTTTATGTAGGTGGCGGAACAACGCTTATAAATGAGCCTGAACTTGAAAAAACACTACGCCTTGCAAAAGAGCTTTTTAACATAGAGGATATATCGGCAGAAAGCGATCCAAACCACATCTCACCTGAAAGTCTTACTAGATTTGACGGACTTATCGACCGTCTAAGCGTTGGCGTTCAAAGTTTTGATGACTCTATACTAAAAAAAGTCGGCAGATATGAGAAATTCGGTAGCTCGGCTGAAGTTCAAAAAAGACTTGAAAAAGCCGTTGGTATGATACCGGTTATCAGCCTTGATCTTATCTTTAATCTACCAAATCAAACAAAAGAGCAGTTAATAAACGATATAAAAATTTCAAAAGCCATAGCACCTGAACAAATCACGCTCTACCCGTTAATGAAATCAGAACTAACTCGCGATAATATCGCTCGTTCGCTTGGTGTTTCAAACGTAGACAATGAGCGCGAATTTTACGAGATAATCGTAGATGAATTTGCCAAAGGCGGATATCGCCAAAGTAACGCATGGGCGTTTTCAAATCAAAAAAATGCCGATATGCGCGATGAATACGTCGGCTCAAATCACGAATACGTCGGCATCGGTAGCGGTGCGTTTAGCTTTTTAGAAGGAGAACTTGTTATAAACGCTTTTAACCTTCTTGACTACGGTCGCAAGGTCAAAGCGCAAAATAGCACGGTAATAGCAAAATGCGCATTTACCAAAAAAGAGCGCTTAAAGTATATATTTTTAACAGAACTTTTTGACGGATCGGTAGACATCGCAAAATACAATAAAAACAATGGCGCAAACATCCATAAAGATCTATTTGTAGAGCTAAATTTACTAAAACTCGTAAATGCCATATATGAAGAAAACGGCTGCATTAAACCGACATTTTTTGGTAAGTATATCTGTGTTGTGCTTATGCGTGATTTTTATGCCGGCATGGATAGAGTTCGTGCTTTATTTAAAGATGACGCAAAGATCAAACGAACTAAAAATTTACATGTTATGAGCGAAGATACAGGGGTTAGCTATGAGCAAGCGGTCACAAGACCAAAGGCTGCGATCTAGCTACTCAACTTTATCGCTTAATAAAACAGCTATAAATTTCGTGCTTGGGTTTGCATCAAGCGCGATTTTTAGGCTCATTGTTAAAGGAACAGCTAAAAACATCCCGCCTACTCCAAACAAAAATCCCCAAAAAAGCAAGCTAAGCAAGACCACAAGAGTGCTTATGCCAAGCCCCTTGCCTAGAAATTTAGGCTCTATAAAATTTCCTATCGCAACATTTACGCAAATATAAAGAGTAGCAACCCACAAACAGGTGCTTATATCATTTAGTAAAAGCGATACCAGTATCGCAGGAAATGCCGCTATTATCGAGCCTATCGTCGGGATAAAATTTAACACACACGCCACTATACCCCAAAGCGAAGCATAAGGAACACCAAGAAATTCAAGTCCCAACCAGATAATTATACCGGTTGCCCCGGAGGCGATCGACTTTATGGCAAGATAGCGTTTTAAATTTGATATAAAAGTATCTACGATCAAATTTGTTTGCGGATTTTTACTAGCAAAATACTCAACTTTTTGATAAAAAATTTGAGTTTCAAATAGCATGAAAGTAACAAGCAAAAAGATAAAAAACGCTTTTGATGCGATTTGGGTGCCGCTTTTTAAAAAGCCTCCAACACTTGTGAAGATACTATTTGGATCAAACCCGCTAGGCAGGACGCTATTTATCTCAAAGCCGTATTTAACGGCTAGTTTAATGTATTCATCAGTTAAAATTTTAAATTTAGCCTGAAGTTCCGGCATGTATCCTAGTAGTCCGTTTAAAGTTTTTACGACAGTGTTTGTTATAGACCCTAAAGCAAAAAATATCACACCCATAACTAGGATAAAAGCTAAAATTCGCGGCAGTTTTAACTCTTGTAGTTTTTTTATAGCAGGAGAAATAACAATGGCTATAAAAACCGCCAGTAAAAATGGAAAAACAACCGTTCCTGCAGCTTTTAAACCCGATGCTATGATGACAAAACTTGCGATGTAGATCAGTGAAGCTTTCAAGATAGTCCTTTGTCGTGGCTGTTTTGGCAAAATTATATCGTAATATTATAAAATTCGCTGTCAATATAAAATTAAAACTAAATTTATCTTTTTTGCCTAAAATTTAAAAAATTTTCTGGACGGCTTATGATAAAATCCTTAATTAAAAACAATATCCTATCTATCGTGAAAATCGTATTTCTAACGCTTATTTTTAGCGCTCTTGGCATTGGAGTTTTGTCTTTTATCAACGAACGACTACTTGGAGCGCAAAGCTTTGACGCGATAGTAGCGGTACAGTTTATATCGCTTTTATTGCTATTTTTTCTCTCTTCAGTTTATGCAAATATCACACTTACAACCTTTGGCCACGGTCTTGTTTTTGAGATAAGAAAGCGCCTTGTTAAACAGATATTAGACACTTCAAACACGCAAATAGACACCATCGGCAAAGCAAAACTCATAGCAAGTCTAAACAGCGATATAAGGACGATCTCGTTTGCATTTATGAGCGCTCCGGGACTTATCCAAGGGTCTGTTTTCATCATGGCTTCCGGAATTTATATGTTTTACATATCGCCAAAATTATTTACATTTATATTTATCTGGCTTGGTTTTGCTCTTGGCATTAGCGCATTTTTAATGAGAAAAATCCACTATCATTTTTCTATAGCAAGAAAAAATGACGACGAGCTTCAACAAAGCTACAATGACGCCGTTGAAGGACACGCCGAACTTACTCTTAATCGAAGCAGAGCCAAAATTTGCTTTAACGAACTAAATGAAATTTCAGACAAAAAACGAAAAAGCATGGTAAAGGCTGATGTGTTTCATGCAATTTCTGACAATTTTACAAACGTCATGCTTCTTGGTGCGGTTGGCATGTGTGTGCTTTTATGCGTAGGATTTGGCTGGGCGAGTTTGCAAACAGCAGTTACCGTTAGCCTTACGATACTGTTTTTGCGTGGCTCACTGATCGCAATGGTAGGCTCTATCCCAACGGCTCTTAGCGCAAAAGTTAGCATGGATAAAATTTCAAATTTAAATTTAGCTCAATACACTTCGGACAAATTTGACTTTAATGACGAGCTTGGTAAGGAGTGGAAAAAGATAGAATTTAAAAATGTCGGCTTTAGTTATCCTGATAAAAATTTCAGCCTTAAAGATGTAAATTTAAGCATAAAACGTGGTGAAACGGTATTTGTCATCGGCAAAAACGGCAGCGGAAAGAGTACCTTTTCAAACATACTTTGCGGTCTTTTAGCTCCGACGCATGGAGAAATTTTACTTGATGAAGTCGGCATAAACGATCAAAATTTACGCTCATATCAGTCAAACGTAAGTGCGATACTTTCAAATTTCTACCTCTTCTCCCAAACACTTTCAAACACGGACGAATTTGCAGATAAAAAGGAGATGGACGAGCTTTTACGCATGCTTTGCATAGATAAAAAGGTTAAAGTTATAGATGACAAGCTAAGCACTACGGCACTATCTCAAGGGCAAAGAAAACGTCTTGGGCTTTTTATAGCACTGCTTGAAAAAAGATCTTTACTCGTGCTTGATGAGTGGGCGGCCGATCAAGATCCGATATTTAAGCGGGTGTTTTACCATGAAATTTTGCCGTTTTTAAAGCAAAAAGGCATAAGTATAGTTGCCATTAGCCATGATGATGCGTATTTTGATATGGCGGATAGAATTTTACTCGTAAAAGAGGGTAAAATTAGCGAATTAACAGGCGATGAACGCGAAAAGGCAAGTAAAGACGCAGTCGAAAGACTTGAGCGGGATTAATTTTAAACGAAGTTAAAAAGAAAATTTTATAAAATATATAAATCTCAAAAAGGTCAAATATGAAATTTCATAAATTTAAAAAAGCAAAAACATTAAGTCTTGCAAATTTACTAAGTCTTTCAAATCCGGCATTGGCAAACGAACTTAAAACCTGTGAATTTAAATACATCTCATGCTTTGAAGATGAGCTACTTGGAAACGAAAATTTAATACGTTGCGAAATAGGCTCTGTAAGCTACGTTCTAGCCCTACTTTGCAAACACGTATCAAATGCGCACAAGGAGTATTTTGACGAGCTTGACGATGGACTTTTAAGCGGGGAGTGTAATGTCGGCGAAGAGGAGATAAAAGAGCTTGTTCTATGGCTAAAAGATGCCAAAAACGTCATAATAGACAGTTCGTTTTTTACAAATCCCGACGCAAAAATGATATTTGAGCTTTTAGAAATATTAAATTTAGATGTTATCTTAGCCGATACACAAGCCACAGAGTATGAAACAAACGGAAATTTAAGCGAATTAAAAGAGCTTTTAAATTTTGACGGAAGCGTTATCTATCTTTATAAAAACGATAGCAGCGACGAGATAGTAGGAACTACTACTTTTAGCATGGCAAGCAAGATAAAAGACGGCGACACGATAACTGTTAGTAGCGACGACTTTAGTTTAACTCGCAAATTTAGGCTTGATAAAAACCTAAAAGGAACAGTGGCACTAGTTGGTGTTAGTGAAGTTGTCGGATACAACTTCAAGCTTGTTAAAGTAAGTAAAATTTAAAAACAAGGCGGCTGTAACACTAAGATGAAAAAAGCTTTTTTGGTTTTATTTTTTCCTATTTTTATCTACGCTTTTAATCTTAGCCTAAACAGCGGTATCGAAAACGGCAAGCCATATAGCGTCCTTCAGCTTAGCGACGAAGAGGAATTCGAGTGCGTTGAGCAACTTTTAGCATATGACACCAAGCGTTATGTTTGCATGCTTAACGACGGTGTTTTGCCACAGATAGAAGACACTATCTTGCCTCTTATGGATATAAAATACAAAAAACAAGACGGCAAGCTCTTTGTTATCATCTTGCCAAAGGCAAACTCAAGACTACTAAACATCTCAAGCGAACTATATAACGACACTCGTGCCTTTAGTTCGAGCAGTAGCATCTCAAAACACTTTAGTATCATCATCGATCAAAGCTTAAAAGAATTTGATCCGCTAAAACCAAACGGACTAAATTTCGCTCCTGATTTTAGCGAGCTTTTGCGCCCATCCATCGGCGCGCTTGACCTTAACATGGCTCCGATAGAGGGCATGGATAGCAACGACATAGACCTTTATATAAACATAAAGCGAGCCTACGAGAGCGGCAACTATCCAGTTGTTGTAGCAGAAACTAAAATCGCCATACAAAGACACCCGCAAAGCCTTTTTGCAAGTGAATTTTTACTCTACAGACTTCGCGCGCTTGATAAAATTTTTGAAAAAGAGGATAGATTTGAGGACTCCACTCCAAATTCGCTAGTTGCCGAGGGAAGAGCATGGATGAGGAAATTTGCCGCTGACGAAAACTATCCCGAAGTTCTTTACATCATCGCTAGAGCCTACTTAAAAGACGGCATAGCAAGCGATGCTAAATACATGCTTGACACACTTATAAACGAGCATGAAAGGTCTAAATTCACAAGACTTACCATGCTTGATTATGCTGATTATCTTTATAAAAACAGCAGACAAAAAGAGGCTATAAGCTTTTATGAAAACGTCCTTTACAACACCGGCGATGTCGATATCGCAAGCAGAGCGGCACTATCTCTTGTGGACGCAAACATAGACAAAGAGAAATTTGAAGACGCAAAGAATTTCATACTTAAAATTTTAAATGCGAATGAAAAATTTTTCATGAACGATCCTGCTCGAGCGATAAATTTAGCCGGGGTTTTCGTTGATAAAAACATGCCTGACGTAGCGGCTAAAATTTACGAGATCATAGCCGACAACAGCGAACGCAATAGCCCATTTTATGAAGTTGCTTTAAAAAACATAGGCATAAATTTAGCCAAACTAAATGACGTAAATAGAGCTTATGCTTACTTAAAACGCTACGAGAGTGAATTTAAATACAACGGCGAATACTCTGCCGAAGTCACACAAGCCCTTGATGCGCTCTTTTTTGAGTTAAAAGAAAATAACTCAACCAAGCTTCACGAGCATTATAGAAGCTTGATGGACAAATACGACAGCTCTGATATCGGTAAAAAGGCGCTTGTAAGCGAAATGGCTCTAAATTTTAACGAGCGAAAATACCGCGACGTGCTTAGCTACACTCAAAAAGCCAGAGACCTCAACCTAACCGAAGCCACAAACTACCTCGACCGCGCCGCATACGAGCTTGCGAGGATTGGATTTATAAACAACGACTGTCAGATTGTGATAAATTTACTTGAAAACTACGATGTCGATAAAATTTCACTTCCTCAGTTTAAACTATACGAGTGCTACTTCCGCACAGCAAGATACAACGACGCGCTTAATCTCTCAAAATCCCACATAAAAGATGAAAACCTAGAAGACCGCGTCGAGTGGCTAGTAAATTTGAGTAAAATTTTATACCAAATGAAAGATTACGAGCAAACCGTTCAAGTTGCAAACGAAGCCTTGGGACTTGGTGCGGGAGTTGAGTACTCAGACCCCACTCCGGTGCTTTTTGATAGATTTTACTCGCTGTTAAATTTAAACCGCATAGAAGAGGCCATAGCTACGCTTAGCGCCATAGAACAGCTTAGAGGGCAAGACTTTAAAATCATCGAGGCATATAATGCAATTAGCGAATACGCCTTTGGCAAAAACAACCATGCTACGGTTACCGTCTATGCCAAAAAGGCTCTTGAGTTACAAACTAGAGTTAAGATAAATGTCTTTTCTCCAAAGCTAAATTTACTTTATGCGACTTCGCTTTTGAAGATAGATAGCATAAATGAAGCGCTTGATGAGGCAAAATACATCTTAAACATGAAGCTAGAGCCTCAAGATAGGCTTAGAGCATTAAATTTAATATCTGAAATCTACATCAAACTTAAGCGATATGATCTTGCAAGAGAGCATCTAAATGAGTGCGTTGGTTCAAATTTCAACAGCCCGTGGAAAAGCTCATGCGAAGCACAGCTTCAAATTTTAAACTAAGCCTTCAAGACGTTTTATAAGCACATCTTCAACCGCGTCAGGTTCGCCGATAAATTCTTTTTCAAACTGCGAGCGGTTAAATGTGCGTTGGCGTTTTGCAAGCTGTGTCGTGTGTATCATTATCAGCTCTTCAAGCTCCGCGACATTTGAAATTTCACCCCTAAAATACTGCGCGCACTCTTTAAGACCGATTGATTTAAGGGCTTTTTGTTCATATCCGTATGTGTCAAATAAAAATTTCGCCTCATCAAGCAAACCTTGTTTGAACATCTGATGTGTTCTTTCTTTTATACGCTCTCTTATTGCTTGGGTTGGCCATAAAATTTCATATATCTCAAGCTCTTTTATGAGCGGTTCACCCGTATTTTCCTTTAACCAAATGCTTGGAATTTCATTGCTAAATTTATAAATTTGATACCATTTTTCAAGTCTATAACTATCGTTTTGACTAAATTTCATAGCAAAATCACCATCTATCTTCTTAGCTAAACTATAAATTTCTTCATTACTTGGAATTTCGCATTTTGGCACATCGGGAGTAAGACCACTAAGCATGGCCTTTAAGTAAAAGCCGCTTCCGCCGGTGATTATCAAAAGGCAGCCATTATCTTGCGCCCACTTTAAGGCATTTTGATAAATTTTAAAAAACATTCCGACGCTAAAGTCTTCATTTACATAAATTTCATTGACCCCAAAATGCTTTACAAGCTCGAGCTCGCTCTTGCTAGGTTTGGCACTTGCAATGTCGATTTGTTTATACAAAGCAAGCGAATCAAGACTTAAGATAACTCCGTTAAATTTACGAGCGATTTGTATAGCTAGCGAACTCTTGCCGCTTGCAGTCGTGCCGATGAGGGCTAGTTGGTGAAACATTTTCCTGCCTTACGCGCTAAAATGGCTTCATTATAACAATATAAATTTAAATTTAAAGCAAAAGAGAGTAAAATGAGAAAATTTAACAATGGAAGATAAATGAAAAAATTTATAAAAATTTTACAAGATATCGGCGAACTAATCGTATTTAAGCACTCGGTTTTCGCTCTACCTTTTATATTTACGGCGATGGTTGTCGCTAGCAAACAAACAAACGACAGTGTTTGGTTTGGATTTGGGCTTTTAGTTTTAGGAATTTTATGTGCCGTAAGTGCTAGAAATTTCGCTATGGCTTACAACCGATATAAGGACGAAGATATCGACAAGCTCAACCCTCGCACAGCAAATCGCCCAAGTGTAGACGGCAGAGTAGGAAGAAGAAATTTAGAGCTTTTTATCATCGCGAATGCAGCTGTTTTTATCATCACGGCTTATTTTATAAACTCACTCGCATTTTGGCTTAGTTTTCCAATACTTGGAATTTTAGCCGGTTACTCTTTATTTAAGAGATTTAGCGAGTTAGCTCATCTTGTTTTAGGGCTTTGCCTTGGTCTTGCGCCTATCGCCGGAGCGGTTGCGGTAAGCGGCGAGATACCGCTTTGGAGCGTGCTTTTGTGTCTTGGAGTTGTGTTTTGGGTTGCAGGGTTTGACCTACTTTACTCACTTCAGGATATAGAATTTGACCAAAAAATGGGACTTTTTAGCATACCTTCGGTATATGGCGAAAAAGCCACAATGTTTATCTCGGCTATATTTCACGTCGTTGCGACACTACTTTGGCTACTTTTTGCATGGGCGGCACAGCTTGGATTTTTAGCATTTTTTGGTATCGTAGTTAGCGGCGTCATACTTTTCATGGAACATCGTATCGTAAGACGAGACTTTAGCAAGATAGATCGTGCGTTTTTCACACTAAACGGTTATCTTGGAATTTTGTTTTTTGTATTTGTTTTATTGAGTGCACTATGAGCAACATACGCATAATACCCGCTTCGCTAGACATTAAATTTGAGCTTGATGAGCTTAGCAATATAGACTTCTTGCAAGAATTTAACTCCATAATCCCAAGCGACGAAGACCCGCTTGGAGCATGGCTAAAGCGTGTAAAGTCGCGTGGCGATACAAAAGAGAGCGACCAAGTCATGCTAACGCTTTTGGTTGAGCTTCACCGCAAATTAGACGAGCTTAGTGATGTGATAAAAAACGAACAAAAGCAATACATCGACCTTGCTCAAAGCGCCAAGATAGACGGTATCGGCTTTGAACATATACGCCTAAGTGAACCGAAATTTGAGCCAAAAAGACGGTATTACGCTAGAATTTTGATGCCGATATTTCCTAAAAGAAATATCGCGATGTATCTAAATGCACTTGACAAAACTACCGCCTATATCACAAATATGCACGAAGAAGACGTTAGCGACTGGGATGCTTACGTAACATCAAGAGAGCGTGTTATGATACGAGAGCTTAGGGCAAATTCTTAAAGGAAAACAATGGATCTTTTCATCATCGGCGGCTTGGTTGTTGTCTTAGTTATCATAATAGCATTTATCCTAATAAAAGAAAATGAAGCCAATAGGCGCTTTACTCGCTACGAAAGAGCCATAGAAGGACTTATGCAAGAAAATTTTAATCTCAAAAAGCAGATTGAAAATTTACCTCTTTCTAAAGATGACGACACAAAGGACAACGAAGAGTTAAAATCAGAGCTTAGCAAAAAGCTTGAAAACGATCTAAATGAAAAAATAGTGCCGATCATAAAAGCGATAAAGAGTATAGAGCGCGTGATAGACGAGTTTGCAAGCGAACAAAAAGACAGGATGTATAACTTAGAAGAGCGCACTCGCGATATAGGCAAGATCACCCCAAGCGCGCAAAATGAAGAAGAGCAGATAGTGCGTATGTTTAACTCCGGCAAAAGTATCGAGATGATAGCAAAGGACCTAAGACTTGGAGTTGGGCGAGTAGAATTTGTGCTTAAACTACATCAACTAGCCTAAGTAGGATAAATTTTAGTCTTTGAGTCCAAGCAATGCCTCGCAAATAACGGCAAAATCAACCTTTTGTGTTTTATATTGGTTTAAAAGTTTTAGTTTATAATGATGATATTAAATTTAAAAAGCATTTTATGGCTTTATAAGGTAAAACTATGCTAGTTGATAAGTATGGCAGAACGGTTGATTATTTACGCATATCAGTAACTCAAAGATGTAACTTTCGTTGCAGATACTGCATGCCGACAACCCCGTTTAGCTGGATGCCAAAAGAGAATTTATTAACATTTGAAGAACTATTTTTATTTGTCAAAGTCGCCATTGACCAAGGTGTAACAAAGATACGTATAACAGGCGGCGAACCGCTCGTGCGTAAGGACTTAGACGTATTTATAAAAATGATAAGCGACTATAAACCAGACATCGATCTTGCGCTTACGACAAACGGCTTTATGCTACGCCACTACGCCAAAAGATTAAAAGATGTGGGGCTAAAACGCATAAACATGTCGCTTGATACACTTGATGAAAAAAAGGCGAAATTTATCGCTCAAAAGGGTATTTTACACGAAGTTTTAGCGGGATTTGAAGCGGCTCTTGACGCAGGATTAAAGGTCAAGCTAAACACTGTGGCGCTTAAAGGCATAAACGATAACGAGCTCGTGTCTTTGCTCGAGTTTGCAAAATTTAGAGGCTCTCAAATTCGCTTCATCGAATACATGGAAAACACTCACGCCAAAGATGACTTAAAAGGGCTAAAAAGTGATGAAATTTTAGCCATCATCTCAGAAAAATACAAAATCACAAAAGACGAAAAACTACCAAATTCCCCAGCCTCTATTTACAAACTAGAAGACGGCTATAAATTTGGCATCATAGACCCACACAAACACGACTTTTGCGAGAGTTGCAACCGCATACGCCTAAGCGCGGAGGGACTACTTATACCTTGTCTTTATTTTGAAGATGCGCTTAGTATCAAAGATGCCGTAAGCAAAGGCGACATCGTAGCCGCTAGTGAAATTTTAAGACAGGTTTTAGAAAACAAACCAGAGAAAAACAAATGGGCGGTCGGAACTCAAAACGAAACCTCAAGCCGCGCATTTTATCAAACGGGTGGTTGATGTCACAGAGTGGACTTAGACTTGTCGAGAGCTTTTTGAGCATTCAAGGCGAAGGGAAATTTCAAGGGCGGTTGGCGATATTTTTAAGATTTTTTGGTTGTAACCTAAACTGCGCGGGCTTTAACGTAAAAGTCAAATCACAAAAAACAGGCGAAATTTTAACCGGTTGCGATACGATAAGAGCTGTTTTTACCGGACATTTTGAAGCTAAGACATTTAGTAAAGATGAAATTTTATCCATCGTTGATAGATACTGCAAGGATCTGAAATTTAAGCCTATCATCGTCATGACAGGCGGAGAACCGCTTATACATCATAAAGATGAGAACTTTATAAATTTAACAAGTGAATTTTTGAGGCGAGAATTTGAAGTTCATTTCGAAACCAACGCAACGATAGAGATTGATTTTGATAAATTTCCAGTTTATAGAAGTTGCTACTTTGCACTTGGCATAAAACTATCAAACAGTGGTATAAGCAAAGCTAAGCGCATAAACGAAAGCGCCATAAAGTCAATATGCCAAAACGCAAAAGACAGCTTTTATAAGTTTGTTTTACATAAGCCAACAAGTGATGACTTGGAACAAATTTTGCAAGTTTTAAATATATATAAAAACGAAGTTTGGTGTATGCCCATGGGCGCTGAGCAAGATGAACTATCACGCAATGCTCTTGCGGTGGCAAATTTTGCTATTAAGCATGGGTTTAACTACTCAGAGCGCATACATATAAGAATTTGGGATAAAAAAGAGGGTGTTTAATGATAATACGAAAACTGTTTAAATTTGAAAATGCACATATTGTTAGATTTTGCAGCTCTAAACGTTGCAGAACCAGTATACACGGACATAGCTATGTAGCAGAAATTTTACTTAGCTCAAATTTCTTAGACAACGCTGGCATGGTTTATGACTTTGGACTCATGAAACAAAACATCAAAACTATAATAGACAGCTTCGATCACGCCACAACGATATACGACAAAGATGACCTAGAGTATCAAAACGACCTTAAAAAGCACTCGCAACGCTGGATAAGCATACCGGTAAATCCATCAGCAGAGCAGTTTTGTAGGGTATTTTTCGTCATCATCGATAGGCTTTTAAAAAGCACCGTCATGAGCAACGGAGAGCGCGAAGTAAAACTTCATAGTGTTATCGTGCACGAAACCGACACAGGATATGCACAGTGCTTTTATGATGACGCGTATAACGAGCGCATGGGCGATATAAGCTTAGACGATATTGTATTTTCGCCATCCATCATAGAAGAATGGGAAGATAAAGAGCTATTTGAGAAAATAAAACTAAAAAAACCGATCATAAATCCAAAGGATGTTTGATGAAATTTATGAAATTTTTAGCCTTTTGTGCACTTTTGGTGTTTGGGCTTAGTGGCTGTGAAGAAAAGAAGGTAGAATTTGCCACACAGAACGACACCGTGCCTACCGATGTGCCGATATCAGCACTTGACGCAAATGTCACTATAGACGAGACCTTGCCTCCAGAGCCTGCCATCGAAAGCAATCAAAACAACCCACAAAGTAAGTAATGAGCAGAGCATGAACGAACACTTACTAGGGCTTTATGCATACACCTTGCCGCTTCATCAAGGTTTTATGCATGTTTTACTATCACTTGTTTGCATCTATCTTTTTCTTACGCAATTTGGCATAAATAATAAAAACTATTCGCTTAGAATTCGTTACTTTTTACCCATTTATCACGCATTTTTGGCAGCGATATTTTTTACGGGGCTTGTGCTTTTAAGTGTTTTAAATTTCATCGTAAATTTGCATGTTTTAAAGATGGTTCTTGGTATTTTTGCACTCATAGCATTAAGCGCCATAGGCTACAAACGCCTTAAACGATACCAAAGAGAGGGAAATTTGGTCAAATTTAGACGATTTGCGCTTTTTAAGGGCATAGCCGATATTAGTATCTTGATCTTTGCGGGGTTTTAAATGAAATTTTTATACGATGAGCGCGCAGGATGTGAACAACTAAAGGTTGTAAATGAAACTTTTTTACATCTAAAAGCGCGAAGAAATATCAAAGGCGACAGGGTAAGCTTTAGAAATTTAAAAGACGGCAAGGATTATTTATACGAGATCATAGAGTTTGACAGAAGAAGCGCTATTTTAGAGCTTGTGTTTACAAGTAGCGTGCCTAAAGTTGTGTATGACTTTAGCATCGCTTGGGCTGTCGTAGATCCAAAAACGATAGAAAAGGCATTGCCATTTTTAAATGAGCTAGGTGTTGGCAAACTCATCTTTGTTTATACTAAATTTTCTCAAGCAAATTTTAAAATAGATTTTGAGCGTTTAGAATATATTTGCGCCCTATCTTGCGAGCAAAGCGGTAGATCAACGCTAATGGAGTTTGAAATTTATAACAGCTTGGATGAATTTTTAGATGTTTATCAAAACGTTGCAGCTATAAATTTTAACGGCAAAAGTCTAGAAAAATACTCAAACGAGCTACTACTTATAGGACCAGAAGGTGGATTTGCTCCGGAAGAGAGCTTAAAACTTCAAAACCAATACTCACTTAAAACGCAAAATATCTTAAAATCACAAACAGCCATCATCAGTATAGCAAGTAAATTTTTAGCGTAAGTTAATATTGGATTTATAAAAATTATAGCTTTTATGTTATTTTATAAATCTATATTTTACATTACATATTGTTTTAATAAAAACCTTGTACTTTGTAAGCAAATATTTATAGAA
>NZ_LIWF01000002.1:0-187948 GCF_012978615.1 Campylobacter sp. RM9328 | reverse complement strand
CAAGCAAATCTAAATTTTTACAAAACCGTATGGCATTAGCCGAGGCAGGATATGTTGTGGCAAGTATCGAGTATCGCGTTGCTCCAGAAGTAACATTTCCCAAGCCATTGATGGATGTGAAAAGCGCTATTAGGTTTTTACGAGCGAACCACAAGCGTTTTGGCATAGATCCGGAGCATATAGCTGTTATGGGCAACTCTGCGGGTGGATATTTAGCCGCGATAACCGGCACTACAAATGGACTAAAAGAATTTGAAGATGGCGAAAATTTAGATCAAAAAATGATGTTAAAGCGGTTATTGATATATACGGCTTATCTGACCTTAATAAAATCGGATACGGATATGAAAAAGAGCTTGAAGAAGAGCATTACTCAGCCAGCGCACCTGAGGCTATATGGCTAAACGGTATGGCTACAAATTCAAGAACCAGCGGCAGTATACTTCAATATCCCAAACGCGCAACCGCTGCTAATCCAATAACTTATATAAATAAAAACACACCGCCTTTTCTTATAATGGTCGGAGATAAAGATAGGCGTGTGTCGCCAAATCAGTCAGAACTCATGCATGAAGCTTTGCGAAAAGCAGGAGTGCAAAGCAAGCTTTATATCATAAAGGGCGCGGATCACGGTGGAGTCGAGTGGGTGCAGGATGAAATTTCAAATATCATCTTTAAATTTTTAGATGAAAATTTAAAGAGATAAATTTACAAACATGAATGCGATGGATAAATTGGAAATTTCAAAAGTAAAATCGGACATATTATGTTTTATTAACAATAAGTTGTTTTTAAATTTAGACCAAGATAGTATTATTTCCTTGTCCGAATAAGAAAACCTCCTTTTTGTAGCAATTAAGCCCCCATTTCCCCCAAGGGGGCTTTTGCTTTTATACCCTCTTTTTAACTTTCTTTGTTATAATTCCAAAAACTAAATTAAGGATAACAATGCTTACACATTTAGATGAGAAAAATCGTCCAAAAATGGTTGATGTTAGTCCAAAAGAGCCGACTCTTAGGATAGCAAAAGCAAGCGGCGTCATAAAAATGAGCAAAGAGGCTTTTGACGCCGTTAAAGAAAATACCGGCAAAAAAGGTCCGGTGCTTCAAACTGCCGTTATCGCCGCTATAATGGGTGCGAAAAAGACAAGTGAGCTTATACCGATGTGTCATCCTCTGCTTATAAGCGGGATCGACTGTGACATAGAAGAGCTTGGCGACATAAATGCATTTAAATTATATGTTAGCGTGAAGATAAACGGCAAAACCGGTGTTGAGATGGAAGCACTTACCGGTGTTAGCATAGGACTTCTTGCGATATATGACATGATAAAGGCGATAGATAAAACGATGCAAATAACAGATATCGTGCTTGAGAGTAAGAGCGGAGGTAAAAGTGGCGAGTATATGCGACATTAATAATCAAAAACCAACCATAAGTTATCCTGTATTTTGGGAATACAAGGTTATATTTGACGCAAAAGATGATGTGAAAAAGAGAGTTTTGGATATAGTTGGCAACAGGGAACACAAGCTCGTTTTTTCTAAATTTAGCAAAGATAAAAAATACGCAAGCTATAACGTAAATGTTCTTGTTTTTGGCGATGAGGAAAGACTTGAGATATTTTCAGCACTAAAACATAGTGCAAAATTTGTTTTATAGGAGCAAAAAATGATCGAAAAACTAAAAAGTAATTTAAAAATTTATAAAGACAGCGATGGGCTATTAACAAGTATGAAATCCCTTGCTTTTGAATACTGCAAAGACGTTAAAGGGGTTAAAAGCGGAGAGCTAAAAGACGCTTTGCAAACAAAGATGAGTGAAGTTTTGTTAAGCTTGCAAGAGGAAAATTTAGCAAGCGCTAAAAATTTAAAAAATGCCATGGAAGGGCTAAATCAAGCTCTTGTTGGCGATAAAGAAGATGAGCTTTTTGCACTTTATGATAAAAGGGATGAAATTTTAAATGCTATAAAATTAAAACAAGAAGAGATAAAAAATACTTTGAAATTATCTTTTGAAACTGCCGAAGAGGTAGTTGCTAAAAATGATTTTGAGGGCAAAGAAGAGATATTAAATTTATTAAATAACGCGATAATCCGCGAAACTAGAATGCTTGGAATTTTAAAAGAAAGCGCTCAAAGTGCATTTTTAACGACGATAGAAAGAGCAGAGGACGTAAATGATACCATCTTGCAAATAGCTAAAAATATGACTTATGTTGCTATATTGGGCGGTGAATTTAGCAAAAACAGAATGCTTGAAATTTCAAAAACCATCATCGTTGCAGCTTGTGAAGTCGCAAACGAGGGTCATATATTTTCAAAAGAGTTGGTTGACGGCTCGGTAAATGGCGCAAAGGAGGGAATTTTAAAAGCTATAGAAAAGCTAAAAGATGAAACCAAATTTGCCCCTGATGAGCTAAAACTAAACAGTGAACTAGCGCAGCTTGATAAGATCGATGAGGACTTTATCGCCATGCTTAGGCATATAGACGATATTTCAGACGGTTCGGCTAAAAATGAAATTTATAACATTTTAAATACCGAACTTGATACAAATTTCGCAAGGCTTAAACGCATGAGTGAGCAAGCAAGCGAAGAGATAAGAAACCGTATCGAAGAGATCAAGTCAAATCCAAGCATTACCTCGCTTGTAAACGCGGCAAATGAGAAATTTAACGATATTAAAAACGAATTTAACGAGCGAAGTAAGAAATTTAAAAGCGAATTTGATAGTGGCGAAAAGATAGCCGACTTTGAGAAAAGGGCAAATGAGAAATTTGAAGAGCTAAAGCAAATGGACATAAAAGCCGAGGCTAAGAAATTTGGAGATAGAGCTTACAAGGCGGCTAAAGACTTTTTGTCTAATATCAAAAAAGATAAAGAGTAAGGCGGTAAAGTCCGCCTTTTGGCTTATTTTTTACTACTTGCAAGATATAAAGGCTCTAGTTTTTTGGCTATCTCTTGCAAGTCTTTTATACGACTTTCGTTTGACGGGTGAGTGCTTAAAATTTCAGGCACACCTCCTGAAGCACTTACCTTGCTCATCTTTTCCCAGACTTTAACTGCTTCATTTGGATCATATCCGGCTCTTGCCATTAGTTCCGTGCCTATATGGTCGGCTTCGGTTTCGTGAGAGCGAGAAAAAGGTAGTGTTATAGTGTATTGTGTTGCGATATTTAGAGCTTGTGCTCCAACGTCACCAAGTCCTGCGGCTTGCGATATGGCAAAAATTCCTATATTTTTAAGTTGATCGTGGCTTGCCTGCTCACGACTGTGTTCTCGTAGGGCATGAGCTATCTCGTGTCCGACTACGGCTGCGATTTGTGCGTCATTTAGACTTAGTTTTGTGATAAGTCCGCTATAAACCACTATGCGACCCCCAGGCATACACCATGCGTTTAGTGTGTCTTCGTTTATGACGTTTGCTTGCCAGTTCCATTTTAACGCATCTTGTCTAAACACGCCTGTTTGGGCGATCAGTCTTTTTGAGATATTTTGAACACGTTTTGTTAGAACCGGGTCTATGTTTAAAGTTCCTTTTGTTTTTGCACTGCTTAAGGTTTTAACGTAAGCTTGCGCCGCACTCTCGTCCATAACCGCAGCTGATATTAAAAGCAGTTGTTTTCGGTCTGTTCCAACTGTGCCAGCGCCTGTAGAGCTTGTAAAACAGCCTGTAAAAAGCGTTAAAACTGCACATAAAGTAAGTAAAATTTTTCTCATCGTGTTCTCCTTTTATTTGTAGCCGATGTTTTCTTCAAATTCTTTTAGACGTTTGTATATCGATCTAAGTTCGGTTATAGTTGTCCAGTTTGATATAAATACCGAAAAACTGCTACGCACCTGTGAAAATGCGTTGCTAACTTGCACAAGTATACCAAGAGTTATCATCCCCGTAAAAAGCCCGCTTCCCATTATCATATATGGCACTATAACTAAAATTTGTGAAAATGAAATAAGCCAGATATTAAAGTAGCCATAATGCAAAAACAAACGGTAGTAGTTAAATTTAAGCCCCGTAAAAAGCTCGACGATAGTCTCTGATCTAGCGTAATTAACTTTGTCGTTTTCGGCAAAAACAAGCTCTTTTCTAAAGGCGGCTTCTACTTTTTGGTTATTATACTCAAGATGAGGAAGCTTGATGCCGACAAACCAAGATATGATAAGACCTCCTATGCTTACTCCAAGTGCTATCCATACAAGTGAGCCGGGTATGTCTTTGATGTATGGTAGATCAACCTTGGAGCTAAGCCCCCAAAGAACTGGTGTAAACGCAACAAGTGTCATGATGGCGCGAAGCACATCAACACCCAGACTTTCCATTATCTTTGCGAAGCGATAAATGTCTTCTTGTATACGTTGCGAGCTGCCTTCGACGTCGTATTCGCATTTTTGCCAAAATTTAAGATAGCCAAAAGTCATCGCTTCTCTCCAGCGAAATACCCAGTGGCTTGCGAAAAACGATATCACCATATATGTCAAAACATAAGGCATGGCTATATAAATAAAGTTAAAAATTTCTCGCCAAAAGTCATCTATCGTATGATCTTTGATATTTTGCATGATGTCGTAAAAATTTTTATACCATTCGTTTATGGCAACGTTTAGGTGTGTTTGATAAACAAGTAAAGCGATGATAAAGGCTGCTCCACCGTAAGCCCACAACAACCATTGTTTGGATCTAAAAAATGAAACAAACATAAATTCCCTTAAAATTTTTGGCAAATTATATCAAAAAACAGGTAAAGGAGTTTTGGTATATTATTTGGTTTAAATTTAAAACTATTTTGTAGAATTTACTAAAATTTTACAATATGAAGGAGTAAAATGAAATTTTTAGTTAAAGTTGCGACAATTGCGTCGCTAGTTGCGGTTTCGTCTTTTGGTTCGAATTTGCTTGAGGTTTATAAATCGCCTACTTGCGGTTGCTGTTCTAAGTGGGAAGCGGTTATGCAAAAAGACGGTTTTGAGACAATTGAGTATAAGGTGCAAGATACGGTTGCCCTAAAGAAAAAATTTAACGTTCCGCTCGAGCTTTCAAGCTGCCATACGGCGATTATTAGTGGATATGTAGTAGAGGGACATGTCCCTGCGGCAGAGATAAAAAAACTACTTGAGATAAAACCAGAGGGCGTTATAGGCATAAGTGCGCCGGGAATGCCGCTAGAAAGTCCAGGTATGGAGCAAGGAAGCGAGCCTGATAAATACGATATCGTATTATTCAAACAAGACGGCACAAGAGAAATTTTTGCTACATATATCGGAAGCAAAAAGATACAATAACTTCTAAAAGAAATTTAAGTGCAAAAATTTGCACTTAAATTTCTTATTTTACTCTATAATATAACTTACAAAATCATCATTAACTAGATAAATTTAATATAGGAGAAAAATATGCACGCGCAAATTAACGAAAAACCACTCGATAAAATTCAAGACAGCGTTTTTAAATTTGTAGATAGCCTAAAAACCGTCATCATCTCAAGCCTTAACTCAAAAGGGCAGTGCGTGAGCTCGTATGCCCCCTTTGTAAGAGAGGGCGATGAAATTTACCTTTGTCTAAGTTCTATTGCCGAGCACTACTCTTCACTAAAAGCTAATCCAAATAAAGCTTCGTTGCTATTTTTAGAAGATGAAAGTACTGCAAAGACTATTTTAGCAAGAGTTAGGCTAAGCATAAAATGCGAGGTTGATTTTATAAAAGACGAGGCAAAAAGAGATGAGTATTTTGATAAGTTAGCCGCAAAAAATCCAAACGAAAGCGCATTTGTTTATATAAAAAACATGAAAGATTTTTATGTCGTAAAAGCTAGTTTAAAACAAGGGCGTTTTGTAAGAGGATTTGGCGCGGCTTACGATACCCTTGGTTTAAAAGTTATAAAAGGCTTGCAAGAAATGTATCCGCACGAAAGCAGATAAATTTAAGTGATCATAGTAAAGATAGCTAAGAGGATATTTTAATGAAAAAGATAGTTGTGTATTCGTCATTAACCGGCAACACAAAGAAAGTTGCCAAGGCTATAGCAGGTGAGCTTGGTTGTAAGGCTGTGTGCTATAGTGACGAAGCAGCTAAAAATTTGGATGATTTTGATTTTATCGCGGTTGGTTATTATATCTATAAAGGCACTATAGATACGAATTTTAAACGTTTTATACAAGAAAATATAAAAGGTAAAAATGTCGGGCTTTTTATAACTCTTGGAGCTAGAGCTGATAGCGAGTATGCCGCAAAAGCGTTAAAGGATGGCAAGAAACTACTTGAAGATGGACAAAATAGTGTGATTAGAGAATTTATCTCCCAAGGGGCAATAAGTCAGAAATTTATAGACGAGATAAGAGTTGCGGCTTTAAAAACTAGCAATAAAAAGCACTATAAGATCACCTCTTCACGTGAAGCTAGATGGAAAGAAGCAGCCTTGCATCCTGACACAAATGACATCATAAATGCTAAAACTGCATTTAGAGGAATTTTATAAATACACGGTTTTACGCAATTTAATACAAAAGAGAGGTTTTATGCCACCATTTTTTGAAATTTAAATACTTTTTGCTATAATGTGGCTTTTAAATTTTAACCATTAAGGATCATAATTGCACCCCAGTAGCGACAGTTCGCTTTTGATGATATTCCTCGCAGTTGTATTTATTTTATTAAATGCCTTCTTTGTTCTTTCAGAATTTTCTCTTGTCAAGATACGCAAAACTCGCCTTGAAGAGCTCATAAAAGAAAAAACTCCAAACGCTCAGCTTGCCTTTGATATGTCAAACCAGCTTGATACCTATCTAAGCGCAACGCAACTTGGCATAACACTTAGCTCGCTGGCTCTTGGCTGGATCGGTGAGCCTGCCGTTGCTAGAGTGATAGAGGGACCGCTTAAAAAATATTTGGATATGAGTGATTTGCTCATTAGCACGGTTGGTTTTGCGATAGCTTTTACTATCATCACACTACTTCATGTTGTAGTGGGTGAGCTGATACCAAAGTCTATAGCTATAGCAAAAGCCGAAGTATCGGTGCTAAGGATAGCAAAACCTCTTCATGTTTTTTGGGTTATATTTTCTCCTGTGATTAAAACATTTGACGCTCTAGCCATCTTGGGTCTTAAAATTTTAGGCATAAAACCGGCTAAAGAAAACGACCTTGCGCACTCTGAAGAGGAGATAAAGATCATAGTCGGAGAGAGTCTAAAAGGCGGAGTTCTTGATAGTTTTGAAACCGAGATCATAAAAAATGCCGTCGACTTTAGTGACACGGTCGCAAAAGAGATAATGACACCTCGTCGCGATATGGTTTGCATAAATAAGCAAAGAGGCTTTGAGGAAAATTTAAAGATAGTTTTTGACTCAAAATACACCCGCTATCCTTATATAGACGGAAGCAAAGACGTTGTGCTTGGTATGATACATATCCGCGATATCCTTGAGATACACTTTGGTGATAAGGAGAGAAATTTTGACGGTATAGTTAGGGAATTTCTTATCGTGCCGGAAAGCCTCTCCATATCCAAAGTTATACTGCTTATGAACAAAGAGCAAAAATCAGCCGCGCTTGTTGTTGATGAGTATGGTGGGACTTCGGGAATTTTAACCATGGAAGATATCATGGAAGAAGTCCTTGGCGATATGAATGACGAGCATGACGATGCCAGCGAGCAGTATAAGAAAATAAATGATGATATTTACGAATTTAGCGGTAGGTTCGAGCTTGAAAGTATAGAAGAGATGTTTGGTATAACATTTGACGAAGCTACTGAGCAAGTTACCATAGGTGGCTATGTATTTAACCTAATCGGTCGATTGCCTGTTGTGGGAGACCGCACAGAGGATGAGAATTTCTTCTATGAGGTGCGAAAAATGGACGGCACTAGTATCTTGCGTGTAAAAATTCGTAGGAAAACTTTACAAGAGGAAGAGTAGTCTCTCCTCTTTTTTCTAAATATAAAAATTTATACGATAATTTTACTTAAAATTGATAAAATTTACGATTTTACTCTTTTTTACTCCTTTTGCTTAAAAAAAATCATATTTAAACTGAAATTTTAATTTTAATTGTATAATTTCAACACCGAACTATAAGGAGGAAAAATGAGAGTAGTTCAAGCAGACGAGATAACAAAAGTTGTTAGCGAACTTTGCAAAAAAGCTTGTTATGTCGTTACTGATGATATGAGAGCAGCTTTTAAAAAAGCACAAGTAAACGAGAGTTCACCGCTTGGTAAAGACATCATAGGCAAAATTTTACAAAATGCCGATCTAGCCGAAAAAGGCGTTGCTCCGATATGTCAAGATACAGGTATGACCGTTGTTTTTGTAGAAATAGGACAAGATGTTCATATAGAGGGTGGTTACCTTGAAGATGCTATAAATGCAGGCGTAGCAGACGGATATGTTGGTGGTTACTTACGTAAGTCTGTGGTTGCAGAGCCACTTTTTGAGCGCAAAAACACGGCAAATAACACTCCTGCGGTTATAAATACACGCATCGTTCCAGGAGATAAACTTAAGATCAAAGTTGCTCCAAAAGGCTTTGGTAGCGAAAACAAATCAATCCTTAAAATGTTAGTTCCAGCAGATGGGATCGAAGGTGTTAAAAGGGTATTTTTAGAAGCTGTTAAACTAGCTGGTCCAAACGCCTGTCCTCCTATGGTAGTAGGCGTAGGTATCGGTGGAACAATGGACAAAGCAGCGCTTCTTTCAAAACTTGCAGCCGTTCGTTCAGTAGATAGCAGAAACCCTGACAAAAGATACGCAAAACTAGAAGACGAGCTTCTTGAGATGGCTAGACAAACAGGAGTGGGGCCACAAGGTATGGGCGGCGATAATACCGCTGTTAAAGTCAATGTCGAATGGTATCCAACTCATATCGCGGGTCTTCCTGTAGCTGTAAATATCAACTGCCATGCTGCTCGCCACGCAGACGCTGAAATTTAAGGAGTTAAAATGTCAGAAATCAAAAGAATAACCGCACCATTTGATAAAGAGGTGGTAAAAAGCTTAAAAGCAGGCGATAATGTACTAATATCAGGCACTATCATAGCAGCTAGAGATGCGGCCCACAAGGCTCTTACAGAAACTTTAGCTCGCGGAGAAGCGCTTCCTGTGGATCTAAGAGGCGAGACTATATATTATGTTGGACCAACGCCTGCAAAAGAGGGTCAAGCTATCGGTGCTGCAGGCCCTACAACTAGTGGCAGAATGGACAAATACACTCCGACTATGATAAACGAAGTCGGCATAAACGGCATGATCGGTAAAGGCTATCGTAGCGAAGCGGTCGTAGATGCTATGAAAAAATCAGGTTGTGTTTATATGGTAGCTATCGGTGGAGCTGGCGCGTTAATTAGTCAAAGTATTAAAAAATACGAAGTACTAGCTTACCCTGAGCTTGGACCTGAAGCGGTTGCAAGACTTACTGTCGAGGATTTCCCTGCGATGGTTGCGATAGATAGCGAAGGAAATAACTTCTACGAAGCAGGTCAAGCACCTTATAGAAAGATCTAAATTTTAAAATTTCATGCTTAAAACCTGTCATTTGTCTGTTTTGTATGAAATTTATTCTAATATACAAAGTCGCAAAGTTGTTTTATAAAATTTAACTTTGCGACTTAAATCCCAAATTTATGAAAGAAATTTAATAATATCCCAAACATAGAGTTTCGGTTAGTTTGATCCGTTTTTCAAAGGGTGTAGGAGAGAAAAATTTGCACTTTTCGATGTAAATTCTTAAATCATAATCAAGCCCCAAATCATCATAAAATTTCTTTAAATTTATAAATTTTATCCCACAAATTTGATGTAGCTCGACAAGCTCGTAAAATTTTGATTTGTTCGAGCTTACAAGGTGTGACGGCGCTAGTGCGGTAAATGAGCAAAATGCGCTTGTTAACACAAGTCCGTTTAGTGGTGTGCATTTTTTAGCGACGTCTTTAAATTTATCAGGTATCGTCTTTTTATGTAAAAAAACTACTCGCGAGTTTTCAAATTTAGCCGAGATAGCACCTTTCCAAAATAGATATGCGTTTGATGAAATTTGAGCATTTATCGCAAATTCTGCGCCCAAGATATACTCATCTAAAAATTCATTTGGTGCTAGGATTAGTTTCATTTTTCTCACGCAAGTATTGGTTTTTAACATTTTAGCATAAAAAGTAGGTGCGGTATCGCTTTTTTATTGACATAAATAATTAAAAAAGTGTAAGATTTTTAAAATTTTACATCCAAGGACGACACATGAAAAAAATCATACACACAAACAATGCCCCACAAGCTATCGGACCATACTCTCAAGCAGTTATGGCAAACGGTTTTTTATTTATTTCAGGTCAGCTTGGAGTAACAGCGGCTGGCGAATTTGTCGGTGTTGATGTAAAGTCACAAGCAAGACAAAGCATGGAAAATATCAAAGCGATACTTTCTGCAGCGGATTTAGACTTTACGAATGTTGTAAAAACTACTATATTTTTAGCCGACATTAATGATTTTGCTACGGTAAATGAAATTTATGCTAGCTATTTTAGTGGAGACTTTCCTGCGCGAAGCACGGTAGCTATCAAAACTTTACCTAAAAACGGACTTGTTGAGATAGAAGTTATAGCAACACAAAAATAATAAAGGTCCAAAATGAACGAAATAGAGCTAAAAAAACAGGGGAAAATAGCGCGTTTAACAAATAAAACGTTTAAATTTGATCCGCGTATAGCAGATGGGTTTTATACGGCAAGATATTTTTTGAAAATCAACAAAATCATAAAAGAAAATTTGCCAAACCAGCATGTTACCATGCAGTTTTTTCAGCGAACCGATGATATCGTCTTATGCGGTATAGATGAGGTTGTTTCGCTCATTCATACCTTTGCAAAAGAGCCGGGTAAACTTAAAATTTATGCTTTAAACGACGGCGATGTCGTTTGTGCGGGAGAGCCTGTTTTAAAAATTAGCGGTGCGTATGAGAATTTTGGATTTTTAGAAAATATCATTGACGCGACATTGACTCGCAGAAGTTGCGTTGCGACAAACGTGGCAAATGCCTTAAAGGCTGGTGGCGGCAAGATCGTCTTTTCTATGGCGGATCGTCAAGATGATATATCTACGCAAATCGGCGATGGATATGCCACCTTTATCGCCGGGGTTAATAGAGTTTCAACTGACGCTCAAGGGTTTTGGTGGGGAGGAAGCGGTATGGGCACCATGCCTCATGCGCTTATTCAGATGTGCCAAGGAGATGTGGTAAAAGCGTGTAAAATTTATGCCAAAACATTTCCTGATGAGCTAGTAACTGCATTAGTAGACTACAATAACGACGTCATAACGGACGCTCTTGCGGCAGCACACGCGATGGGGGCGAAACTTGGTGCAGTTAGGGTCGATACCTCTAAAAATTTGATCGATAAGTATTTTGAGAGCAAGGATACGAGTAAATTTGATCCGCACGGAGTGTGTAAAGAGCTTATTTTTGCGCTTAGAAAGGCGCTTGATGAAAATGACTTTAAGCACGTTAAGATCGTTGTTAGCTCAGGATTTACTCCGCAAAAAATAGCCGATTTTGAAGAGGCAAATACTCCGGTTGATATTTACGGAGTAGGAAGTTTTACCGTAAAAAACGATATTTGCGGATTTACCGGAGATCTGGTTGAGCTTAACGGCAAAGAGGAGGCTAAATTTGGACGTGGCGAAGTTGTCTCAAGTCGCTTGCAAGAGGTAGAATTTACGCCAAATTTATAAATTTAGTATCTAAATTTATGCCGGATTAAACACTTTGCAAATATCGGCTAAAAATTTATCATTTCGCGAATGCATAAATTTATGCATTCGATTTGTTTTACGGTAGGTCAAATAGCAAAAATTCTGCTTTTCTTTTCACACTTTATCTTTAAAAGTATTTCATTATTTAAAGCAACGCCGTCAGCCTTGCCAAGCTCATGTTCGTGTAAATTTAGTTTGCCGTTTACGACTTGTAGCCAGTAATTGCGGGCGCTATTAAGAGTGATATTAAGCTCTTCGTTTTGTAAAAGATATCTATGCAGCCACATGTCTTGATGAATTTTAAATGAGCCGTTATCGCCGTTTGGCGAAAGCACTAGCGTGTGTTTTTCGTCGTTAAATTTTCTTTGCTCGTAGCGCGGTTTTACGCCTTTTATGTTTGGTTTGATCCAAATTTGATAAAGGTGAAGCTCTTCATCTTTCTCGTTCGTTTTAGAGTGAACGATACTTGTTCCGGCACTTATTATTTGAAATTCGTCTTTGCTTAGCTTTTTTTGTTGCCCATGCTGTCAGTGTGAGTAACGACACCGCTTAAGATGTATGTTAGAAATTTCCATATTTTCATGTGGGTGCGCACCAACGCCTCGATGTGAAGCGATGATGTCGTCATTTATAACGCGAAGTGCGAAAAACCCCATAAAATCACGATCAAAATAGTTTGCAAACGAAAACGTATGACGGCTTTTAATCCAGTCAAAACTACCGGTGTATCGTTCATTGGTTCTTCTTGCGTAGATTATTTTTGTCATTTTTGCTGCAATACAGGTTGCGTGGGTAACAAAAAACACAACAAAAGGTAAAAAATTTATTCTTTAAACCATTTTTAGATACAATCGTCAATAAACAAAAGGATAAATTTTGAAAAATTACAAGCTAATAAGCGTCGCTCACTCGCCCGACGCCGATGATATATTTATGTATATGGCGGTAAAATTCGGCTGGATAAGTAGTGTGAATTTACGTTTTTCAAATACCGCTCTTGACATTCAGACATTAAACGAAGAGGCCCTAAAAGGCACTTATGACGCGACAGCGATAAGCTTTGCACTTTATCCTCTCATAAAAGACGAATACGCTCTCTTGCGAACTGCCGTTAGTTTTGGTAACGGTTATGGGCCAAAGTTGGTGAAGAAAAAAGGCGTGAGCTTAAAGCGAAATTTCAAGGTGGCATTAAGTGGAGCACATACGAGCAACGCACTTTTGTTTCGCATAGCATATCCTAATGCTCGCATTGTTTATAAAAATTTCTTAGAGATCGAAAGTGCTGTTGTTAGCGGAGAGGTTGATGCGGGAGTGCTTATACATGAAAGCATTCTTGATTTTAGTAGTGAGCTAGAAGTTGAACGTGAAATTTGGGATATCTGGTGTGAGTTTGCAAAAGAAGAGATACCGCTACCGCTTGGAGGCATGGCGGTTCGCCGAAGCTTACCTTTAACAGACGCGATAGAGTGCGAGCGGGTTTTAACTGAGGCCGTTCGTATAGCGACCGCACATAAACCGTTTTTATCGCACATGTTGATGGAAAGAAATTTGATACGTGTCGATAAAGAGAAGCTAAAAACATATCTAAATTTATATGCAAATGAAAGCTCCGTAAGCATGGACGAGGTGGCTTTAAATTCTTTAAATAAACTGTTTGAGATAGGCTATAAGCACGGTTTTTATCCGCAAATCATCGACGCACACGACTATCTTATCCCTAAAGAATACAACGAGGTAAGGTTTAGCTAATGCAAAGCACTCTGGTTGCACTTGGCATAGAGACTTTTAAGATAGCGCTTTATCTAAGTTTGCCTATGCTACTTTGTGGGCTTATCGCGGGTTTGCTTATATCGATATTTCAAGCGACTACACAGATAAACGAGACAACGCTAAGCTTTGTTCCTAAGATCATTCTTGTTGTTGTCGTTATTATCTTTCTTATGCCGTGGATGGTTTCGATGATGGTTGAATTTACCACGCGTATGATTGATTATATTCCGGAATTTGTCCAGTGAAGCGCATTATAAATTTTGCTAAATTTAGTTCCGTAAAGATAGGCGGAGAGCATGAGGTTATGGTTGTAGATAGCATAGATGATGATGTCAGAGATGCTGTTTTGATAGGTGGCGCAAACAACATTTTAATCTCGCCAAATCCTCCAAAAATGGCGATACTTTCAAAGAAATTTGACTATATAAATTTAAACGACGATGAGCTTGAGATAGGCGGTGCTAGCAAGAGCGGTAAGATCTTTAGTTTTGCCAAAAAGCACAATATCGCTGGATTTGAAATCCTGCAAAATATACCTGGCACTCTTGGTGGATTAGTCTTTATGAATGCAGGACTTTTGGGGCTTAGTATAAGTGATAGCCTTACTCACGTTTTACTGGCTAGAGGCTGGGTGCCAAAGAGTGAGATAGACTTCTCGTATCGTCATAGCGGTATTAACGAGCCGATATTTGGGGCTAAATTTAAGATCAAAAAAGGTTTTTTGCAAAGTTTTGCCGACGAGATAAATAAGAAACGATCTGATCAACCAAAAGGGGCTAGCTTTGGAAGCTGCTTTACTAATCCACAAGGTGACTTTGCGGGACGGTTGATTGAGGCGGTTGGATTAAAAGGACATGCTATCGGCGGAGCAAAATTTAGCGAAAAACATGCAAATTTCTTGATAAATTTTAATAATGCGACATTTTTTGATGCAACCGAGCTTATAGAGTTGGCCAAAAGACGTGTTTCTGAGAGCTTTGGCATAGAACTAAAGACTGAAGTTGTCATACTTTAAGGTGTAAAATGAGAGAGTTTTTAAACGAAATTTTAGCCATGGCGATTATTTTTATATGTATCTGGTTTTATGCCAGAAAAAAGCAAAAAGAGCTAGAGCCAAACGCAAACATAAAAGAGAATTTACTTAAAGAATTTGCTCTTAAATTTGATGAGGTAAAACCTAGCGATATCAAAGAATTTAACGAGCTTTGTGAATATTTAGCAAGTAAAAATTTACTATATAAATTTAGCAAATCAACAACCAAAACCGAGTTTTTACAGGCTATAAAACCTAAGCTAAAAAATGAGCCAAAAACAGATGAGGGCAGCGTAGATGCCACATTTCTAACATCGTGTGCATTAAATTTAAACAGCGCTCTTGCTATGGGAATTTATGCACTTTGTGGCGATACGTATGTGTTGTTTTTAGAAGATGAAAATAGAATTTTAGGATTTGTAAATTTGGCTGATAAGCTAAATGAAAATATCATTTTGTGTGATAACGGCGTGAATGATTAAAGTAAAATTCACACATTTTTTGATAAAATCAGAAAATTTTCAAATAAGGTAGTATATGAACGCAGAAAAGCAAAAAGCCCTTGATCTGGCTTTAAAACAGATCACAAAGGACTTCGGCAAGGGCGCGATGATAAGGCTTGGCGACAAGCAAGTCGAGCCGATAGATAGCATCCCTACCGGCTCGATCGGACTTGATCTTGCTCTTGGTATAGGCGGTGTGCCAAAAGGTAGGATTATAGAGGTTTATGGTCCTGAAAGCTCTGGCAAAACAACACTTACGCTTCACATTATTGCCGAGTGTCAAAAGGCTGGCGGAATTTGTGCGTTTGTCGACGCCGAGCACGCACTTGATGTGAAATATGCTTCAAATTTAGGTGTTGATACGGATAATCTTTACGTTTCTCAGCCTGACTTTGGCGAGCAAGCACTTGATATGGTAGAGACATTAGCTAGAAGCGGTGCGGTCGATCTTATCGTAGTAGACAGCGTCGCTGCTCTTACTCCAAAAAGTGAGATAGAAGGCGATATGGGCGACCAACATGTTGGACTTCAAGCAAGACTTATGAGTCAAGCACTTCGTAAGCTCACGGGCGTTGTGCATAAAATGGGCACGACGATTATATTTATCAACCAAATTCGTATGAAGATAGGCGCGACTGGATATGGCACGCCTGAGACTACAACAGGCGGTAATGCCCTTAAATTTTATGCGTCTGTGCGTATAGATGTTCGCCGTATAGCTACTCTTAAACAAAACGAAGAGAGCATCGGTAACCGCGTTAAAGTCAAAGTTGTTAAAAATAAGGTAGCTCCTCCGTTTAGGGTCGCAGAATTTGACGTGATGTTTGGCGAGGGCATAAGCAAAGAGGGTGAGATAATCGACTATGGCGTAAAGCTTGATGTTATCGACAAAAGCGGTGCATGGTTTAGCTATAAAGCTAGTAAACTCGGACAGGGTAGAGAAAATTCAAAAGCTTATTTGAAAGAGCATAAAGATGTTGCGGATGAGATTATCGCGACGATAAAAGGCTCAATGGGCGTTGTTGGAATTTTAAGTAACGACAAAGACGACGATGATAAAAATAACGACAAATCAGGAGAAGAGTAATGGTTTATATTGAAGATGTTGTAGCTCATGAGGTTCTTGATAGTAGGGGTAACCCGACCGTTCGCGCAGTTGTAACTTTAAGCGACGGCACAATGGCAAGTGCTATCGTACCAAGTGGTGCAAGCACCGGTAAGCGTGAGGCTCTTGAGCTACGTGATAAAGATGCTAGATATGCAGGCAAAGGTGTTTTAAAAGCTGTTGCAAACGTAAATGAGCGCATAGCAGAAGCCATTATCGGACTTGATGCGTATAACCAAAAAGCCGTTGATGATGAGATGCTTGAGTTAGACGGCACAAACAACTACTCAAATTTAGGTGCAAATGCCGTTCTTGGTGTTTCGATGGCTGTTGCTAGAGCTGCGGCAAATAGCCTTAAAATTCCTCTATATCGCTATTTGGGTGGGGCAAATGCTAGTATCTTACCTGTTCCGATGTTTAATATTATAAACGGCGGAGCGCATGCAAACAACAGTGTAGACTTTCAAGAATTTATGATAATGCCTTTTGGATTTGATAATTTTAGCGATGCATTAAGAGCAGCAACAGAAATTTATCATAAACTAAAAGAGATTTTAAACAAAGCAGGACATAGTACTGCCGTTGGTGATGAGGGTGGTTTTGCTCCAAATTTAAAAGACAATGAAGAGCCGCTAAAGCTTATTATGGAGGCGATAAAATTAGCAGGATATGAGGCCGGTTCCCAGATTAAACTAGCTCTTGACGTAGCAGCTAGTGAGCTTTATAAGGATGGCAAATACGAGCTTGAGGGCAAAAAATTCAGCTCAGAAGAGCTTATAGAGCGCTACGCGCAACTTTGCGATAAGTATCCGATATTTTCTATAGAGGATGGACTTAGTGAAGATGACTGGGATGGTTGGAAGAGCTTAACACAGCGTCTTGGTGATAAGGTTCAGCTAGTAGGCGACGATCTTTTTGTTACAAATGAGAAAATTTTACGTGAAGGTATTGAAAAAGGCATTGGTAATGCTATTTTGATTAAACCAAACCAAATCGGCTCTGTTAGTCAAACTATGCAAACAGTTCGCCTTGCTCAAAGAAACGGCTATCGCTGCGTTATGAGTCACAGAAGCGGCGAGAGCGAAGATGCTTTTATAGCAGACTTTGCAGTTGCTTTAAATACGGGCGAGATAAAAACCGGAGCTACAAGCAGAAGCGAAAGAAATGCCAAATACAACCGTCTGCTTGAGATAGAGCTTGAGGCCGGTGAGTTTTTAGGGGATAGTATTTGAGTGAAATTTTAGAAGAGTATGATAAAAAATCAAAAAGATCATACTTTTTTAAATCATTTTTCAGACATACTGTCGTTATAGTATGCGTAATTGCGTTTGCGATCTATATCGGCAATATGATGTTTGGCAAGCGTTCTTTGGATGTTATGCTCAGTCTACAGAGCAAAAAAGAACGCCTTGCCGAAGATGTGGAAATTTTAAAAAAACGTAACGCAAAACTTCAAAAAGAGTATTTCGAGCTGAAAGAACTTGAGCCCGATACCGGTAAAAAGTAGCTAAAATGAAAAAAATTTGTATTATATTTTGTTTGATGGCAAGCGTGCTTTATGCTAGAGAAAACCCATTTACGCCTATTGGTGAACTAAATGCAAGCGTAATGACGACAAATTTAAAAGAGGAATTTGGCGAATTTGATACGCAAGATATTAAATTTCCAAGCGACGCTAGGTTGTTGTTGGGCGTTACCGTTAGATATCGCGCAGGAGATGGCAGTATAAAAGAAAAGGTGCTAAGCGATATAAATAAAACTATCAGTTGGCAAGAAGAGTATGCTATCTTAAAGTTAAAAAATCCAGAGCCTTTAACTACACAAAAGCTTGATGTTTCAGTAACCATGCCAAATCCTACAGCTAAAACAATAATACAAACTATAAGTCACGATAAAAATGACACAAATACAACTACGCAAAGCAAAAGCGTTAAATCTACAAGGCAAGAGCAGGCTATAACGACTTTACCTGCCGTAACGACTATAAATTTAGATACCAACAAGAGCAAAGTAGGTTTGTCTGTAAAAGCTAAAACACAACCAAAAAGCAAACAAGTCACAACCAATAAACCAAAAATTCAGCCAAAAAAGCAGCCAAGCTCGCTGAAATTTGCGGATATGTTTGAGATAGATAGCTCTAAAAATATCCTAAAAATCATAACAAAAGACAAAAATATAAAATATTTTAGTCATGAAAATAGCAAGATAGTTCTTGACTTTGATAATCCTCCAAAAAGTTTTAGAACAAAATATATAAAAGTAAATTCTGCGGTATTTAAAAACATAACCGTGGGTTGGCATGACGACTTCTACCGAGTTGTTGTAGAGCTTGATAAAAAACGAACATATAGTATCGGCAAAGTTATGCAAGGCTATGAGCTTAGAGTTAAATGATAATAAATTTAGCTAATAGCTTCAAATATGCTTTGACTTGAAGTCTTCATTATGTAAATTTCTGCGTGCAAATTTGATCAAATAATTTAAACTATAAAAGACGGCAAAGCTTTTAGCCAAACCGTCTTAATTTTATTTAGCTTGTGCTAACATGAAAAGCCTAACAGCTTGGTTGCTCGTTAGCTTTAAATTTTGTGATGCTATGTCTTTTCTCATTGCTTCTTCAAGGCTTATAGGCTCGCCCAGTATCCCAAAGAAAGCATCTATGCCGTTGCTGTTGCACTCTTTTGCACACGGAGATACACTACCTGCAAAAGCGATAACGGGCTTGTTGTATTTTTTGGCTAACTTTGCTACGCCTGTAGGGGTTTTGCCCATTGAGCTTTGAAAGTCCATTTTACCCTCGCCTGTTATGATCAGGTCGGCTTTTTTGATCTCTTCTTCAAGGCCTATCTCTTCTGTGATGATGTGTATGCCTGATTTTAGAGTGGCACTTAAAAAGCTCACAAAACCAAATCCAAGACCGCCGGCAGCCCCGGCGCCCTCTAGCGCGCTAAAGTCATATCCAAATTCTTTTGAGACGACATTTGCGAAATTTATTAATCCCTCATCTAGCTTTTTGACTGTTTTGCCATCGGCTCCTTTTTGTGGACCATAAACATAGGCTGCACCGTTTTTACCATATAGTGGGTTATCAACATCACAAGCTATTAGAAATTCACACTCTTTTAGTGTAGGCATGGCATTTTTTGTTGAAATTTTAGAGATCTTTATAAGATCCTCGCCAACACCTTTTAATAAATTTCCACTCTCGTCATAAAATTCAAAGCCAAGTGCACTTAGCATACCGGTGCCGGCATCGTTGGTTGCGCTACCGCCGATACCGATTATAAATTTACGCGCACCTTTATTTATAGCATCTTTTATCATAGTGCCAAAACCATAAGTGCTCGTTTTTAAAGGATCTCGTTGCTCTTTTTGGATCAGCGTTAGACCTGAAGTGCTAGCCATCTCCATTATTGCCAGATCATTTGCTATAGCGTATCTGGCTAAAATTTGTATGCCGAGTGGATTTTGAGCCATGATGTCGATATATCTTCCCCCAAGAGCATCGCAAAGCGCTTCTACGCTACCCTCACCACCGTCTGCAACAGGCTTTACTACAACTTCACAAAGATCTTTTATGCCTTCTTTGACCGCTAGGCCCGCTTCAAGCGAACTTAGCGATCCTTTAAAAGAGTCAATCGCGACTAATACCTTCATAGTAGAACCAATGACAAGATATAAACGCTAGCAATGCCAACGATACCCATGATAAATGTCATCATGGTTTGTGTTCGGTAACCTTGTTGAGGTGTCATTTTGCTAAAGTTAGTAACGACCCAGAAGTAGCTGTCATTAGCATGTGATACGCACATTGCACCCGCAGCGATCGCCATGACGCATAGGGCAGCAGCTATCTCGCTAGTTAGCCCAAGAGCCATCATTAGTGAGTTGTCGGCATTAAATGCACCCATGATAGAAGCTGTAGTGATAATGGCTACAGTTGAGCTTCCTTGTGCTGTTTTTAGTATAGCTGAGATCAAGAATGGGAAGAAAATTCCCGCTGCGCTAATGACTGCTGCATTTTCTTTTATATAGTCAACAAAGCCGGCAGATGTTATAACTTGGCCTAAAACACCACCCGCGGCTGTGATAAATAGTATCGGGCCTACTATTTTTAGCGTTTCATTTGTCATGTCGTTAAATGCAGGTAGTTTGTTTGTATCAGCAAGTAGCAATATGCCAAAAACAACGCCGATAGCAAGAGCCATGATAGGATTACCTAGGAAAGCAAGCAGGTTGCCAAATGCTCCGCTTATGCCTAAAATTTTAGCGATAGAGCCAAGAGCCATGAATAAAATCGGCATGAAAATAGGTGCAACACTTAAAAATCCACCAGGAAGTTTGCCGTATTGTTTGATTAGATCTTCGTAGCTTTGAGATATGATAGCATTTGCTTCCTCGTCGCTTATGCTAACTTCATCGCCTATGCGTCTAGCAAACATATAAACACCGATCAAAACAGGTATAGAAACAACTACACCCATGCCGATAACAAGCAATAAATTCCCTCCAAGTCCTAGTGCTCCTGCAGCCGCGATAGGTCCAGGAGTAGGCGGTATAAACACGTGAGCTGCATAAAGACCGCCACTAAGCGCTACAGCCATGCCTACCGGATTTGCCGAGATCTTTTTGCGAAGTGCTTCACGGATAGGGTTTAATACAACAAAACCACTATCGCAAAACACAGGTATGCCTACTACCCAGCCCATGATAAGCATAGCAAGCTCAGGGCGTTTTTGACCAACGCAGTTTACGACCATGTCGGCTAACTTTAGCGCTGCACCGGTCTTTTCGAGGATTGTTCCGATAAGTGCACCAAAGATAATAACGATACCGATACTTTTAAATATACCGCTAAAGCCGTTACCGATAATGCCTGGGATTTTAGCAAGATCAATTCCTGCAACGATAGCAAGGATAAGAGATATACTCATCAATGCCAAAAACGGATGAACCTTTAGCTTTGAGATCATCCATATCATTATGACTATGGCGATTACAAAACTAATAATCAAAGAAATACCGCTCATAAAAAGCTCCTTAGATTAAAGTTTTTTAGGGATATATTAACAAATTTTCCTTATAAAATCTTAAAAAATAATACTAATTACTAAAAATCTAAATTTTTAACGAAAACAGCGAAATTTGCCTATCTAAGTAGGGTAAAACCGACTGCTATCTTATTTGTGTGTTTATTATAATCAATTAAGCTTTCGCCATATCCTGTAAAAAACTGAACATAACCGTAAATCCCAGTAGAAAATATAGGAAAAAGCCAGTCAAACTGGGCTGCACCGCGATTTGTTTTGTCAAAGTGCAGGTTGTTTCTTATCATTGTGTTTAATATGTGATCCTTAAACGCAAAAGAGAAATTTACGTCGCTAACTCCGATGTAGTTTTCTATGTTTTTATTATCATTAGTGTCGCCTACGATACTCCAAATTCTAGGTGTCACGCTAAGTGTTCCAAGGTCAAATCTAGCCTGCGTATAAAGCCTGTTCCAGCTCCTTGAATTCTCTTTGTCTTTGCCGTTTGACTCATGCAAAAGTCCGGCTCTTATATTGGAGATATTTAGCATTTTTAGGCTATTTTGAGTGTCGAAGTCTATGTAAATTTCAGGCTTATAGTTGCTTTCTCTAAAAGGCGCAGAGTCGCTTGAGGTTTGCCACCAAGATGTTTGAGTGTAGGCAATTCCTAATGTTTCGTTTAGCTTAAACGCATTTGTCATAAGCGGCTTTTGAACGCTAAATTGAAATTTGGTTTCAAATCTACTCTTGCCGTTTGTGGGTCTGTTTTGCGAGTATGAAACAGGTAAAAGATAGTTTAGGTGATAAAGTCGTAAACCAAGGATATTTTGTATCTCGTCATCTTTTGGCTCTTGCGAGTTTTGCAAGATAAGTTTTTCTAAATTTTGTTCGGGTTTAACTATGGCAACTGTTGTGTTTGTATCATTGTTGTTTAAAATTTGGTTTTGCTGATTAAGCGAATTTTGGGCGATTTGTTTGTAGAGTCTCATAGCATTTACCGTATCGCCGATATTTTCAAATTCTTGAGCTTTTTTAAAAAGTTCACTCGTTTCATTGGCCTGGAGTAAAATTTGAAAGCAAAATACAAAAACGAGAAATTTTTTCATATCTGCTTCATTTTGAGGGCGATTTGGTATTGAGATGGGTCGTTTACGTTAAAAAATTGCTCGGCATTGTCAAATTTAACCTTTTTGACGTTATAAAAATTTTGCAAAAGCCCGATTTTATGTTCGCCGTTTTGGTAAAGCTCAAGCGCCTTTTTGCTGATATTTGAGTTAAAAAAGCCACAAAGCGAATGGCTAAATTCCTTATCTTGTGCTATGACGATATCAAATTTATCGCTGTATTCGTAAAGTTTTGTTACGCACTCTTTGCTTACAAATGGCATGTCGGCGGGGATTATAAAAATTTTTTCATCTTTAAAATTTGCTAGCACGCTAGCAAGAGCTAGCATAGGCGAATAGTCTTGTGAAATATCTTTTAGCAGCGGAAGAGGGGGTATAAATTTATCAAATTTGGAGCTTATAAAAACATTAGTAAAAATTTTACTAAATTTATTGAATTGAAAATGCGTAAGTGTGTTAAACTCTCCAAAGGGCAAAAGCGTCTTGTCTTGCCCCATGCGAGAGCTTTTTCCTCCGGCTAAGATAACGCAGGTTTTCAAATTTTATCCTTTGTGTTTTTGGGGATAAAAGAGATTTAAAATTCTTTTATCCCTCAAAATGCCTTTAAATTTATAGATCTCTTGGATCAGCTATCTTTCCAGCTATCGCGCTTGCCGCCGCTACTGAAGAGCTTGCAAGGTAAATTTCACTCGTTCTATCGCCCATTCTGCCGACAAAGTTTCTATTTGTTGTACTTACACATCTTTCGCCCTTGCCTAAAATTCCCATATATCCGCCAAGACATGCGCCACATGTAGGGTTGCTTACGACTGCTCCGGCTTCGATGAAAATTTCTATCAGACCCTCTTTTTCAGCCTCTCTTGCTATCTTTTGCGTTGCAGGAGTGATGATAAGGCGTGTTTTTTTGGATACACGTTTTCCTTTTAGAATTTCAGCGGCGATCCTAAGGTCGCTTAAGCGTCCGTTGGTGCAAGAGCCGATAAATACTTGATCTATCGCGATATCGTCTTTTACGGCCTCTCTTACGCTTTTGCCGTTGCTTGGTAAGAATGGATAAGCGACAACAGGATCAAGCTTGCTAACATCTATCTCTAAAATGCTTTCATATTTTGCGCCTTCATCTGAGTAGTGGATTACAGGTTTTGAGCGTAAATTCTTACCTTCTAAAAATTCTTTTGTTATGTCGTCATACGCTACGATACCGCTTTTACCGCCGGCTTCTATCGCCATGTTACAAAGACTAAAGCGTCCGTCCATGTCAAGTGAGCTTATCGCCTCTCCCGTAAATTCAAGCGCTTTATATAGTGCCCCGTCCACACCTATACGGCGAATAACCTCAAGTATCAAGTCTTTTCCGTATATGTGCTCGCCAAATTTTCCGTTAAAGACTACTTTTATGGTTTGAGGCACTTTAAACCAGTTTTTGCCTGTTATCATTGCATAAGCAAGGTCGGTAGAGCCCATGCCTGTCGCAAACGCTCCAAGAGCGCCGTGCGTACAGGTATGACTGTCTGCACCGATGATGACATCACCTGGGATAACAAGTCCTTTTTCAGGAAGCAAGGCGTGCTCTATGCCCATATCTTTTTCATCAAAGTAGTTTTTAAGATCGTGTTTGTATGCAAAGTCGCGTGAAATTTTGGCTTGATTTGCGCTTAAGATATCTTTTGCCGGGATGTAGTGGTCCATTACGATGGCAAAACCGTCGGGATTAGCTAGCTTTTGTGCTCCGCTTCTTTCAAATTGTTTAATTGAAATCGGCGTTGTTATATCGTTGCCGATAACCATATCTATAGGGCTTTGCACTATCTGACCCGCGCTTACCTCTTCGCCTGTGTGAGCGGAAAAAATCTTTTCTGTTATAGTCTGCTTCATCTTTTGCCTTTTGGATTGAAATTTGTCTGATTTTAACAAAAAATATATAAAATCTTTATTTTTAGTAAAAAATGTAAGCGAAAATGTATTTAAGTGAAGTAAATTTGTAAAAGGCTCAAAGTCGAGCCTTTAAGTTATTTTGCTACCGCCTCAACTTCGATATCTATCTTTATCTTATCTCCTAAGGTTACTGTTGATGTGTTGGGAGCAAAGTCAAAGTCGCTTCTTTTTATCTCGCCCTCAAGGCTAAAACCAACCTTTGCTTTACCGTCTTGGCCGACTGTTTTTCCGCCAAATTCATACTCAAGTATTACAGGTTTTGTTACGTTTTTGATGGTTAAATTTCCTTTTATATCATCGCCACTAATGCCTGTCATCTCAAATTTTATCTCAGGATATTTTTCTACTTCGAAAAAATCAGCCGAACGAAGGTGTTTATCGCGAGCGTCATTATCGGTAAAGATAGAGTCGGTTTTGATGGTTGCACTTAGACTTTTTAACTTTTCGCCGTCCATATCGGCAGTTGCTTTGAATGACTTAAAACTTCCCACGACGTTACTTATGCTAAGGTGCTTTATCTTAAAGCTTGTGCTTGAGTGAATGGGGTCTAGCTCGTAAACTGCGGCATTTGCAAAAGTCGCAAGAAGTGCGAGTGCTAGTGAAAATTTAAGTTTTTTCATTTTTTTCCTTGTGTTTAAATTTGATGTGATTATAGAGATTATTAACAAACATAACAATAATATTTTAATAATATTTTACGTTTTAGGGTCAAGTTTTTAGGCGAAATATTTAAAGCAAGTCGGGTTAGCACACGAAAAAATAAATAAATTTAAAGTATAATACCGCTTATGAAATACGCACACTTACAAACATTGGCAAAATACTTTTCTAAATTTAAAAAGATAAATGACATTAAAAGAGTCGGCGATATGCTTTTGCTTATAAATTTTGACGGTAACGATATATTTTTCGACCTTTCAAAATCGGGCTCGGCGATATATCAAAACAGCGAATTTAAAGCGATAAAAACGTATAACGCTCCATTTGATAACGCGCTTAAAAAGCGTCTAAAAAGTTCAAAAATTTTAGAAATAAAATGTCTTGAAAATAATAGAATTTTACAAATTTCAACCTCGTTTGACGGTTCGTATAAAAGTATAAAAAGTGAGCTTTATCTCGAATTTACGGGACGCTTTACTAATGCGATCATCACGGATGAAAACGGCGTGATAATAGATGCACTTAGACATATCGAAAATAATTTTAGGCAGATAAAACCTGGCAGAGTGTTAAAACAGCTTGAGGCGATTGCTATAAAAGAAAAGCCGTGCGATGAGATTTTGGACTTTAACGAGTTTTTTAAAAGTGAATTTAATAGGCTTAATAGGCAAAATTTAGAAAATTTAAGAGCCGTTAAAATGGCTCAAGTTCAAAAGAAGTTGCAAGCATTGCAAGCTAGCTTAGAGGCGCTTGAGAGCGAAGAAAGTTTAAAATCTCAGAGCGAAGACCTTCGTAAAAAGGCAGGAGTTTTACTTGCAAATTTATCAAATTTAGATGAGTTTCAAAGAGAGTTTGAGCTTAGTGATTTTGGTGGTCAAAAGATAAATTTTACCCTTGAAGATACTCCTAAAGTCAGTGCAAATTTGTATTTTACAAAGGCTAAGCGTTTAACACAAAAGGCACATGGAGTTAAGCTTGAGAGAGAAAATTTAAACGAAAAGATAAAATTTTATCTTAGCTTAGAGGAGATGCTTGAAAATGCAAAAAGCCTTAATGAGCTTGAAATTTTGTATCCAAAACGTGCAAATATCCAAAAGACTCAAAAAAACGAGAGCGAAAATATACAAAATTTTTATATCAAAGAGTTTAAAATTTCAATAGGACGAAACGAAAAAGGCAATATCGAGCTGCTAAAAAATTCCAAAAAAGATGATATTTGGTTGCATTTAAAAGATATTCCTAGTGCCCATGTGATAATAAAAACAAACAAAACCAAACTAGATGAGGAAATTTTAAATTTTGCAGCTAAAATTTGTGTAAATTTCAGCGTTAGCGGAGCAGGGCGATATGAGGTTGATTACACAAAAAGGCAAAATGTCAAAATTTCAAACGGTGCAAATGTAAATTATATTGATTTTAGGACGATAGTAGTTGTAAAGTAAAGGAGTTAAAATGTCTGTAACGCCTCTGGGAAATGTAAATTTTATCAACCAAAATGCGCCGGTCGCATCATTTGTTAGTGCTAACCAGCAAGCTCGTTTTGATATGCAAAGTGCTTTAGCTTCTACCGTTTTAGACGATGACGCAAACGAAGTAGCCGAAGTTAGGCCGACAGAAGAGAGCTACAAGATCGACCCCGAACACGAACACGAAAGACAAAAGGGCGAAGAGCAAAATGCTCAAAGTGAGCCAGGCAAGCCTTTCGTAAAAGACGATGACGATGAAGAGGAGCAAAAACCTCTTGAGGGAGAGCCGGGACATCGTCTAAATATACAAATATAAGCAAAATTTAGATAAAATCAACATTTGAACTTGAAATTTAAAGGGGAGAAGATGGGTGCACGTATCGTTACCGGAGTTCTTATGATCGCCGTGCTTTTGGTTGTGTTTTTTATCAACAATTATATTTTTAACTTTATTTTGCTGGGCGCCGTGCTTTATTTTGCGTTTAATGAGTCTTTAAAGCTTTATAATATCGAACACGACAAGCTTGTTTATGTTGCGCTTGTGTTTTATGTTTTGACATTTTTTACAAATCCAATCTTCATAGCCATACTTGCTATTATGCTGGTTGCTTCTGTTTTGGCTCACATTAAAAGCCCTGATCTTCGCATGGTGTTGCCGTTTATATATCCTGCAACTCCGATATTTATGATGTGGATGCTTTACTCTGAATACGGTATCGGCTTTTTGGTTTGGTTGATATTTGGTGTTGCAGCTAGTGATACCGCGGCGTATTTTGTCGGTAAAGCCATAGGTAAGAGGAAATTTTCTATCGCTTCGCCAAACAAAACTCTTGAAGGCGTTGCAGGCGGTATAGCCGCGGGAACGGCTGTTGGTATAGTTTGCGGAAGTTTTGTTATGGAAGGATTTTTGCAGATAATTTGCGCGAGTTTTCTTTTAAGCATATTTGGCGTATGGGGAGATTTGTTTGAGAGTTATCTAAAACGCTCTGCCGATGTCAAAGATAGCGGCAATATCTTTCCCGGACACGGCGGTATGTTAGACCGTGTTGACGGATACTTGTTTGGTGTTGTAGCTCTTCTTTGGACGCTTTCGTGGTAGTATTAGGCTCGACAGGTAGCATCGGAACAAATACACTCTTGCTTTGCAAGCGACATAATATCAATGTCGAAGCGATAAGTTGCGGTAAAAATGTCGAACTTTTAAATGAACAAATATCAAATTTCAGCCCTAAATTCGTTTGCGTTGGGGACGAGAAGCTAAGAGGCGAAGTAAAAGGCATATCAAAAGATAAAATTTTTATAGGGCAAGAGGGGTTGCTTGATATGCTTGAGGTCTCAAATAGTAAAAAAGTAGTAAATTCTTTGGTTGGTTTTGCGGGACTTAGACCTAGTTTAAAAACACAAAAGCTAGGTAAAAAGCTAGCACTTGCCAACAAAGAAAGCTTGGTTGTAGGCGGTAAATTTTTAGATACGAGTAAAATTTTACCGATAGATAGCGAACACTTTGGGCTTAAATTTTTACTTGAAAATAAAACAAAGCCAAGCCGTTTAATAATCACCGCTAGCGGCGGAGCTTTTTATAAAACACCTCTTAAATCCTTAAAAACGGCAACGGCAAAAGACGCACTAAAACATCCCAACTGGAGCATGGGCGCAAAGATAACTATAGACAGCGCAACTATGGCAAACAAACTTTTTGAAGTTATGGAGGCGTATTGGCTTTACGGTATAAAACACATAGAAGCACTCATAGAGCCTACTTCGATGATCCACGCGCTTGTTGAATTTGTGGATGGTTCAACGAGTGCGCATATCTCGCGTGCTGACATGAAGCTAGCCATCTCTCATGCCGTACTTGAAAACGTAGATGAAACAATTATATCTCATGCAAATTTACTAGAGCTAAAAAGTATAAAATTTCACGACATAAGCTTAAAAAAATATCCGATCTTTTCCTTGAAAGAGCAGGTTTTAGATACACCTGATATCGGTGTTGTGATAAATGCCGCAAATGAAGTTGGAGTTTTTGCTTTTTTAAAGAATGAATGCGGATTTTTAGATATTTCACGCATAGTTTTGAAGGCTGCTAAGAAATTTAGGGATGCTAAAATTCTAAACGAAGATGAAATTTTTAAACTTGATAAAGAGGTTAGAGAGTTTGCAAAAAGGGAGTTAAATGCAAAAATATGAAGGTTATAAATTTGGCTTTAAAGAGAGTCTTGTAGGCGTTCAGTTTTTGTTCGTAGCTTTTGGTGCGCTTGTGCTTGTGCCACTACTTACAGGGCTTGACGCAAATGTTGCACTTTTTACCGCAGGTGCAGGTACGCTACTTTTTCAGCTCATCACGCGTAAAAATGTTCCGCCGATATTTTTAGCTAGTAGTTTTGCGTTTATCGCGCCTATTAGTTTTGGTGTAAAAGAGTGGGGGTTCGCCGCTACTATGGGCGGGCTTGTATTTGCCGGACTTTTTTATGTTGTTTTATCCTTTATTGTTAGGGTAAAAGGAGAGAGCTTTTTACATAAGATGTTACCGCCAGTTATCGTGGGACCTGTTATCATGACTATAGGTTTGATACTCTCTCCTGCTGCCGTAAATATGGCTATGGGTAAAAATGTCACCGCCTATACTCAAAATGAAGCTATGCTTGTAGCAGGCGTATCGCTTGTAGCTACGATCTTGGTTATGATGTTAGGTCGAGGAATGTTTCGTTTGATACCTATTTTGTGCGGTATATTAGTCGGCTATATTACGTCTTATTTTTTTGGTATGATAGACTTTGCTCCTATAATGGACGCTCCATGGTTTAAGACCCCGGCATTTACGGCTCCTGTTTTTGAGCTAGATCCGATACTTTATATGGTACCTATCGCGATTGCTCCTGCAATAGAGCATATAGGCGATATGCTTGCCATCTCAAATGTTACCAAAGAAAATTTCCTTAAAAACCCCGGTCTTAAAAGTACACTTTTAGGTGATGGCGTCGCAACTTCATTTGCCGCTTGTTTTGGCGGACCTCCAAACACAACCTACTCTGAAGTAACGGGCGCGGTTAGTATCACAAAAGCTTACAACCCGGCCATCATGACCTGGACTGCGATAACAGCTATCGTGCTTGCTTTTGTCGGAAAGCTAGGCGCTGTGCTTTCTACTATACCGGCTCCCGTTATCGGCGGTATCATGTTGCTACTTTTTGGCATAATCGCAAGCGTGGGTATGGAGACCTTGGTAAAACATCACGTAGACCTTGCAAACCCTAGAAATATGATAATCGTTGCTTTGATATTTGTATTTGCTATAGGCGGCATGGTGCTTGACTTTGGTGTTGTTAGTTTTTCGGGTATAGGACTTGGTGCAATAGTCGGTATAGTCTTAAATTTACTGCTTCCTCGCGCTAAGCATTACGAGGGATATTAGGCTTGAAATTTTTGATTAAAATTTTACCGTTTTTTGCGGTTTTAGCCTTTGGTTCAAATTTAGAATACGCTCTTATTAAAAAAGGTATTCAAGACGATAATACCATGCTTGTCATAGGCGGTATCCAAGGAGATGAGCCGGGCGGATTTTTGGCTGCGTCGATAGTGGCGACTGACTATAACATCACAAAGGGTAGTCTTTGGGTCGTGCCTAACTTAAATTTTCCAAGCATTATCCAGAGAAATCGCGGCACAAAAGGCGATATGAACCGTAAATTTGGGCATATAGACCAAGATGATCCTGACTTTAAAGCCGTAACTAATATCAAAAAAGTAATCGCTGATCAAAATGTTTCGCTTGTGCTAAATTTACATGATGGAAGCGGTTTTTATAGACCAAACTACATAAACGAAGATGAAAATCCGCGCAAATGGGGAAATACTTGCATAATAGACCAAGAACGTCTTGAAGGTGCGAAATATCCGGACTTAAACGCTATAGCAACTCGCGTTAAAGATAAGATAAATGAGAATATTTTAAACCAAAAACATACGTATTTTATCAAAAACACGCAAACGGCAAAGGGTGACTTGGAGATGCTAAAAAGTCTTACCTACTACGCCGTTACACAAGATAAGTCCGCCTTTGCAAACGAAGCTAGTAAAAATTTAAACGCCGAGCAAAGAACGTATTATCACCTTTTGGCGATTGAAGAGTATATGCGTGTTGTAGGGATTGAGTTTACGCGTCCGTTTAAGCTAACCGTTCAGGATGTAAAAAAGGCCATAGAAAAGGAAATTCGCCTAAGTTTTTATGATGATGCTTTTGTGCTTAATATCCATAACCTAAAAGGAGCACTAAATTTCGTTCCTTTAAAAAAAGGCGAGATAAATTACTCCTCGTCCAACCCGCTAATCGCCGTTATAAAAGAGCAAAACGGTTATAAAGTCCAATACGGCAACCGCTTTGTCACGCGTTTAAATCCGCAGTATTTTGAACATATTGAGCCTTTAAAAGATATTAGTTTGATCGTGGACGGCAAAAATTTAAATGCCAAAAGCGGAGATAAGATAAGTGTAAAAAATAGTTTTAACATCGCAAAACAGAGCGAAATTCGCACAAATGTCATCGGTTATAACTCAAAAAATATCGATGAAGCTGGTGAAAATATCACAAAAAACCGCATGCTAAAAAGTTTTTCCATAGATAAAGAAGGTAATGTTTATCGTGTGGAATTTTATAAAAAACAAGAGGGCAAAGATAAATTTGCCGGTATGATATTGGTGGAATTTAGATGATTTTAGGCATAGAAAGTAGCTGTGATGATAGTTCGGTCGCACTTTTGGATATCAAAAATTTAGAACTTATCTATCACAAAAAAATTTCGCAAGAGATGGAACATAGTTTGTATGGCGGAGTTGTGCCAGAGCTTGCAGCTCGCCTTCATACAAAGGCTTTGCCTATGCTTTTAGAGGAGATAAAACCCAAATTTAAAGAGATAAAAGCTATCGCCGTGACAAACGAGCCCGGGCTTAGTGTTAGCCTAATAGGTGGTGTTAGCATGGCAAAGGCGCTAAGTATCGCACTTAAGGTGCCATTAATAGCTGTAAATCATCTAATAGGCCATATTTATTCGCTGTTTTTAAACGAGGAGGCGAAATTTCCACTTGGGGTTTTGCTGGTGAGTGGCGGACATACGATGGTTCTTGATATAGACGAGAGCGCTAAGATAAATTTGCTTTTAAGCACCGGTGATGATAGCTTTGGCGAGAGTTTTGACAAGGTAGCAAAGATGCTAGGGCTTGGCTATCCAGGCGGTGCGGTCGTGCAAGAGCTGGCTCTAAGATCACAAAACAAAGTGAGATTTAAATTTACCGTGCCATTGCTTCATGACAAAAGGCTTGAGTATAGCTTTTCGGGGTTAAAAAACCAAGTTAGAGTTGAAATTTCAAAGCTTGCAAATTTAAATGAAGATGATATGGCTGATATTTGCTATGCTTTTGAAAACACTGCATGCTTGCATATAATGGACAAACTTACAAAAGTGTTTGAGGCGCATAAATTTAAGAGATTTGGCATAGTGGGTGGAGCTAGCGCAAATTTAAATCTTCGCTCACGCATAGAAAAACTGTGTCAAAAACACGAGTGTGAGCTGCTTTTAGCGCCGCTTAAATTTTGTTCGGACAATGCCGCTATGATAGCTCGCGTCGGACGAGAAAAATACCTAAGAGGTGAATTTGTAAAACACAACGAACTGATGATAAAGCCTAGAAGCGAGATAGATAGGGCTTAAATTTCAAGGTTGAAAGTTGGCGAGAGGATGAGAGAATCGAACTCCCCGCAAGACGGTCAACCGCCCCGCCATCGGATTTGAAGTCCGTGAGCACCACCAGATTACTTTATCCTCCGTGTGAATAACTCATTATATCAAAATTTATATGAATTTTAGTGCTAATTTATTAAAATCGATAAAAATTATAAGGATGTGTGATATTTAAGCCGTTTGTGATTTGTCTGTTTGTTTTTGTATTTGCAGGCTGTGTTGGCGGGCTTACGCCGGCTACTGGTGTGTTAAACGTATATGATGCATATTCTATCTCGCGAGATGAACGCGACATATCCTCCATAACAAAAGATAAATTTATCCAAAGTAAAATCCAAAGTAAAATTTTATTTGCGAGCGGACTTAGCGTGGTTGATATAGAGATCGAGTGCTTTTACGGCGAAGTTTATCTCATCGGCGTAGTTGCTGATGAAAATATGAGACAAAAGCTTATTAATATCGCTAAAAACACCGATGGCGTAAATAAAATTTACACATATATAAAGATAAAACAAGATAAATATAACTGCGATAGTCTTAAAATTTTTAGTGATTTAAAGACAAATTTATTTAAAGATAGTGTGGTGGAGGGCACAAACGTTAGAGTTAGCGTTGTTGGTTGCGATGTCGTATTTAGTGGAGTTGTAAGTAGTGTGGAGCAAGAAAAACACGCTATTTGGTATGCAAAACACATCGACGGAGTTGCCGATGTGTATTCGTTTTTAAAACTTTCTCGCTAACCTTTCTTGCTAAAGCTTATAACAAGGCTTGGTAGTATCACTAATGCCCCAAGTAGCATAAACGCCATCACTAGGTCTGTTAGCAGACCAAAATAAATAGTCGGGATAAAGTTGCTTGTTGTCATTACGCTAAAGCCCAAAAACACCGTAAAAGAGGTGTAATACATCGCATATCCTATGCTTGCATGGCTTGCTTTTATGCTTTGTATGATCGGCTTTGTTACTAGTTCTTCGCGAAGACGGTGGACGTAGTGTATGATATCATCAACGCCGATACCGATACTAATCGCCGCTATGGTTATACTCATGACATCAAGCGGTACACCAAGCGTTCCCATTACGCCAAAAAGCGTGCAAAGGGGGATTAAATTTGCCGTAATGGCTATCATTGCAAGTTTTATGCTTTTAAATATAAAGCAAAATACCAAAAATAGTAAAAGTATGGTAAGTGCAAATGTATCCACTTGCGAGCTTATTAAATTTTGAAGCATGTTGTTATAAAGCACCATCATGCCAACGACTTGCACTGTTACATTGTCGTTTTTAACAAGCTCTTTAACACCGCTTTCAAGCTCTTTTAAAAATTCATCGCGGTGTAAATTTTTATCGCTATCAACAACTCTCATGCTAAACCTAAGCTGGTTGTGCTCGACATTAACATAAGGGCTTAGCAGGATGTTTTTGTATTTATCAGGGAGCTCACTATACATCGCAGACAGCAAAAAGTCATCAAGAGTGCCGTTGTTTAGGTCTTTCATGACTTTTATAAGAGTTCCAAGAGAGCTTACATGTCCGATGAAATTTTGTTCTAACAAATGTTCATGTATCTTCTGGGCTATACGCGTGTGATAGCTGTTAAACCAGTATTTTGCATCATTTGCCTGCTGGCTAAACTCATCTTCGAATTCGTCTTTTTCCTCTTTTTCGTCATTTTTTGTCTCCTCTTTGGCTTCGTTAAATGTAACTATAACATCAACGGGTATCGTGCCTCCAAGCTGTGTGTCTATGACTTCCATGCCTTGATATATCTGCGTATCTTTTTTAAAATACCCAATAAAGCTATTTTCTACTCGTAGTTTGCTTATGCCTATAATTCCAAAAATAATGATAAAAGCACATATAAGATATACCGCTTTGCGTGAGTTTATGGCTAAAGAGGCACACTGTTTTGTAAGATGAAATTTGTTTTCAAATGTCCTAACGGGAGGAAGTTTGCTTAAATTTACAACAACTGAGCCAAATAATAAAAACGCGACTACAAGCGAGATGGCGATACCGGAACTCATCATCACACCAAGCATGATAACAGGCTTTATCTCCGCACTCATTAACGAACTAAAGCCGACTATCGTCGTAAATATCGCCCAAAAAGATGGGCTAAATTTATCTCTTAAAGTAAGATACACAAGCTGCTTTTGACTAAAATTCGGATGTTTTATGAAAAATTCCCTATAACTTACGATGAGGTGTATGACAGTCGATATGGTTATAATAAGCTGAAGGGCAACGTAGTTTGAGCTTATCACAGTTACTTCCCAGCCAAAAAGTCCAAATATACCTGTCGTAAAGATAACGCTTGTGACGCATATAAATACAGGTAAGACAACCCAGCGAATTTGTCTAAAAAACATCCATAGGCTAAAGGCTAGTAGCAACGCCACACTTATGCCGTATATATAAAGGTCTGAGCGCACAAAGCTTATCATATCGTCAGCGATCATGTTTGCTCCGCCTAAAAATAACTTGTGCTCATCACTGTGAAATTTGGCTATCGTTGCTTTTATCTGCTCTAAATTTTCATGCTCTTTGATACGAAGCTCATCTCTGTATCTTTTAAATTCGCCTTTTATCTTTTCAAATTCTTGAAGTTCTTTTGGGTTTAAACCGACTTCCTTTTCTTTTATTAAAAAATCATTTCTTTTGCCTAAAAGCGAGTTAAATTTTTCATCGTCTTTTAGATGTAAAACTATGGCGGTTGTTTTTAGGTCTTGGCTGATTAAATTTTTACTATAAAGCGGACTTGTTTGAAATTCTTGCTTTACTTTGGTTAAATTTATATCCTTATCCGCTAGTGTCGGCGTGTGTTTTAAAATCCCGCTAAGACCGCCCTCTACGCTTTGAAGTAATGGCACGGTAAGTATGGATAAAACTCCATCTATCATGCTGTTTTGCTTTAGCTCGTCGCTTAAATTTTTGATCAGCTCTAAATTTTGTTTATCAAAAAGATCGGTTTTTGGAGTGTAGGCGATGACAAGGAAATTCGGCGAAATGTAACGCTGTGAAATTTTACGCCATGCGTCAAGATCGGGATCGTTTTCGATAAGCAGGGTTTCGGCCGAAGCATCTATGCTAAGCTTGGTGCTAAGATACGCAAACGCAAGACAAGCTATCATCACCGAGGCGATGACAAGCTTGTTGAAATTTAGTATAAATTTAAAAACTCGGCGCATTAATGCTATTTATCGTCTTGGCTTGGTAAATTTGCTTGATTTAGCTTTGTTAAAAGTGTCTCAAAGTCAGCATTATCAAGCATATCGCCAAACTGACTGCGGTAAGTTTGTATGACGCTAACTCCGATGATATCAAGGTCGTAAATCAACCAGCCACGTTCTTTTGCGTCATAAAATTTATATACGAAATCATACGTTTTACCATCGCTTATGAGCTGTGAATTTAGCCAATATCTTGTGGGTTGCGGTCTTGTCGCGTCTTGTATGATGACCTCTTGGTTTGTGTAGCTTAGGAGTTTATCGATGTATGAATTTTTAAGTTTTTGCTCAAAAGCGATATTAAATTTCTCTTGCTCCTCTTTGCTTAACGAGTTATAGCGCTTTGCAAGGCTGATTTTTGCCATTTGTTTATAGTCAAAGAGTGGATCAAAAATTTTAAACAGCTCTTTTGACTTTGTTTCATTGTCAAGTTCGCTGTTTTTTAAAACCTCTATAGCTAAATTTGTTTTTTTGATAACTTCGTCTTTTATCTCGTTTTCGTTAATTCCAAAAGCCGAGTTTAAAAATAGACAAATTCCAAGTAAAATTTTATAAAATTTCATTTTATTCCTTTATTAGATGTTCGCGTCTTTGTTCGTATGCGTCACGCAAAAACGGATATAGCTCGACTGCGTCTTTTTTGAGATTTTCATAGGCTAAAGGATCGTGGGAAAACTCATTAAAGTAAGCAAACGTCTTGATACCAAAAGCCGTCCAGTCATCTTCGATGTAGCTTATAGGATTAGCAAAATAATCCCCCGCCATACCTACCATATCTCTTAAATTTGATGGTCCAAGAAGCGGTAAAACCACATGAAAACCGCTCGCGATACCCCAAGTCCCAAGTGTTTGTCCAAAGTCCTCGTCATGTTTTTCAAGACCGTAGTATTTTGTGCTGTCTGTTAGTCCGCCAAAGCCGATTATTGTATTTGCTAAAAACCTAAGCGTCTCTTCGCCGGCATTTTTAAATTTAAATTGGAGTAAATTATTTACAAAACGGATGGGAAACATGAGGTTATCAAAGAAATTTGAAATAACCGTTCTAGTGGTTTTTGGCACGACATAGGCATAGCCTCTGGCTGCCGGGGTTAGCATGTTTACATAGACAAAGTCGTTAAAGCTTGTCATAACACGGTTATATCCGCTAAGAGGGTCAAATGTCGTTGTTTGCGTGCCAAATTCGACATCAAATTCGTCAGTTTCGCTTTGATTTGTATTTGCAAAAAGTAACGCAGCACTAAAAAAAATAGCTAAAATAAATCTCATAAAACGCCCTAGATATTAAATGTAAAACCTTTGATTTTACTCTTTTATAACTTTGAAAAAATTAAATTTCGTTGTTTGGGTTTAAGCTAAAGTATATGTGTTATTTAATATACTTGTTAAATTATTTTTTTATATATTATTTATTTTTAAGGGAATTTATGAGGGCAGATATTAGTTTAGAGCTGTTTTTGGGAAATGACATTCAAATTTTAGCAAAGCATATTGAGCTGCTAAAGGCGATACGCGATACTAAAAGCATCACAAAAGCTGCACAGGTGGTTGGAATTTCATACAAAAACGCATGGGATAGCCTTGATGTTATAAATAACAAAAGTCATAAGCCGCTAGTTATCCGTGCTGACGGCAAGAAGAAAAACAGTGGCTCGGAGTTAAGTCAATACGGTCATAAGATGATCGAGCTTTTTGAAACGCTGCTTAATACTCAAAAAGAGTATCTAAACAAAATTTGCCAAAGCATGGATATAGAAGAGCTTGATATCGTAAATCTAGGGCACATGAGTATGAGCCTTAGCGCTAGAAACCAGCTTTCTTGCGAGATCGTAGAGATAAACACAGGTGCGGTAAACACCGAGGTCGTAGCTCGCTTAAATAGCGGGAAAAAACTACATGCAAGTATAACTTGCGAAAGCGAGAAAAATTTAAATTTAAAGGTCGGCAAGAGGGTTATTTTTATATTTAAAGCGCCTTCGGTCATGCTTTGTAGTCTTGATGATGAGCTAAAGCTAAGTGAGACGAATTTGCTAAAAGGCAAGGTTGTATCGGCTAAGATCGGAGCCGTAAATGCCGAGATAACTATGGACATCTCGATGGGGCAAACCATAACCGCTCTCATCTCAAAAGATAGTGCTATGGAGCTTAAGGTAGGTGTCGGAGATGAATTTAATGCTGTAATAAAATCATCACAAATCATAATAGGAGTTTAAAATGAAATTTCTCTCTTCATTAACACTTAGTGCGGTGTTAGCAAGCGCGCTGTTTGGCGGTGAGGTAAATGTATTTGCTGCGGCAAATACGACTTATGCCTTTCCTGAGCTTATAGCCGAGTTTAACAAGGCAAATCCTAAAACCAAGATCAGCGTAACACTTGGGGCTAGTGGAGCTCTTGTAACGCAGATACAAAACTCGGCTCCTGCCGATGTGTTCATGGCTGCAGATATGGACTTTGCAAGAAAGCTTGATGAGAGCGGTTTTAGTGCGACTAGACCGGTTGTTTACGCGCAAGGTGCTTTAGCGATGTTTAGCATTAGAGATGTTGATTTCTCAAAGGGTTTAAATGCGCTTAGCAACCTAAAATCAATCTCTATAGCAAATCCAAACACCGCTCCTTACGGCAAGGCGAGCATAGAGGCTTTAAAAAATGCAAATTTATTTGATAAGGTAGAAAAAAGCATAGTCTACACACAAAAAATTTCAGAAACTCTTTCTCAAGCACTTAGTGCTGCCGATGTCGGTTTTATCGCGGCTAGCGCGCTTTATGATGTAAAGATGTCAAAGTATAAAGAGGGCGTAAACTACGCTTTTGTTGATCCGTCTTTATATACGCCGATCGACCAAGGCATCGTTATAACTAAGCGTGCCGAAAATAACGACGAAGCAAGGGCTTTTTACGACTTTGTGTTAAGCAAGAACGGTGCGGATATCTTTAAGAAATTCGGTTATAACGTGCCAAAGAAATGATAAAAGCTAAAATTTTAAACATAACAACCAAAAATGGAGTTAGTCTGTATAAATTTCAAGCAGCTCAAATTTATCTTTTTATGCTCTCTCTTGATAGGATAGATGGAGTTTTTGAGGGTAGGGATGTGATGTTAAATTTTAAGAGTTCTGACGTGATAATCGCCACAAAAGAGCTTGAAGCTTGTTCGGTTAAAAACAAAATTCCAGCCCTTGTCACTAAAATTTCAGCGGGAGAAATCTTAAGCGCGATTCATTTGAAATTTGATGAATTTGAGTTTGAAAGTATCATTACCGCCGGCTCTTGTAAAGATCTAAATTTAAAGGTTGGTGAGCGAGTTTTTGCCTATGTTAAGTCAACCTCACTTCATATAAGCGAGGTAATATGATAGAAATTTCGTGTAAAAAGGAGCTTAACGGTGCAAATGGAAAGTTCTTGCTGGATGTAAATTTAAACATACAAAAGGGCGAATTTGTCGCACTTTATGGCAAAAGCGGAAGCGGTAAGACCACGATATTGCGTATGCTTGCAGGGTTTGAAACGCCAGATAGCGGCTTTATCAAGGTCGGGGGTCGGACGTTCTTTGATGGGGATATAAATTTGGTTGCTCAAAAGAGAAATATCGGCTTTTTGTTTCAAGACTACGCGCTTTTTGACAATATGAATGTAGTTAAAAATCTACTTTTTGCTAAAAACGACCACGCTTTAGCTAGCAAACTTTTAGAAATTTGCGAGCTTAAAGGGCTTGAAAATGCCTCCATCTCTTCGCTTTCGGGCGGACAAAAACAACGCGTAGCTCTGGCTCGTGCCGTTATGAGAGAGCCTGAAATTTTACTGCTTGACGAGCCATTAAGTGCGCTTGATAACGATATGCGAGTAAAGCTTCAGGATTATTTGTTGAAATTTCACGAGGAATTTGGCATGAGCGTGGTGCTTGTAAGTCATGACGTGGGCGAAATTTACAAGCTTTGCTCGAAAGTTTTCGTGCTTGAAAAGGGCAAAATCATCTCAAGCGGAAGCAGTGCGGAAATATTTTTAAGACAAAGCGGTTCGCAAAAATTTGCATTTAGTGGTAAAGTTTTGGATATAAAGCGTCAAGATGCGATATTCGTGGTTTTGGTTTTGGTCGCAGGACAGCTTTGCGAAGTGGTTTTAAGTGACGCAGAGGCATTAAATTTAAAAGTCGCTGATGAGGTTATCGTAAGCGCGAAGGCTTTTGGTATAAATTTAAAAAAGGTAAAAGATGTTTGATATCGATTTTGAGCCGTTTGTTCTATCGCTTAAACTAGCCTTTGTTTCGACTATCATCCTCTTTTTTATCACGCTTCCACTCTCTTATGTGATGAGCAGGGTTAAATTTAAAACAAAACCGCTCTTAGAAGGACTTGTATCGCTTCCGCTAGTGCTTCCGCCAAGTGTGCTTGGCTTTTATCTTTTGATATTTTTATCGCCTTATTCTCCGCTTGGAGGCTTTATCGAGCGTATTTTTGATGTTAGGCTTGTGTTTAATTTCACGGGGCTTGTTGTTGCTAGCTGTATCTACTCGCTTCCGTTTATGTTTTCGCCGCTTTATGCAGGCTTTAACAGCTTAAAGCCTAGTCTTTTTGAGGCAAGTTACTCCCTTGGCAAGGGTAAAATTTCAACGCTTTTTCATGTGGCTTTGCCAAATATAAAGCCAAATTTACTAACAGCTATCGTGGTTAGCTTTGCGCATACGATGGGCGAGTTTGGCGTGGTTTTGCTTATCGGTGGAAGCGTGCAGGGTGAAACAAAGGTCGCTAGTATAGCGATATTTGAGGCGGTTGAAATGCTTGATTATACAAAGGCGCATGTATACGCCGCGCTCATGTTGGCTGTTAGTTTTTGTGTGCTTTTTATGGTTTATTATTTAAATGCAAAACACGCTAAAATAGGCTATAATGGTTAAAATTTAAAGGATAGGTATGAGTAAATTTCCACAAAACATTACGCTAAAAACTCACCAAAATCAAGAATTTGAGCTTTCTAGATTCTGCGAGCTAAACGATTGTGTTTTGATCTTTTATCCAAAAATGGGTCAAAGTGGCAAGGCTCTTGAAGAGGAGTATAAAAACACAAACGGACTTGTGGGCTGCACACCTCAGGGCAAGGCGTATGAGTGCTTGAAGGATGAATTTGAGCTTTTAGGCTTTAGTCTTATCGGCATCGGAACACACGGCGCAGACGAACAGGCTAAATTTAAGAGCGAGATAGAGGCTAGTTATCTGTTTTTAAACGATGAAAATTTCATGCTAGAGGAGGCTTTAGGACTTAAAAGCTTCTACACTCCTGATGGTAAGAAATTTTACTTTCGCCAAACTTTTGTTATAAAAAATGGCGAGATAATAAGTCAAAAAATCGTAACAGACGTCGCAAACGACGCACAAACAACTCTTGAGTTCATCAAAAATTTAAACCGCTAATAGCTTCTTATAAATTTGGCTTTATAACCGTCGTCGTTGTTTGTTGTAAAGCCAAATACTCCAAGCAGGTAAAGTAAATTCAAATGTAAAAATTTTGTGTTAAAATATAAAAAGTAAAACAAAATTGCTTGGAGAACAATATGAGCTTTCAAAATCTGCCACAAGTTGATAAGATATTAAATTTAGAGCGCTTTCATGACGCCGTAAAACCGATACTAAGTGAAATTTCAAGAGAAATTTTAAATGAACAAAGGGAACTTTTAAGGCAGACTTCGTCTTGTCTAAGTAAAGATGAGATAATCGAAAAAATAGCACAAAAATACCGCGAATACGAACAAAGCGGCTTTGTAGGCGTTATAAACGCAACAGGTGTCGTTATACATACAAATTTAGGAAGAAGCGTTATAGATGAGCAAATTTACGACCGGGCAAAAGAGCTTGTTTGCTCTTATTCAAGCTTGGAATATAACTTAAATTTAGGCAAAAGAGGCAACCGCTACGACCACATAAGTCGCCTTTTATCGGCGCTTTTTAACAGCGAAGACGCGCTTATAGTAAATAACAACGCGAGTGCTGTTTTTTTGGTGCTTAACACGTTTGCAAAGGGTGGCGAAACGGTAGTTAGCAGAGGTGAATTAGTAGAGATAGGCGGAAGTTTTAGAGTGCCTGACGTGATGAGCGCTTCTGGAACTAGCCTAAAAGAGATCGGCACTACAAACAAAACAAAGCTGAGTGATTATGAAAATGCCTTAAACGAAAACACAAAAATGCTTTTAAAAGTCCATCGCTCAAATTTTGATATAGTGGGTTTTAGCGAAGATGTTGGCATAGATGAGATAGCTAGGATTGCACGCGAGAAAAATTTGCTTGATTATTACGATCTTGGAAGTGGATATGTGGGCGAGCTGCCTTATAATCTTGGCAAAAACGAACCAAATGTGAGTAAGGTCTTGCAAAGCGGAGTTAGTCTTGTGAGCTTTAGCGGGGATAAGCTTTTTGGCTCAGTTCAGTGCGGCGTGATCTTGGGTAAAAAGGAGCTTATCGCAAAACTTCGTAAAAACCAGCTTTTAAGAATGCTTCGCGTGGATAAAGTCATCATCTCTTTGCTTTGTGAAAGCATAAAGGCTTATATAAATAAAGAATTTACCCTAATCCCTACCGTAAATCAACTTTATAAAAGCACTCATGAGCTTGAAATTTTAGCAAATGTTATAAATAAAAGCTTGAAAAAAGAGCTTGAAATTTATCACACAAGTACCTTTGTGGGCGGCGGAACTATGCCAAATAAAAACATACCTAGCGTTGCTTTGTGTTTTGAGGGTGATGCCATGCAAAATGAGGCTAAATTTCGTGCTAAACGCGTGATAGGACGTATAGAAAATGATAAATTTATACTTGATCTTAGAAGTGTTTTAGATAAGGATGTTAATAGACTAATCAAAATAATAAACGAGGTAGCAAAATGAGCGTGATAATCGGCACCGCAGGACATATTGACCACGGTAAAACAGCTCTCATCAAGGCTTTAAACGGCTTTGAAGGCGATAGAATGAAGCAAGAAAAAGAGCGAGGTATCACGATAGATCTCAGCTTTTCAAATTTAAAAAGAGGCGATGAAAATATCGCTTTTATCGATGTTCCGGGACACGAAAACTTGGTTAAAACCATGATAAGTGGTGCGTTTGGCTTTGATGCGTGCTTGCTTGTAGTAGCTGCGAATGACGGTATAATGCCGCAAACCAAAGAACACATAAATGTCTTAAATTTACTTGGCGTAAATTCCATTGTTGTTGCAATTAGCAAGAGTGATCTTGTAAGTAGGACCGAGCTTTTGGAACGTGAACATGAAATTCATGAGTATATAGCCGGGTTTAAAAATTTACAAATTCTTGAAGTTTTTCACACAAGCATAAAAGATGAAAATAGCATAAATGAACTTAGAAATTATCTCTTTAACATAAAGCCAAAAATTCGCCCCGTAGACGGTGTTTTTCGCTACTATATAGACCGTGTTTTTAGTATAAAAGGCGTTGGGTCTGTTGTAACAGGAAGTGTTATCGAAGGAAGCGTGCGTAAGAATGAAAAAGTCTTTAACTACGATCTTGGCAAAGAGCTTACGGTAAGAAGTGTGCAAGTGCATGATAGCTTTGTAGAGAGTGCGCAAGCTAGCAACCGTGTGGCGTTAAATTTAACGGGTGCAGAGCTAAGTGAGCTTAAAAAGGGACAGTTGTTAAGCAAAAAGGGCTTTTTTAGAGGATTTTTAGAGGCAGATGCTGTAGTTTTTAGCGAAAATTTATCGCATAATGAAAATGTAACTTTTTGCGTAGGAAGCAAACAATGCGCCGCAAAAGCACTTATCTTAAGTAAAGAAAACGGAAGTATATTTGCTACATTTAAATTTGATAAAGAGATGTTTTTGAAATTTAATGAGCCGTTTGTTTTGATAGCAAATGCGCGTGTTATAGGTGGTGGACGTGTGTTAAACCCTATCAGCGAGCCTATGAAAAAGCAAGGTAAAGTTCTCTTTTTAAATGCTTTAAATAAATTTGACTTTAAAACCGCATTTGAAATTTTAAAAGATACGCATAAAAACGGCTTTGGTATCATAAGCGCATTTCAGCGCTTTGGACTAACACACGAAGAGGCGATAAATATCGCAAAGAGTTTAAAAAACGCATTTGTCGATGAGGCTATGTTAAATATCTATGATATATCGGCAATAGAGCGTGTAAAAGGCTTTACAAAATTTATCCTTGAGAAAAACCAATTTGCGATATTTTCTCCGGCTAGTATATCGCTTAAGCTCGGTTGGGCGAGCGAGAAGCTCGTGGTTACGGCTTTAAACGAGCTTGAAGAGGCTAGGCTTATAACAAAAAATGACGGTGTTTATACAAAAACAGGAGTTGATCTTAGTGAGTTAAAAGTCAGGCTAGAGGATGAAATTTATAAAATTTTAGATAGCGCCAAGCTTGCTCCCGATGCTCCTTATAATATTTACGATGAGCTTGAAGTCGATAGAGTAAGCGGTGATAACGCCTTAAAAAAACTGACCTCGCAAGGTTGTGTTGCACGTTTGGCGCATAATCTTTTTGTCACAACAAAAGCACTTGAAGAAGCTGAGGTTAAACTTAGAGATATAATCAAAGAGCAAGGTCTTGTTAATGTTCAAAATGCAAAAGATAGGCTAGGACTAAGCAGAAAATACATCATCGCATATCTTGAACATCTTGATCGTTCAAACGATATCATAAAAGATGGCATGAACCGCATGTTAAAGTCATGATTTAACTATTGTTTGAAAATATTTTTATATAATCGCAAGAAATCAATTTTAAGGATAGAAATGAAAAAGATAATACTTACAAGCGTTATTGCGGCAAGTTCGATGTTTGCTGTTACAAATGATCAAATTTTAGGTTTTTACAACCAAATCATCCCACAAGGAGTAAGCGCTGAGATAGTTTCTCGCGAAAAGCTTGAAAATCACCCCGACTTTGAAGGCGTTATTATAAAACTAAGCGACGGAAAAGTAAGCGAAAATGAGATAGTGTTTACTCAAGGCGATCTGCTTTTGCCCGACGTTCTTGACCTAAAGACAGGTAAAAGCTATAAAAACGACTTTAAAGAGAAGATGCTAGTTGGCAAACTTGCTGAAGTTTATAACTCTGAAAAGAGCGAAAATATCATAAAAATCGGCAACGATAGCAAAAAGCCTACAAAGGTTGTATTTAGTGATCCTGAGTGCCCTTACTGCAGAAATGAGCTTGCAAATATAGAGAAAGTCCTTGAAAAAGAAAATTTAAAAATCATCCTAACTCCTGTGCATGATAGAAGCGCGCTTGAGAAAAGTTATCTAGCTTATAAGGATACAAAAACAGCAAAAAGCGATAGCGAAAAGGTTAAAATCCTAAGAAAATACTTCGCCGAAAAATTTGAAGTTCCTGCAAAAAGCGTAACTGACGAGCAGATTGCAAAAATGGACGAACTAAGGAAAAAATACTTAAGTGCAGGACTTAGAAGCGTTCCGTTTTATATAGACGAAGCAGCACTTACTAAAAAATAACACTCAAGCCTTGTTTTAAGGCTTGAAATTTAATTTTGCGGCGCGATTTAAAAAGATAAAAAGAGCTTTTTTCTCTTTTGCGCCGATCTTATAACTTATAAAATTTAAATACCACTTTATATCGTTTTGGCTAATTTCTCTTGTTTTTGCATATTGGGCTAATATATAGTTTGGAATTTTAACCTTTTGGCGTAAGAAATTCTTGGTAAGTTTTTCATACATCTTGCCATCTTTTCTATAGCAAAAACGAGCAAATACAAACGGCAGGTTGGTCTTTTTGTGCCATGCGCTAGCCATGTCGTGAAATTTATCTTCACCTTCGTTTAGATAGGCTTTTAGTGCACGATCCCCTATGATTACCTCGCCTTGTAGTCCTAAAACCTTACTTAGCATGTTTGAGCTAGCACTGGCATTGTCAAGGCTTGAGGTGCTATTTTTGCGCACTAAAACGCTTTTAACATCATTTTTGGCAACTATGCCTAGGTCTAGTTTTTTATAAATTTTTCTTCGGCTCTCTACGCTTGAGATCACAGCTGCATCTATGCGGTTCTTACGAAGTGCCAAGTTTAGCTTACTTGGCACACCTTTTTTAAATTCTATACTTTTTTTTACGTAGCTCTTAAGCGGGCTACGTTTTAAAAAGACATGAAATGGTAGTAAATTAAGATAGTCGATCTTGCCAAATATCAAATTCTACTCTTCCTCTTCGTCTATTTCATTTTTGAGTAGTTTTATGTATTTTTGCGCTAAAAATCCAAATTTCTCACTATCTATATTCGATAAAACATCATCGACGATAAAGACTTTATTAAACACCATGCCGCAGTAATTCGCGGTTAGGTTAAGAGGTAATAAAATTTCTTCTACCGAGTGTTTTATGCTGCCTTCTCTTGAGTATTTGTCTATCGAACTTCCCGTGCTTACGACGATTTGAAGCTCTTTGCCTACAAGAGCGTTGCCGTCAGAACCATAAGCCCAGCCGTGAGTGAAAATTTCGTCAATATATGCTTTTAAAAGAGGCGGAACACTAAACCAAAACATAGGAAACTGAAGCACAATACGATCCGCTTCCTCTATTAAAGAGTGCTCAAGGGCAACATCAAAATTTCTGGTATTAGTGCCGTAGATATCCTCAAGATGACGAATTTTTACGTCAGGCACCTCTTTTGCTGCATTTAGTAGAAATTTATTGGCTTTTGAATTTTCAAAATACGGGTGTGAAGCTATGATAAGTGTTTTCATTGCACTCTCCTTTTGTGATTTTAGTAATTATACAGTGAATTTAAACTTAAACACCTTAAATTCGAGCGGTTGGTAATATTTGGTAGGTTTTAGTAAGATATTGAGTTTGTAAATTTAAAGCTTTCTGATTTATAAAAAACGAAAAGCTTTAAATTTTTAATTACGAAAGTGTGTTAAATACTCTATCTCCGGCATCGCCAAGCCCAGGAACTATGTAGTTTTTCTCGTTTAATCTCTCGTCAATTGCAGCCGTATAAACCTCGACGTCAGGATAAATTTCATTAAAACGAGCTAAGCCCTCGGGAGCCGCTATGATGGATATAAATTTTATATTTTTTACACCCTTATCTTTTAGAAATTTGACAGCATCTATCGCTGTGCCACCTGTGGCAAACATCGGATCTATGATAATAGCCATGCGTGAAGATGCGTCAGGCGGAAGCTTTGCGTAGAAGAATTCGGCTTGCGCGGTTTCTTCGTTTCTTTGAAATCCCAAAAAACCTACCGCAGCATCCGGGATGATGGTAAATACGCTATCAAGCATGCCAAGTGCTGCACGCAAGATAGGGCATATCATGATCTTAGTGGCTAGTTTTTTAGCTTTTGTTTTTGCAACCGGTGTTTGCACCTCGATCTCGCGTAAAGCAAGATCTCTTGTTGCTTCAAAGATCATTAGGTGGCTAATCTCATCAACTATCATACGAAATTGAAATGGTTCAGTTTTTTTATCTCGTAATATTGATAGTTTGTGCTCGATTAGCGGGTGAGATATAAGTTTGATGTTATTTTTATCTATTTGATGAGCCATTTGCTTTCCTTATTTGGTTTTTACGGAGCTTTTACGCCCCGTAAAATTTACATTAAAATATACCTTCTGCAAGTTTTTTAGTATAAGCTTTTACGTCAAAGTCTTTAACTCTTGCTACTCCGTCATTTACGGCAGCTTGTGCTACTGCTGGAGCAACGGCTGTTAAAACGCGCTTATCAAAAGGTTTTGGTATGATGTAGTCTTTACCAAATTTTAGCTCTTTTACACCAAATGCAGCGCAAACATCAGCAGGAACAGGCTCTTTTGCTAGATTAGCAAGTGCTTTTGCGGCTGCCATTTTCATGTTTTCGGTGATCTTTTTAGCTCTCACGTCAAGCGCGCCACGGAAGATAAATGGAAAGCCAAGGACATTGTTTACTTGGTTTGGATAGTCGCTTCTTCCTGTTCCCATCATGACATCACTTCTAACCTCTGCAACTTCTTCAGGGAAAATTTCAGGAGTAGGGTTGGCAAGAGCAAATATTATCGGCTCTGCATTCATAGAGGCAACCATCTCTTTTGTAAGTACGCCCGGTTTTGATAGACCTAAAAACATATCAGCGCCTCTCATTGCATCCGCAAGTGTTCTGTCGTCAGTTTTTAGTGCAAACTCTATCTTTTCAGGAGTTAGATCGGTTCTTTCGCTATGGATAACACCCTTGCTATCACACATTACGATATGCTTTGCGCCAAGAGCTTTATACATTTTAGCGCAAGCTATTCCTGCGGCTCCGGCACCGCTAACTACGATCTTGATTTTAGAAATATCTTTGCCTGAAATTTCCATAGCATTTATCATGCCTGCACTTGTTATCATCGCGGTTCCGTGTTGATCGTCGTGCATTACAGGGATATCAACCGCTTCTTGAAGTTTACGCTCTATCTCAAAACATTTTGGAGCGCGAATGTCTTCTAAATTTATACCGCCAAATGTCGGTGAAAGTGCTTTACAAATCTCGACGATTTTATCCGGATCGTTTTCATCAAGCTCGATATCAAAAGCATCGACATTTGCAAATTTTTTAAATAAAACAGCTTTACCTTCCATTACAGGCTTGCCTGCTACTGCTCCTATGTCACCAAGACCAAGAACTGCTGTTCCGTCTGTGATAACGGCTACAAGGTTGCCTTTGTTTGTGTATTTGTAAGCTAATTCGTTATCAGCTTCTATCTCGCGGCATGGCTCGGCAACACCCGGTGTGTATGCCATAGATAGATCGCGTGCGCTTTCGCAAGGTGTCTTAACGCTAATAGCGATCTTACCGCCTAAGTGGTATGCTAATGCTTCTTCTTTTGTAACTTTACTCATTTTTTCTCCTTAATTTAAAATTTTTGTTATTCTGTTTTTTGTTTCGGTACTTCCAAGCACTTCTAATACTTCAAATATACCGGGACTCACGCTATTACCTGTTAGTGCCACTCTAAGTGCTTGTGCTAGGTCTTTTAGTTTTACCTCGTTAGCTTGCAAGAACTCGTTTGTTAGCGTTTCATAGCCTTTTGCGTCTAAATTTAATGTCAAAATTTCACTAAATTTAGCCAGTATCTCTTTTGTTTGCACGGTTATAAATTTATCATAAGCTTTTTGATCATATTCTGTTGGTGCATTTATGATAGAATTCGCCGCTTTTGACATGTCTATTAGGGTTTTTGAACGCTCTCTTAGGATGTTTAGCAACAATTCGCCTTTTGCGTGAGAGTTAAAATCAACGCCAAATTCTTTCATTTCTTTAGCTAAGCGCTCGTAAGGCAATGTCTTAATATAATGCGCGTTTAGCCAGTCAAGTTTTTGGGCGTTATATGTGCTTGATGATTTATTTATATCATGCGGATCGAAAAATTTAAGCATATCGTCCATGTTAAAAATTTCATCATCGCCGTGACTCCAACCAAGACGCACAAGGAAATTTAAAAGCGCTTCAGGCAGATAACCCATGCGTTTGTATTCCATTACGTCGGTTGCACCGTGGCGCTTGCTTAGTTTTTTGCCGTCTTCTCCGTTTATCATAGCTACATGTAAAAATTCCGGTTTTTTAAAGCCAAGAGCGTCGTAAAGAACGATTTGTTTTGGTGTATTTGAAAGGTGATCATCGCCGCGTATAACGTGAGTTACACCCATTAAAGCATCATCTATGACAACTGTAAAATTATATGTTGGCGTGCCGTCGCTTCTGGCGATGATAAAGTCGTCAAGTATGTCTTCGACTTTAAATTTCACCTCTCCTTTGATGCCGTCTTTTATAACTATTTCTCCCTCCATAGGAGCTTTTATGCGAATAACAGGCTCAATTCCGGCGGGTGGAGTTCCTGTAAAGTCGCGGTAGCGGTTGTCGTATTTTGGGCGTTCTTTACGAGCTTCTTGCTGGGCGCGTAGCTCATCAAGTTCTTCCTTGCTCATATAGCATTTATACGCCTTGCCTTCATCAAGTAGCTTTTTAACATACTCCTTGTATACATCAAAGCGCTTTGACTGATATGTAACCTCGCCGTCATAATCAAGCCCACACCAGTCAAACGCCTCGCGTATGGCGATCGTTGCTTCTTCGGAGTTGCGTTTTAGGTCGGTATCTTCTATGCGAAGTAAAAATTTACCACCGTTAGCTCTGGCATACAAATAACTATAAAGCGCCGTTCGAAGACCACCGATATGCAAATACCCTGTCGGAGAGGGCGCAAATCTAGTAACTATCATCGTTTTACCTTAAAAAATTTTTATGTTATAATTGGATAAAATTATATTTATTAATTACTTAAACAAAGGTTTTGTCATGTTTAAAAGAGCTATTTTTGCTTCTTTAGTGTGTGGAATTTGCCTAAATGCGCAGATGGTTAACGGTATCGCAGCTATCGTAGAAAACGAGCCGATAACGCTCTTTGAAGTTTATAATATAAAAGAGCAGTTTAATACCGATGAAAGACAGGCTTTAAATTTACTTATTAGAGACCGTTTGGAGCAAGCAGAGATAAAAAATTTATCAATTAGCGCCTCGGCATTTGAGATAAAAGAGAGAATCGACGCTATTATCGCTCAAAACAAAATGACAAATTCACAATTTTTAAACTCACTTGCCGCAGAAGGCATAAGCTATAGCGACTTTAAAAATGATATAGAAAAGAAGCTTTTGCAAGAAAAGCTTTATAAGCGCATATCTTCTGAAGTAGGTAAAAATTTAACACCTGAGCAAGCAAGAGCGTATTATGAGGCAAATAAACATCAATTTAGCGTATTTCAAAATGCAGAAGTTACGATATTTAGAGCAAATAGCGAAAAACAACTGCAAGATCAGCAAAGCAGCAAAAAGACACTAAAAGGCGTAGAGGCACAAAAAATTTCTTTTGATTACTCAAGGATAGATCCGCGCTTAGCAGCAATAATCGCCAATACACAAGTTGGTCAATATACTCAAATTTTAGCCAGACAAGGTGGCTTTGACATGTTTTTGGTTGAAAACAAAATCGGCGAATACACTCCAAGCTTTGAGCAAATTCAAGAGCAGATCATGAACTCTCTCTACGAGTCTGAACAACAAAAAGTTATGCAAGACTACTTTGAAAAACTTCGCGCAAAAGCAAAAATCAATATAATCAGATAAATTTTTTATGGGCTAAATTCAAATTTAGCCCATAAGTGACATATTAATGTCTTGAAAGATAGTTTGTGTCGTAGTTGTTGTTTATGAAGTCCGGGTTATCCATCATTGCGATGTGGAAATCACGAGTTGTTTTTATCCCTTGGATAACAAGTTGCTCAAGCGCTACTTTCATCTTATGGATGGCTCTATTTCTATCCTCATCCCAAACTATAAGCTTGCCTATCATACTGTCATAAAACGGCGGTATAGAGTAGTCTTGATAGATATGACTATCCATGCGCACATTGCGTCCACCTGGGCAGACGTATTTTGTGATCTTGCCTGGACATGGAGTAAAGCTGTTTGGATCTTCGGCTGTTATACGGCATTCGATCGCATGACCTCTTAACTGTATGCTGTCTTGGCTAGGTAGTGCCTCGCCTTGCGCTACTCTTATCATCCATTCAATAATATCAAGTCCGCTTACCATCTCACTTACGCAGTGTTCAACTTGCAAGCGTGTGTTCATTTCGATAAAGTAAAAATCCAAATTTTTATCTACTAAAAATTCAAACGTTCCCGCACCCTCGTATCCTATCGCTTTTGCTGCGCGAATGGCGGTTTCGTGAAGTTTTTTTCGTATCTCGTCGCTAAGTAAGATCGCGGGGCTTTCTTCTATTAGCTTTTGATGGCGGCGTTGCATAGAGCAGTCGCGCTCGCCGATGTGTAGGACATTACCATGGCTATCGCCGATGATCTGAACTTCAATGTGGCGTGGATTTAGGATGTATTTTTCCATATACATCGTTCCATCACCAAATGCACTCATTGCCTCGCTTTCGGCAGACCAAAATGCCTTTTCAAGATCTTCTTCTTTTTCGACCACGCGCATTCCGCGACCGCCACCGCCCGCAGCTGCTTTTAGTATAACAGGATAACCGATCTTTTTAGCTAAATCTTTGGCAAATTTTATATCTTTGATAGCACCGTCAGATCCAGGGATAACAGGCACGCCTGCGCGTTGCATCATCTGTTTTGCTTTACTTTTATCACTCATTAAGGCCATAGCCTCAACGCTTGGTCCTATAAATTTTATTTTATGATGTGAGCAAATTTCAACGAAATTTTGGTTTTCACTTAAGAAGCCATATCCAGGAAATATCGCGTCTGCTCCGCTAATTTCGGCAGCTGAAATAATCGCAGGTATGTTTAAATAGCTGTCGCTTGATCGAGGTGCACCGATGCAAATTGAAGCATCTGCGTATTTAACATAAAGTGCGTCTTGATCGGCGGTTGAGTGAACCACGATCGCCTCTTTGCCCATCTCCTTTATCGTTCGCAAAGCTCTGAGTGCGATTTCGCCTCGGTTTGCGATTAAAACTTTTTTGATTTGCATTAAATCTTCTCCACGCCAAATAACGGCATAGCAAATTCGACAGGCTGTCCGTCTGCAACAAGTGCTTCTGTTATTTGACAATCAAATTCAGCCTCTATCTCATTCATGATCTTCATTGCTTCGATTATACCGATGACATCACCTTTGCGAACTCTTTGTCCGACTTTTACAAATGGAGCTGCGCCTGGACTTGGAGCTGCGTAAAATGTACCTACCATAGGTGAATTTATCGTATTTTTAGGTGTATTAGATGTTTTTACTTCAGAGCTTACTACAACATTTACCGGAGTTGGAGCCGGAGCTATTGGAGCAGGGGTTGGCTTAGGTAGTTCGCAGCAGTCTGCAAATTTCTCAAGTTCGATCTCGAAATCCCCATCTTTTATCTTGATCTTATTCATATCCATTTCGTTGAAAAATTCAATCAATTCCTTGATGTCTTCTTTTTTCATAAAATTCTCCTAAAAATTTTAAATAATTTATATTGTATCAAAATTTTACTAATAAACAGCCAAATTACTTTCGGCGGCTGTTTAAAAAATTTATTATGCCAAACATTATAATGCTTAAAATTACCAAAATAAGGCTTAGGATTAACGCTTGCTCATTCTCGCCGTCATACACAGCGTTAAATATCGCAAGTGAAACAGTATCTGTTTTACCGACAATGTTTCCGCCTAGCATTAGCGTTATGCCAACCTCTCCAAGTCCGCGTGCAAGAGCTAAGATAAGAGCAGCTAAAACGCTTTTAAAAATATTTGGAAACATTACAAAAAGGGCGATCTGGGCTCTGTTTTTACCAAGGCTTTGTGCGGCTTCGATGAGAGTTTTGGGAAAGTTTTCAAGTGCGGCTGCAACGGGCTTTACAAATAACGGCAATCCAGCCAAAAAAGAAGCCAAGATAAGGGCATTAAAGCTAAAGGCGATCTCTAAATTTAGAGCTTTTCCGATGATCCCGTTTCGTCCAAGTAGATAAAGCAGCAAAAACCCAGTTGCAATAGGAGGGAAAATAAGCGGAAACATGACTATCGTTTCAAAAAAGGCTTTAAATTTACCATTGTAAAATGCCAACAAATAAGCGATTGGTGTGCCTATAAGGATAAAAAGCAAAAAGCTTGTCCCAAGCGTTTTGGTGCTTAAGATAAGCGGATGGATAAGCCAATTTAGCTCGTTCAAATTTAACTACTTAAGTCCGAATTTGGCAAAAATTTCTTTAGAACGATCACTTTTTAGTTCGTTTATAAATTTCTCACACAGGGCATTGTTCTCGCAAGCTTTTAGCTTTGCGGCAGAGATATAAACATAATTATAAAGACTTTCGTTAATGTAAATAATCGAGCCAAATTCGTCCTTTCTGGCTTTTGCTTCAGTTGAGTTGATAAAACCTGCATCAACTTCGTTGTTGATCACGTAAGCAACTACTTGCGGCACACCTGCAACGGGTAAGATTTTAGCGCTAAGATTGTTCTTTAAATTCGCGTTTTGTAAAAACTCGGTTGCACGAATTCCATAAATAGCCTTTTTGGGGTCAGGCATGGCGATACGGTTTAAATTTTTAAGATCGTTAACGTCTTTTATAGTCTTGTTTTTGGGAGTTACAAGCACCAAAGCACCTTTTCCGATACGCTCATATCCTTTGATATCAAGGTCGGTTTTGTTTAAAAATGCCTCGTCGCCAACGATTATCGCCATCTTACCTTCCTTGGCTTGGATAGCTATCTGTCCTAAATTTGCAAAGGCACCGTCGATGTTTGCGCCTTCTTTTTTAAGATTATCTATCACGGCGCTAATTGGCTTTTTATATCCACCGCCGGCGCCTACTAGCAAGCTATCGGCACTTAGCATAAAAACCGTAGTAAATAACAAAAGAACTATCTTTTTCATCATCTATCCTTTTAAATTTAATGTTGGCAAATGATATTAAATATATTCTTATATATTTATAAAAGATATTTTTTTATATTTAGCTACTTTTCTTGTCTGATTTTACTTACTGTTTTGCCACCTATTGCGTAGTTGTCGGTCGAAATTTCGTCTATGGTAACGACACATGTTTTTTCGCCTCGACCTACGACTTCTACGAAGCTATCGGTTAGCTTTTTAGCCAAAGTTTCCTTTTGCCCTACGCTTAGTCCGCCGTCCTCTTTTGTCATTGTTACTTTTATGATAGGCATTTTCACTCCTTTTAAATTTCAGTCTATTTTAGCTAAAATTTGGTCTAAAATTTAAAAGGAGTGAAAAATGGGTTTAAAAAGCGATAAATGGATACGAGAAAAGAGCTTAAACGAAAAAATGATAGTGCCTTTTGCAGAAGAACAAGTAGGCAAGGGCGTAGTAAGCTATGGTGTGTCAAGCTATGGCTATGACATCAGGGTCGGAAACGAGTTTAAAATTTTTACAAATATCGGCGGAACGGTAGTCGATCCAAAGAATTTTGATGAGAAAAACGTGGTGGATTTTGTGGGCGATGTTTGTATTGTGCCGCCGAATTCATTTGCACTAGCTAGAACGGTTGAGTATTTCAATATGCCTGATAACGTGCTGGCAATTTGTCTGGGTAAAAGCACATATGCAAGATGCGGTATCATCGTAAACGTAACGCCGTTTGAGCCGGGATTTAAGGGACACATAACGATAGAGATCTCAAACACGACGCCGCTTCCTGCTAAAATTTATGCAAATGAAGGTATCGCGCAGGTGCTCTTTATCGAGGGTGATGAGCCATGTGAGGTAACTTATGCGGATAAAAAAGGCAAGTATCAAGCACAGGAGGGGATAACACTTCCTAGAATATTAAAGTAGCTTATCTCGCTTTGTTATACTTTGTTGAAATTTAAAAATCAATACTCACGTATTACATATACACTCCGTTTGATTTTTAAATTTCGCCTAGTCTAACTTTGCGATACTTCGCGTTTTACGTTTTCTTTATCTTTATTAAATACTTCGCAATCTCTCTGTTATTGTTTTTCTTGTTATTAAATTTGGTATATTTTTTGCTTAAATTTTAAAAATAATATAAAAAGGCGAACTGTTTTTTGCAAGACAAGGCGAAAATGAGCAAAGCAAGGGAGTTGTCATATAGGTAATGACCGCAGATGAGCGAATTTTCAACGCAGTATAGCGGAAAATAGAAGCCACAAATAAGGATAAAGACGATGTTTAACGGCAAAAACATTTTGATCACCGGTGGAACGGGAAGTTTTGGTAAAAAATACACAGAAATCCTACTTAAGAAATTTAATCCAAAACGTCTCATCATATACTCTCGCGATGAACTAAAACAATACGAGATGGCTCAGGTTTTTAATGCTGCAGCGATGCGTTACTTCATCGGAGATGTAAGAGATGAGAAAAGATTAAAAACTGCCATGAACGGCGTTGATTATGTAATACACGCGGCTGCTATGAAGCATGTGCCGATCGCAGAATACAATCCTATGGAGTGCATAAAAACTAATATAAACGGTGCGCAAAACGTCATTGATGCGGCGTTTGAGTGCGGAGTTGATAAAGTCATTGCACTGTCAACCGACAAGGCCTGCAACCCTGTAAATTTATATGGTGCTACAAAGTTAGCTAGCGATAAACTTTTTGTTGCGGCAAACAACATCGCAGGTAGTAAAAAAACTCGCTTTAGTGTCGTAAGATACGGCAATGTCGTTGGCTCTCGCGGATCGGTGGTGCCACTGTTTAAACGCTTGATAGCAGAGGGCGCAAAAGAGCTTCCGATAACGCATGCTGATATGACGCGATTTTGGATAACGTTAGAGCAAGGCGTAAATTTCGTGCTTAAGAATTTTGAGCGAATGAAAGGCGGAGAGATCTTCATCCCTAAAATTCCATCCATGACCATGATGGATCTAGCTCGTGCTTTAGCGCCAGAACTTGGCATAAAGATCATAGGGATACGTCCTGGTGAAAAGATGCATGAAGTGATGGTTGGCAAAGATGATGCGCACTTGACTTACGAATTTGACGATCATTATGTGATTAGCCCGTCGATCCAATTTACTACGGCTCAAAATTTTGCGGTAAATTCTATCGGTGAAAAAGGCAAGCCGGTCGAAAAAGAATTTGAATATAGTTCGGATAAGAACAAAATTTGGCTTGACAGAAACGATCTTTTGGATATGATAGGCTGATAGTTTTAGAGACGATTTCTCGTCTCTTTTGTTTGTTTTTATAGATCTTCTTTGCTGAATCGGAAAATATCCTTTGGTTTGCCTATCTCGTTTTTGGTAATAAGACTACGCTTTTTAAGCTCTTTTACTAGGTTTTCTGATGCTTTTTGGGTTGTTTGTATATCAGCGTTTAGCCCACCTGCGGCTGAGAATAGCCAATACTTGTGTATCTCAACCCAGTCGATTAGCTTTTTAGTCTTTTCAAGTGCGGTATCGCTTGGAGCGACTGAAATTTTAGCAAGTTCCAACTCTTGGAAATATACCGACATTGTAATGATGGCGTCAGAATATCTGCCGACTGATTTTTTAGTTAGTAAATTTTTAATTTTATCTATTTTGTCGGAAATATTAATTAGCTGCGGAAACATATCCTCAGAAATTTTTCCTCCTTCTTTTAGTTTGGTTATCTTATCTATTTGTGGGACAATAGATAAAAAGAGCTTTTCTATCTTATCCTGTGTCGAGCTTAGAACTTTAACTTTTTTAGTAAGAAAGCTATATGCTTTTATAAGTGCAGCGTTTATTTTTGCCTCACTTGGTTTGGTAATATTTGGTAACATTTTAGGCTTTTTGCCTTCACATAATTCACTCATAACTTCTAAAAATGGACGCTCTATAGCCCCTTCTATCCTTGCTCCACCTTCGGTGCAGTTGTAACTTTTGATATCGTTTAGCATGGACTGAGTGATATCTGCTTCAAATTGATTTTTAAATTTATCCCAGATGTATGTTGTTCTTACTTCACCTTTGCCACCATAAGCCGGTACATATAAAAATTCATCTGCTTGAGCAAAGGCATGTCCTGTGGCATGAGACTTGCCGTCCGGTGCAAAAGCTAGGTCTTGACCGATAAGCACGATATTTTTATGTCCTAGTGCGTAGGCTATTTGATATGCTTGGTTTGCGGTGCTGTGCCCAACACCTACGTAGCCGTATTTGTCTAGTTTAAATGCCCTTTCTGTTGGGTGTGGACGCATGGTGAGAACAAGGCGACGAGGCAAGATGTTTTTGATGGTTTGTTCGTGAGTAAGTGAAGCTACGATGAAGTATATATCTTCGTCTATTTTTTTGTTTTTGTGCTCAAAAAAAGTAGATGTGGCGCTAACTCGCTCTATTGATGTAACATAGTCGGGTTTAATGCCATGTTTTAGAAGTATCGGATATGATGCATCAAGACTTATAACTGTAACATATGGGGCAAATTTTTTAAGTGTATCTAACTGTTTATCAAGACTTGGTCCCGTGGATACAATTACTGCGGTATCCATAAGTTTATGACGCTTTTTAATTAGATCAGCATAAGCATAGTTAGTTATCATTGTCGGTAAATTTTTGACATGATAAGAAATGCCTGTTAGCATATCATCTATGCTATTACCTTGACTAACTACGGTTTGAGAAATAGCTTTTGAAAATTCCTTGTTTATTCTTATGATATCCTCTTCAAATTTATCATAAAAATGTGTGTGTATTTGCAGTGTATAGGTTTTAGCATACATTAGAAATTCATTTTTTGCCACGATGTAGTAAAGCTGTGTATATGTGGCAAATTTTGAATAAAAAAGTGTAAGTCTTTGACTAGCCAGCTCTTCTGAAAGATCAACTAAATTTAAAACCGAGTATATAATTTCAATTTCCGGCTCTAGCACTACTATGCGTTTATGTGTCGGGTTAAAAAGTAGTGCTTTATAAAGTATGCCGTTGCCAAGCCCATAGAAGTATAGTATAGGATAGCGCTTGTATTGATTCTCTATCTCTTGAAGCATATTGTTTATATCGCTGACAGGCTTTTCATAAATATACTCGAACGTTTGTCTGTCTATAAGATTGATGTCTATAGGGTCTTTGCCGATAAAAATTTCATATTTATCTTGTTCGGTCATAGCCCAAAGTCTGGCAGCTAGCACCTCATCTTGTTGAAAGAGGGCTTGTAAGTTTTTTTTAAATATCGGATTTGATATATCTTGCTCGCTCATCTGTTCTTTTTGAGAAGTTTTCAAAGTGTTTATTCTTGGATTTTTTAATGTAAAATTCTTTGTCTTGTTAGCCATTTTTCTATCCTTTAGGTTGTCTTTTGAAATTTAGACCGATTTGGTGGTTAAAAATCCTCTTTTGTTATTTTGTCTGCAAATTCTATATCGCGTTTGGCTGTTTTGCCTATTAGATCAGCCTTAAATTTAGGGTGCAAGCCGTATCCGGGGCGGACGCTTCTTATGTTTTGCTCCGTGAATTTTTCGCCTTTTTTTATGTCCGCACTTGCGTATAGTGAGCGGGCGAATTTGTGGTTTTTTATCTCTTTTTGATTTAGCTCAAATTTTGCTTCGCCCAATAGTGCTTCGGCATATCTTACCGCTTTTACCATCTCACTAAATTCTCTTTCATCAAGGCTAAACGCCTCATCGACACTTCGCACGCTTTTATCTAAGATAAAGTGCTTTTCGATTATGCGTGCGCCAAGGCTAACGGCAACCACGGGCGCAACGATACCAAGCGTGTGATCGGAGAAGCCAACTTCTGCGCTAAATTTATTTCTCATCGCCGCAATTGTTTGTAAATTCATCTCATTTAGTGGTGCGGGATAGCTTGAGGTGCATTTTAAAAGCGCGACATCATGGTTGTTTTCTACTTTGCAAGCGTATACCGCAGCGTAAATTTCATCTTCGGTGATTATGCCTGTTGAGATTATCATTGGCTTGTTTTTGCTCGCCACGTAGCGGATAAATTCAGGATCGTTCGCTTCAAAGCTTGCGATCTTATATGCTGGCGGGTTAAACTGCTCTAAAAAGTCCACATCGTCTTTGCAAAACGGGCTTGAAAAGCAGATGAGTCCCTCTTCGTGCGCGACTCTAAAAAGCTCTGCGTGCCACTCTCTTGGAGTTAGCGCTTCTTGGTAGAGTTCATATAAATTCGCCCCGTCCCAAAGTCCGCCACGTATCATAAAGTCTTCCTTGCGTGAGTTTAGCGTAAGACTATCTGGAGTGTATGTCTGAAGCTTGATGGCGTTTGCTCCTGCACGTTTTGCCGCTTTTATGGTTTTAATCGCGGTTTCTAAACTTCCAGAGTGGTTTGCGGAAAGTTCGGCGATGATAAAGACATTTTTGCTTGTGTCAAAATTTGCTATTTTCATAAATTATCCAAATGTTTTCTTTATAAATTTCTAATATCAAAACCAGGCCCTTATCAACCAAATATGATATGACGTGACACGGCTTTTAATGCACGTTTAGTCATAAAACTTCCATCGCTGCTTATCACTATGGCTTGCGTGATATCTTGCATAAAAGCCCTTTTAAATTTAGCCATATTATAGCAGGTTTGCGTTTAAAAATAGTCTTGCGATGTTTAAGCTTTGTATGATTTATAATTTTTTGTATTTTTACGCTATTTCTTTTTATAAATACAAATGTGACTTTGTTGCAGACAGAAGATAGATTACTAACTATAATTCGAAACTTAAAATATAAAATTACAATTCTATTTTAAAGGAGATTAATATGAGAAAGTTACTTTCTTTTGTTTTAGGTGCATTTTTAATGCTTAACCTTGTGAGCACTAACGCATTTGCGGACGCCGCCAAAGGTCAAAAATACTACCTTAAATTCATGAAACCTGCCACAGGTATGAATGGTGCCGAGTTTGCTCGTCTTCAAACGCAAGCAGGCTGGCAAGAGCTTTTTGAGGGCGATGCGACTAAGTTTGTAGAAAAATACTCAAAAGAGTATCCAGCTTTGCAAGATTTTCTAAAAAGTGACAAATTTCCAAAGTCTATGACCCATATTAAGGATTTTTGTATCGAATACGCCGTTGATAGCGGTAAAGTCCCTTCTTGCTAACACCATAAGGAGATAAAATGAAATTCATCCATCCGTTACTTTTGGGAGCGGTATTTTCTGTATCTTTCGCGCAAAGCGATACAGACGCGCTCAAGACTTTAGAGCTCCAAGTAAAACAGCTTCAAGCGCAGATAGAAGCTCTAAAGGCAAATCAAGACAAGATTAGTACTTTGCAAGCATCTTTATCAAATTCTACTATGGGTGATGGTAAAGAGGTTAGTGTTACGAAAAATGCCGATGATATAACGTTACTAAAAAAACAAGTAGGCGATATCAAAAAACATACGGCAGGAGATAATGTCAAATGGGATATCGACTTTAGAACAGCTTACGATAATCTCGACTACAAGATAAATGGTGTAGGAGATAAGCATAACGGAGTTTGGACAAACAAGCTAATACTGGGAATGTCGGCTTCTCCGATAGATAACTTAGTGTTTAGAGGGGCGTTGGGTGCTTATAAAATTTATGGGCAAAATAACGTGGCTCAAAATTCATATTTTCAGAATTTTGACTGGTATGGTACTCAAAAACCAAGCGATAATGCCATTCGTTTAAGAGAGGCGTATTTTTTATATATGAACGAAGTCGGGGATATGCCTTATACTGTTAGCTTTGGAAGGCGCCCGTCAACGGATGGTTTTTTAACAAATTTACGTGCCGATAATGCTGAGCCAAAATCTCCTATAGGGCATAATATCAATATGGAATTTGACGGCGCTAGCTTTAAATTTGATCTTGATAAGATAACCGGTATCCCCGGCTTTTATGCGAAATTGTGTCTAGGTAGAGGTTTTTCGGATACCACGGGTGCATACTCTATGAACATGAGCACTATGGGCTTTAATCCTGGCTATATCAATGCAGACCAAAATCCAAACATGGACTTAGCAGGCTTGATCTTACAGCTTTATGATAACGGACAGTATAAACTCATGGGTAATTACTTCATAGCTAAGAATTTGATGGATATGGATATTACCGGCATGGGTCTTACTGGTCCAAACTTTAAATTTAGTGATGTCGGCGACATGAGTGGCGGTGCGCTATCTCTTCAAGTAAATGGCATAGGCGATGGCTGGAGCGACTTTTTAGATGATACGATATTTTTCGCATCTTATGCGTTTAGCAAAACAGACCCTAACTCAAATAAACTAGGCGCTATAACTCCTATGGGAACCATAAGTCCGATGTCTGGGATGTTGGGATCACAAGATAGTAAATTTGGCTCATCTATATATCTAGGTTTACAAACTCCCGGAATTTTTGAAGGTGATCGCTTTGGCTTAGAGTATAACCGCGGAAGTAAATACTGGAGAAGCTTTACTTACGGCGAAGATACTTTGATAGGCTCTAAGCTTGCAGCTAGAGGTAATGCGTATGAGGCATATTACACAAAACCGATCGCAGGCAAAAACCTGGTCGCAGGGTTTAGTTATGCTTACATAGACTATGACTACACCGGTAGCGACACATTTTTTGGATGGACGGGAACGCCTATGGATGTAGATAAAACTCCTGGAGCTGTAAAAAGTGCACAACAAGTTCGTTTGAGCTTAAGATATAGGTATTAAACAAGCGACGGCTACCAAATGCGCTAGCTCGTTTTGATCAGAGCATATGAGTTTATGTGGTAAATTTACGCCAAATTTAAATATAGCGACATATAGCTCATTTGCTCATCTTTATCATAAATTTCAAAGCCAAATTTGCGGTATAGATTAGTCGCCTTTTCATTTTCGTTGTAAGCGCACGATTTTAGCTCTTTGATTTTAAGTGCTTTGGTGGCGTAATCTATAATAGTTTGCATTAAAATTTGACCCTTGCCTTTAAGCTTGGGGTTGGCGTAAATTCCAAATTCGCAAGAGTCTTTTGTGATATCTATGAAATCTATCACGCCGATATAAATTTCACCCTCTTTTACCAAAAAATACCGCTTATCCCCGCGTTCTTTTAAGCTTTCTATAAATTTCAAATGTTCCTCTTGGCTAACGCTTCTGTTTTTCATAAATTTAGCCACTCGCTCATCGTTTCGCCAAGCTAGGATCATCATCCTTTCTTGCTCATTTAGATCGGTAAAATTTATCAGGCTAATTTCTTGCATATCTCTTCTCCGCTAAAAGCTTTAAAGCCCTTTTTAACAAGCCATTTGTAGATTTCGTCTTGATTTTGGTCGACCTTTACGGCGCTAAATTTTGCGCCCAAAACTAAAGCCTCATTGGCAAAAGAGCTTGCCGAAATTATTAGTTCATGGCTTTCATTCATAAGCCTTGCGATCTGCTTTGAATTTATAAAAAGGCTTAAATTTGAGTTTTTTTTAGCTAGCTCTTTAAGTGCGTTTAAATTTGGATTTGCAGATGTCGTGATAACGGCGATTTTATGTCCTTTACTAAGCAAAATTTGAGCAGTTTTAAAACTAAGATCCATCACGTCGCTTCCACCAAATGCGATGAAAAAGTCAAATTTTTTCTCACGTTTTATTTCACGCTCCTTGTAGAATTCATCACGAACAAGCATAAAATTTTCACCGCAACAAATTTCACACTCCCTTGGCACGAGAGCTTCGTATCTTTGTGGGTCGGCAAAAGTATTAACATTTAGTAAAATATCGCAAAAATGCTCCTTGTACTCATCGTCAAAGCTTAAAATTTTAACTCCAGTTTGCTCTTTTATTTGCTTCTCATCTTTTGCGTTTATGCCGTAGTGGTCGATGATAAGAAGCTTAAATTTTTGCTCATTTATTAAATTTATAAGGTATTTTATATTAGAGCTTTTAAGCTCAAATTTGGGGTAATTTATCTCATCAAAGATATCGCCATTTAGTCGCACGCATGCGAAGCTAATATCCTTAAAATGGCTTGCAAGCACCAAATCACGCCTGATGTGTCCGTGCCCGATAGTAGCGCTACTATCGGCTCTAATAAGTGTTTTTAGGTGTGAGGGTTTTTCAAACATAGTTTATTTTATAAAGCTTTTTAGCAAATTCAAAATCATCCATCGTATCGATATCGCAGACCAAATTTCGCTCTAAAACAAACGCCCGTGAATGCGGTGCAAATATCGCCTTATCTTCAAGCCACGCCTCACGTCGCCCGAAGTAAAACTGCCCCGCATCGTGATACGCACGCTCTAAGTCTTGCGAGCGAGTTTTTAAGTGCTGCGGATAAAACATACTCACGTGTCCATTTTCATCAAGCTTTATCGCGCGTTGAATAGGGAAAGAAAACTCACAAGCCGAGAATAAAAACTCCGGATTTTCGCCCATAAATTTTGTGTGCGCTTGCTTTAAAATTTCACCCGTTAAAAGCGGAGCTGTAGCGTAAAGACAGCAAATGCACTTAAATTCTTCACTCATTTTCATACAAGCGTCTTTTATCACCGCACTTGTTGTTGCGTAGTCGTCGCTTAGTGCGAGCTCTCTCATAAATGGCGTCTTTGCGCCAAATTCCCTTGCGACTTTGGCAATAGCTTCATCATCGGTGCTTACTATTATCTCATCAAAAACACCCGAATTTATCGCCGCTTCGATGCTGTATGCGATGAGCGGTTTGCCTAGAAAATCCTTGATATTTTTATGCGGGATTCGCTTGCTTCCGCCGCGAGCCGGGATGACACAAAGGCTTTTCATTTTAAACTCCACACTCTTTTGAAGTGTCAAATTTGGCTAGAACTTCGAGCAAATTTGTAGCGACGAATCGGGCATCTTGCATACTCATCGATTGGTGACACGGCAAGCTAAGCTCTGCTCTATAAAAGTCCTCCGCAACTTTTAGAGCCATTTCGCCGTAAATTTGCTTATAGAAGCTAAACTGATATGTCGGCTTGTAATGCACCTGCACGCCGATACCGCGCCTGTGAAGCTCCTCAAAAATATCCTCTTTAGCGCACCAAAAATTTGAAAATAGCAAAATCGGATAAAGGTGGCGTGCGCTCTTTTTGTTTTCGGCGATCTTAATCGTGCTAAAATACGGGTTTTTCTCAAATTTCTCATCGTAAAATTTAGCGATCTTCTCACGCACCTCTATCATCTCGTCAAGCCTTTTTAGCTGGCTCGTGCCCAAGGCGCACGCAACGTCGCTTAGGCGATAGTTGTATCCAAGATGGCTCATATCGCTATCCCAAAGGCGCTTTTTGCTGATACCGTGTGAGCGGTAAAGCCTAGCAAGACGTGCGATCTCATCGTCGTTTGTGGCTAGTGCGCCGCCTTCAAAGGTGGTTATGGGCTTAATAGCGTGGAAGCTAAAGACGGTCGCGTCTGCGTGATTGCCTATCTTTACGCTATTTATTTCGCTCCCTAGTGCGTGTGAAGCGTCGTCAAGCACCTTTATACCGTGCTTTTTGGCGATTTTAATTATCTCTTCTATCTCTACGCCGTTTCCGCCAAAATCAACAGGCGTTATCACTTTCGTCTTTGGGCCGATTAGCTCTGATAATTTTTTCTCATCGATATTTCCGTCAAATTTCACATCGCAAAATTTCACGTTTGCACCGCACATTAGTGACGCATTTGCTGTTGCCGCAAATGTTATAGGCGTAGTTATCACTTCATCGCCCGCCTTTAGTCCAAGAGCCAAATACCCCACGTGAAGTGCGGAAGTGGCGGAATTCATCACGATAACATGCTTAATTCCAGTGTAGTTTTGAAGTGCCGTCTCAAACTCATCTACTCTTGCCCCGCCTGTTAGAAAGTCGCCTTTTAGCGCTTCGGTAACTGCGGTGATGTCATCGCTTGTGATTTGTTGTCTGCTGTAAGGTATCATGAATGCTCCCACAAAAGTTTTATGTGATTTTATCATAATATCACAGACTAGGCGGCGAGTTGTTACTTTTTCTCGTTTTCTATGATATTAAGTGTCTTTTGTAGGATAGGGGCTTTTTCTTTGCTAAGGGCGATAAAGTGGGGACTTGATAGGCTGTTTAGGTTGTATTTTATATCTTTGCCGTCATAGGCTTGGCACATCACCCCACCGCTAAATTCTATCAGTGCGTCTCCTGCGGCTATATCCCAAATACTACATGGGCTAAATCTCATATAAACTCCAGCGCTGCCTTCTGCAAGACGACAAAATTTTATCGCGGAGCCGACATCCTTGCTTTTTAAATTTAGCTTTGAGATGACGGTTGTTAGAGCTTTGTTTTGGTTGCGAGTGTTAAAAAGCACTAGATCGCCGCCATTTTGACGCTCTTTGTTTAAATTTACTACTCCGTTTTTTGTTTGCTTAAAAGCTCCCAGTCTGCTTGCGTAAAAAAGTTCATCGCTAGTTGGTATATAAATAACCCCGATAGAAGGTCGTAAATTTTCGATAAGTGCGATACATACGCAAAAGTTGCCGTTTTTATCGATAAATTCTTTTGTTCCGTCAAGTGGATCTATAAGCCAAAATTTCTTTAAGTCGGTATCTTTTAGCTCGTTTTCTTCGGAGCATATCGGCAAGTCGCTTTCGCTTAAAATTTTGCATATTATTTCGTTTGAAGCTAAGTCGGCACTTGTTACTGGAGAGTTGTCGGATTTGATACTGACGCTAAAGTCGTCATAGTGTTTTAAAATTTCCGCTCCGCCCGCAAGTGCCGCTTTTTTGGCTAGGGTTATTAAATTTTCTAGCATTTTGGAGTTCGGTTTGTCTCCCCGACATAAAGTTGTCTTGGACGAACTATTTTTATCGTGTCTTGCTCTTTTAGTTCTATCCACTGACTTATCCAACCAGGAGTTCTGCCGATGACAAAGATAACCGCAAACATATCATTTGGAATTCCAAGTGCTTTTAGGATCAGTCCTGAGTGAAAATCAACATTTGGATATAGGTTGCGAGATACGAAGTAATCATCGTTTAGTGCTATCTCTTCTATGCGGTTTGCGACCTTGATGAGCTCTGAGTTGATACCGATCTCATCAATTAGCTGGTCTCGCATCTTTTTAAGCACCTTTGCTCTTGGATCGAAATTTTTATACACCCTGTGCCCAAATCCCATAAGCCTAAATGGATCGTTTTTGTCTTTAGCCCTTGCGATATAGTGATCTACCTTATCAACCGATCCTATCTCTTCAAGTTGGCGTATAACGCCTTCATTTGCTCCCCCGTGAGCCCAGCCCCATAGTGCGCCAATACCGGCTGCGATACAAGCATAAGGGTGTGCGTGGGTCGATCCGACAGTTCGCACTGTCGTAGTAGAAGCATTTTGCTCGTGGTCGGCATGAAGACTAAACACCGTATCAAGTGCTTTAACTTCTATCGGTTTTAGATCGACGTGCTCGTAAGGGTAGCTTCTCATCATATACAAGAAATTCTCTGTAAATCCGCGATCTAAATTTGGATATATGATAGGAAGACCGCGTGAGTAGCGATAGCTAAATGCTGCGATAGTCGGAATTTTAGCGATAATACGCATAGCCATTTCGTGATACTCTTCAGGTTTATCCATGTTTAGGTGGTCTGAATAAAATGCCGATAGAGCCGAAACTGAAGCCTGAAGTATAGCCATCGGATGTGCTTTGTCGGGAAATGCGTCAAAAATTTTTAACATACCCTCGTGGATAAACGAGCGTTTTTTAAGTTCTAGTTTGAAAGCCGCGTATTGATCGGGATTAGGAAGCTCTTTGTTTAAAAGCAGATAAGCTACATCAAGAAATGTCTTTTGCTCGGCTAGATACGCTATATCATAGCCTCTATACATCAACTCGCCCTTAAGACCGTCTATGTAAGTTATTTGCGATCTGCACATCGCCGTTGAGGTGTATCCACGGTCAAAGGTAAACATGCCCGTGTCAGAAAAAAGGGTCGATATATCTATCACATCCGGACCCATTGTTCCTTGTAAGATAGGAAACTCATAACTTTTTCCATTGCGGTTATCGGTCAGTGTTGCTGTATTTGCCATTATCTATCCTTTTTAAATTTAGGTTTTATGTTGATTAAAATTTTAATACTTATGAGTGATATTATAGCTTGTGTTAGGCTTGCTAGTATGAAAGAGGAGTAAAAATTTTTATCTATATTGCCTGTTTTGTATGCTATGGTAGCAACTGCGATTAAAAGTGTTAGCGGCATCGAGTGACTAAGTGCGTAAAGGACGGTGTTTTTAAGTTTTAAGATATTTAAAAACACTAAACTAGCCAAAAGCCTGCAGCCTATCATCGAAACAACGATGAAAGCGGCGTTGTTTAGCACTTCTGGGATAAAAAGGTTGTTTAGCTTAAACGTCGAGCCTATATACACAAAAAATGTAGGCACTAAAAACCCAAATCCAAAGCTTGCTAATTTATGTGGCAGATCCTTCTTATGGTCAAAAAATGTCGTGATAAACATACCCGCTATAAACGCACCAAAGGCAACTTCAAGATGTAGATAGACCATAAGCGCTATCATCACAAAAAACACCGCGATACTTAAACGTATGTCCTTCTCGTCCTTATCGTAGTGTGGCATAAGTAGGAGTTTTATGCTTGGATACCACCAAAATAAAACATTAAGAAATTTAAAGCCAAGCACGCTAAGCACAAGAAATATTATAAGATATGATATCGTTACCCAAAGCTCAAGACCTGCACCAAACTGCAAATAAGCCGCCGCAAAGGTTAAAAGCACGATACTTACTAACTCCCCGATAGCGGCGATAAGCATGCTTAAATTTAGCCACTCCCTATCCTTGCCATACTCTTTAAAGAGTGTAAATATCATGCCGACCGCCATGAGTGGGATTATGATGATAAAAAGCGGAGTTAGGTTAAAACTAAATGTCAGTATCGCAGAGAAGATATAAAGCAAAGAGATATAGATCATCCCTAGTTTTAAAATTTTTCTATCTGCGTTTATAAGCATTCTAAGATCGATCTCCATACCTGCTAAAAACATCAAAAAGAAAAAGCCGACCTCGCTGATGAGCTTAAAAATTTCATTCTCCCCGATAAATCCAAAATACCCAACCACGGCGCCAAGCGTGATCTCTATAGGTGCTATAGGTATGCGTAAAATTCTTGAAAAATACGGCGAGGCAAATATAATAAAAGCTAAAGTTACAAGTATGCCAAGCTCATTTGTTCCGTCTGTTTGCAAGTATAGTTCCTAAATTTAATGGCATTTTGTAGCGAAGCTAAAGCCCATTTTTTTGAAATTTTCGATATCGCGACTCGCGACTTCGCCTTTTGTTGTTAGATAGTCGCCTATGACTACAGCCGATACGCCGTGATCAAAAATTTCATATTGTCTATCGCCTAAAACCGCCTCTCTTCCTCCGGCTATCATTATGCGAACTCCAGGGAGTGCCTTTACCGTGTCGTCAACTATCTTTAGTGCCTCTTCTACGCTAAGACGCGGTTGTTTTATCTTTAATGCCTCGTTTTGTATGAAGAAATTTATCGGACTTGAAAAAGGCTTAAGCTCACACAAACTTTTTCTAAAGCTTGTTCTATCCTCTTGGCTTTCGCCGATACCGTAAATTCCTCCCGTGCATAGCTCAAGTCCAGCCTCTTTGGCATATAAATTTGTCTGCCATCTCTCGTCCCAGCTATGTGTAGAGCAAATTTTTGGAAAAAATTCACGCGATGTTTCAAGGTTGTGGTTATAGCTAAAAACGCCGGCATTTTTAAGTTCTTTAAGCTGATCTAGGCTTGCCATGCCGTTGCAAGCTATAAGCATGAGTTGTGGCACTTCCTTGCTAACGGCTCTTGCAATACGCGCGATCTCTTCGGTTTTTTTATCATTTAGTCTAGCACCGCTGGTTACTAAACAAAAGCCAAGCGCGTGATTTGCTGCTGCCATTTTAGCTTCCGTTACGACTTGCTCAACTGTTTTTATCTTGTATTTTTCTATACTTGCGTCTATTTTTGCACTTTGGGTGCAGTAGGCACAGTCCTCGGAGCAGTTGCCCGAGCTTACCGAGCAGATAGCGCATAGCATTATAGTTTTCATCAAATTCCCCTTTTTATAACTTATCTTGAGTTTTTTTGATCTGTCAAAACTCTTGAATTGTAACCTCTATCTTTTTAAATTCCGCCTCGTTTGGCGCTTTTATAAATTTATATACCTTTGGACTATTATCTTTAAATTCCAACATTGCAAATGTAAAATTTTCAAATTTTCTTCCACAAATTTCACCGGGATTTATAAAAAGACAACCGTCTTTAGCCCCTATCGTAAAGCTATGCGTATGACCAAATACTATCACATCGCTATCAGCTTCTAAAAACCTAGGATGGTGCATGAGCTTAAAATTTATGCCTTTAAATTCAAATTTATACGGCTCGTTAAAAAGCTCAAATTTATCGCACTCGGATTTTAAATGCCAGTCGTTGTTTCCTAAAACCGCTATGTATTTAACTTTGCTATCCCTCATATCTTCAAGCGTTTGTATCTGTTCGATATCTCCTGCGTGAAGCAACAAGCTAGCACCTTGCGTTTTTAAAATTTCTATCGCCTCACGGGCGATTTTACTTTTTTGGTGAGTGTCTGAAATGATACCGACTTTTATCATTTTATAAATAGAATTTTTACTCTGCGTCTGATACCTGCACCTTTTTTTTGCATTTTGTGCATTCGTGAAAAGTCCCTTTTTTGAGCTCTTTTTTTACCATATCTCCGCCGCACTCGTCGCATTTTTGAGCTACTGGCTCATAGTTGCTTATAAAGTCGCATTTTGGATAGTTGCCACATCCGTAAAATTTCCCTCGCCTTGAAAATCTCTCGACTATTTCGCCGCCGCATTTTGGGCATGGGACTTCAAGTTTTTTAAGCTCTCTTTTTGGCTTTTGATCATTAGTCGTTTGTTCATCAGTTGTTTGTGTTTTTATATTTCTTGAGTATTTGCATTTTGGGAAATTTCCGCACGCGATAAACTCTCCGTATCGTCCTTTGCGTTTTACCAGCTCTCCACTACACTCTGGGCATTTTTCTCCGATAGCGACAGTTACTTTTAGGCTCTTTATATTTGTTTTACCGCTTGAAATTTTATCCATAAAAGGATGATAAAACTCGCTTAGCACTCTTTGCCAGTCGGCTTCGTTTTCGGCTATTTTGTCAAGCTTTTCTTCTAGTTGAGAAGTAAATTCACTATCTACGATATTGCTAAAATGCTCCTCTAAAACACCTATCATACTAAACGCCACTTCACAAGGTATGAGTTGTTTTTTCTCGATCTTTACGTATTCGCGCGATGTTAGTAGTGATATGGTCGGCGCATAGGTACTTGGTCTTCCTATGCCAAGGCTTTCAAGCTTTTTGATAAGTCCAGCTTCAGAGTATCTTGCGGGAGGCTCAGTAAAGTGCTGCTCCTCTTTTATGCTTTGCAAGCTCATCTCATCGCCGACATTTACGTTTGGTAAAATTTTATCCTTATCCATGTCGCCGTAAGCTTTATAAAATCCATCAAAAAGCACCTTTCTTCCGCTTATCTTAAATTCCCCTTTTTGGCTTGCGACGTATATGTTTTGTGTTTGGCTTATGCAAGCGCTCATCTGACACGCCAAGAAGCGGTTGTATATAAGTGTATAAAGCCTAAGCGCGTCTTTTTCAAGAAATTTCGCTGCGATTTGCGGTGTAAAGTCTAAATTTGTAGGTCTTATCGCCTCGTGAGCCTCTTGTGCTCCCTTTGAGCTTGTTGCGTAAAGCACGGGCTTGCTTGGCAGATATTTCTCTCCGTATTCGCTTATTATCCTCTCTCTTGCGGCCTCTATAGCCTCTTTTGCAAGGTTTAGGCTGTCTGTTCTCATGTAGGTTATCGCACCCATAAAGCCCTCATGAGTTTGCACGCCCTCGTATAAATTTTGCGCTATCATCATTGTTTTTTTAGGGCTAAAGCCAAGTGCGTTTGATGCGCTTTGTTGAAGTGTTGAGGTCATGAACGGCGGACTTGGTTGCGTTTTTCTGTCTTTGCTTTCTATATTTCTTACGCTAAATTTTTCATTTGCTAAATTTTGCACTATGTATTTTGCGCGATCCGGGTTTGTTATGGTTAGCTTTTCGATCTTTTGGTCTTCAAATTTGATCAGTTCCGCTTCAAGATCTTTTTTAAACACCGTATCTATGCTGTAGTATTCTACGGGCTTAAATGCTCTTATCTCTCTTTCTCTATCGACTATGATTTTAAGTGCGGCACTTTGCACGCGACCCGCGCTTAGCCCCTTTTGTATCTTTAAATTTAAAAGAGGACTTAGCTTGTATCCGACTATACGGTCTAAAAGACGTCTGGCTTGTTGCGCATTTACACTGTCCATGTTTATAGTTCTTGGATTTGCCAGTGCCGTATCTATCGCACTTTTAGTTATCTCGTGAAAGACTATGCGAGGTAGTGAAGTCGCCTCTTTGCCGATAGCGTTTGCGATATGAAAGGCGATCGCCTCTCCCTCTCTATCCTCATCCGTTGCTAGATATATCTTATCGGCATTTTTGGCTAGTTCTTTTATCTCTTTTACTATCTTTGAGTGATCCATGCTTACACGGTATTCTGGTTTAAATTCATCATTTTCTATCTTTATGCCAAAGCTTGTTTTAGGAAGATCTCTTATATGTCCTTTTGAAGCGATAACATCGTAGTCTTTGCCTAAAAAATTCTTTATAGTTCTTGCTTTTGCTGGTGACTCTACAATGATTAGATTTTTCATTTGTAGCCTTTTTTGAAAATTTTTGACGTAATTGTAGCAGAAAAATTTAACACTATACTAATATGTAAAGATAAAAGATCTCAAATTTATATGAAATTTTATTTTTTACTTTTTACCCCTAAACTTTTTTTTACTTCTTCCGATATAGTTTTCATACGACATGATGTCGTTAAATAAAACAAAAGGATTTACAATGAGTTTTCGTATTAACACTAACATTAACGCGTTGAATTCACACGCAAACGCAGTTGGCAACAACAGAGATCTTTCTCTATCTCTTGGCAAGCTAAGTTCCGGTCTTAGGATCCAAACAGCAGCTGACGACGCTTCAGGTCTTGCTATCGCAGACAGCCTTAGAAGCCAAGCTAGCGCTCTTGGTCAAGCTATCGCAAACGGTAACGACGCTATCGGTATCATCCAAGTAGCTGATAAAGCTATGGACGAGCAGCTAAAAATTCTTGACACTATCAAAGTTAAAGCTACTCAGTCAGCTCAAGACGGTCAAACTACTCAGTCTCGTCAAGCACTACAAGCTGATATCGTTCGCCTTATGGAAGAGCTAGATAACATCGGTAACTCAACTTCTTTCAACGGTCAACAGCTTCTAAACGGAACATTCTCTAACAAAGAATTCCAAATAGGCGCTTACTCTAACCAAACCGTTAAAGCAAGTATCGGTGCTACTACATCTGACAAGATAGGTCTTACACGTTTTGAAAGCTCTAAGCTTCTAACAGCTTCAGGTAAAGTAACTCTAACTTTCCTAAATGTTGACGGTGTAAATAACGTTAAAGTAGCAGGCGCTACTATCGGCACAGGTCTAGGTCAAGGCGTAGGCGCTCTAGCTGAAAATATTAACAAACTTTCAGACAAAACAGGTGTTCGCGCTACATTTGACACTACTATGATAGCTGCAACTGATATAGCGGCAGGCACTAAGCTGGTATCTTTTACTATCAACGGCGTTAAGATCGGTGACTTAACATTAGCAGAAAGAGACAGTAACGGCGCTTTAGTAAATGCTATCAATGCTGTAAAAGACCAAACAGGTGTAGAGGCATCTACTAACGAAAGTGGTAAACTAGTTCTTACTAGCCGTGACGGTCGTGCTATAAGCTTTGGTGGCGGCAATAATAATACTGGCTTTCAAGCACTTGGCTTTGATACCAAACTATCAATCTCTAAAAATGGTTTCGTAGGTCGTCTAAACCTAGTTCGTCTTGATGGACGTGATATTAAGATTAGTGCAGGTGGTGGAAAAGGTTTCTCTGTAGGCGTTTTCTCTGCTAAAGGTGGAGCAAGTGAGTCTGTGTCTTTAAGACAAGTAAGAGGACAGATAGACAAAACCCTAGCTACAGCTATGGGCTTCCAAAGAATGAGTATAGCTGCTCTAACATCAAACCAAGCAGCAGGCGTTATGACTTTACGCGGTGCTATGGCTGTTATGGATATCGCTGAAAGTGCTCAAAAAACACTTGACCTTATCCGCTCTGACCTTGGTTCTGTTCAAAACCAACTTATATCTACTGTAAATAACATCACAGTAACTCAAGTAAACGTTAAATCAGCAGAAAGCCAGATCAGAGACGTTGACTTCGCTGCAGAGAGTGCAAACTTCTCTAAATACAACATCTTGGCACAATCAGGCGCTTACGCTATGAGCCAAGCAAACAGCGTTCAACAAAACGTGCTTAAATTACTTCAATAATTTTAGGCGCTCCCATATCCCTCGCACCCGCGGGGGATATCTCTTTTATCCTCATAAAATCAAATCAAATTTTTAAATTCTGAACTTAACTGTTATTTAAAGACAAAAAGAGTAGTATTTTGATAATTTTCAAATTTTAAGGCGAAAACATGAAAGAATTCGGTTTTTATAACCAAACAGACGAAAGTATTATGCTAAATGAGCAGATTGAGATCACAAAAGACGAAAATGCTCACTTTTTAGTTGCAAATTCATCAAGGCTAAACGCCGATATAATCGCACCCGAGATAGACTTTTATATAAAAAATTCAACCGATAGTGTGCTTGATAAGGCTAAAAACACACTTATGCTTTATGAGGCTAGAGCTACTTGTTTTGATACGGCAAAGGATATCGACTATGACAAAAAAGTCGGTAAAAACGTCATAATCGTAAGCAACGCAGGACGCGAAGCTCTGGCAAATAAACTAAGACAAAATGACTTTAAGGTTATCGAACTTGCACATTTTGAGATCAAATTTGTATATGGTGCGGTTGGAGAACTAAATGCTATCGTGCTTAAAGAAGAGGGAGAATTTGATATAGAGTGCGACTTTTTTCTGGTAGAAAATGCCCGTGACTACATGCTTAAGCAAAGTGGCTGTATGGAGATATCAGGTAAAAACGATGATGAAATTTTAGACTTTCTTACTTCACACACACCAAACTATCCTTACAAAAGCTTTATAAACTACGACTCAAGTATATGTCAGTATCATGAGAGAAGATCTGAAATTTGCGCCAAATGTGCCGACGCCTGTCCAACGGTAGCGATACTAAAAGAGGACGAGAAAAAACATCTCGTGTTTTCACATATCGACTGCACAAACTGCGGAGAGTGTGTGAGTATATGCCCTAGTGGCGCTATCGACTACTCTGTTATGCCACGCATGGCGTTTATAGAGCTAGCTCGCATGTATAAAGGTAAAATTCCCTTAATCATCCCTCGCTCTATGTCGCTTGAAAATTTAAACATATCACTACCGCAAAACGTAGTTCCGTTTGCCGTAGAAGCGGATAAATTCTTAAGTCATACACACCTTTTAACCCTGCTTCAAGAAAGTGGCGCAAATTTGATAATCTACTCAAATGCAAGAAGTAGGGCGTTAAATTCTGCGGTTGACATGCTAAACCAAATTTACGAGCTAAAATTTAAAGAAAAAGCCGTTTATGTAGCTAAAAACCAAGATGAGTTAAAAAGCGCTTTAGAAAAGGCGAAATTTATCCAAGGTAGCGAGCAAAGCGTAAGCGAATACGCTCTTGCTAAACGTGAAATTTTTGCTAATCGTCTTCAAGCTTTAGTAGGCGAGGATACTTTAGGCACGGTATATGCCGATGATGCGATAGAGTATGGTACTGTCGAGATAAACCGCGATACGTGCACGCTTTGTCTAAGTTGTGTAGGCGCTTGTAACGTAAATGCGCTAATCGCCGATAAATCTGATAACTCTATAAAATTTAACCCAAGCATTTGCACGGCTTGCGGGTATTGCGAGGTAAGCTGTGCCGAAAAGGACACTATCGTGCTAAAACGTGGCAAGATCGAGCTTGCGCCAAAAACCTTTGAGTATAGTGAGCTTGCAAAGGATGAGCTATTTAAGTGTGTAGAGTGCGGTAAAGAATTTGCTACTAAAAAAGCAGTTGAGAAGATCGCAGCGCTTATGACCCCACGTTTTGCTAATCAACCCGACAAAATAAAGACGCTTTATTGCTGTAGCGACTGTAAAGCTAAAGTGATGATAAAAGCGCAGATCGCAGCAGCCCACGAAGGAAAAATTTATGAATAAAAACATAGATATCTTAAAAGCTAGGTCGTATTACTACGAATTTTTTGCTATGCCGTTTTTTTTCTATGAAAACGATAAGAAATTTAAAATTTGGCAAGAGCAGCTAAATGAACTAGCTAAAAATCCACTCTCAAAAGAGTGTGAAGACGCATTTAATGAGCTAAAAAAGATAAGCTTTGATGAATTTAAGGACGAGCAAAATTCAGTACTTTTTGACCTAAGTTATGTAAACGTGCCTTTAAGCGTTAGCTTTTATGAAGAGGGCAGGGATGAGGGTGCTGCTAGACTTAGAGTGATAGAAATTTTAAAGAAAAGCGAGTATAGACGCGATCTTTTAAGATGCCCTGATAGTGAGGATTTTGTTGGATTTGTATTTTTCCTTATGATGACATTTTTATGCGATGAAGCTGATAGTAACAGCAAAGAGAGTCTTGCTGATGAACTTTTTGTGCGCGTGATAAACGGCTTTGTAGATGAATTTACACAGATGATATTAGAGCATGAAAAGGCTAAATTCTTTAAATTTTTTGCTGTGATCTTAGAGACATTTATGGCTTTAGAGCGCTCTATGCAAGGCGTAGAAGCTCCTGTGATAGACCAAAGCGTGCAAACTCCCGCACAAGCGGCACTTGGACGCAAGCCGTATAAAACTAAAATGCCTACAGTTAAGTCTAAAATACATTGGGAAGAATTTAGCACCATTTAGCACTTGCCTTTTAGGAGAAAAGGGGCTTAAATTTAAGCCTCATCTCCATTTTTAAATTCTTTATAATGCCTTTTAAGGTTTAAGGCTGTCTCAAATTAAATTTAATGCTTTTTTGGTTGTTTTGCCAGAAAATTTACAAAAATCTTTCACTTTCGTAACCTGAGTAAATTTAAAGGATAAATTTTATCAAAAGTCGATATTTTGGTATAAATTTTATACAAAGTAGATCAAATATCATTAAAACAATATAAAAAATAATATCTAATTAATAATTATCAATTTACTTTTCTACTTATTGTGCTAAATTTACATATATGGAATTTTAGCATATTGAAATAAAATATCTAAAATAATGGAGTTGCCCTAAAACAAGGGCTTGTTGTTATGTAACTTTATATATTTATGTTTGTGTATGCGCTGAGGCAAATTATAAAATATGCAAAATTTACATAATTCATTTAGAAAGGTTGTTTAGATGAAACAAAACAGAAGAGAATTTCTCAAAAAAACCTTAAAAGCAACAACGGCAGCTACTGCACTTACGGCTACTTCGCTTATAGCAAGTTCAAAAATGCCAAATGATGCAGATGGTAACGGCGTGGTAAAAGGAAAATCAAATAAAAAAGAAGTTCTTTACCGCAAAACCCAAATGTGGGAACAATACTATAAAGTCGCTTACTAGGAGATGAGATGAGTAATGTAAGAGTCGCAAGACGTTCATTCTTAAAGCTCGCAGCCCTTGGTGCCGGTAGCACTATGGCGTTTGGAGCACAGAATTATACTCTTAAAAAAGCAGACGGCTTAAGCGAGCAATATCCCGGCTCAAAACGAGTTAGAACGATATGCTCGATATGTTCAGCCGGCTGTGGTATAGAAGCCGAGGTTAAAGACGGTGTTTGGTTGCGCCAGGATATGGCGGTTGCACACCCGATTTCACAAGGAAGCCACTGCTGTAAAGGTATAGATCAGATCGATCTTACAAAAAGCAAACAACGCATAAAATACCCGATGAAAAAGGTAAACGGCAAATGGGAACGCATAAGCTGGGAGACTGCCGTAAATGAGATCGGCGACAAGATGCTTGAAATTCGTAAAGAGCATGGTCCAGATAGCGTTGAGTTTTTAGGTTCGGCTAAATTTAGCAACGAACAAGCTTGGTATTTTAGAAAATTTGCAGCATTTTGGGGTTCAAACAATATAGACCACGTTGCACGTATTTGACATAGCGCATCAGTCGCCGGAGCGGCGAATACTTGGGGTTATGGCGCGATGACAAACCACTTTGGAGACGTGGCGGCAAATTCAAAAGCTATAATGGTTTTTGGAGCAAATCCTGCGGTTGCAAATCCAGTAGGTGGCATGAAGCACTTCATACAAGCAAAAGATAGAAACAACGCACAACTTATAGTCGTGGATCCGATATTTACAAAAACAGCGGCAAAAGCCGATCATTATGTGCGTCTTCGTCCGGGAACGGATATAGCTTTTGTTTACGGTATGCTTCATCTGATATTTAAAAACGGATGGGAAGATAAAGAATTTTTAAAACACAGATCTTATGGTGTTGATGAGATCCGCGAAGAAGCGGCAAAATGGACGCCTGAGGAGGTTGAGGATGTTACGGGAGTTCCAGCTGAGCAGCTTATACAGGTAACAAAACTTTTTGCTACTACAAAGCCTGCTTGTATAGCTTGGTCTTTGGGTATCACACAGCACTCTGTAGGTAGTTCAAATACAAGAATTTTATCTATTTTACAGTTGGTATTAGGAAATATTGGAAAACCGGGCGGCGGTTGCCAGATCATCCGTGGACACGATAACGTCCAAGGCGCAACCGATATGGGTAACCTAGCCGATACGCTTTCTACTTATTATGGTCTTGGCGATAAAGCATGGAGATATTTCTGTAAAGGCTGGGGTGTTGATTTTGATGAATTTACAAAACGCTTTGCGGTATCTGTTAAAGAGCCAAAACAAGGCGGAGCACCTGTAAAAGGAACAAAATTTACAGAGTATTTTTATCATAACCCAAAAAATCCTGAAGATAGAAATTGGAGAAATGAAAAAGGTTGGTCACTATCAAAATGGTGGCAAGGCGTCTTGAAAGAGGAGAAAACTTTCTCAAGTGGTGAGCTTAAAGTTCTTTGGGTGCAAGGAACAGGTATAACATCGATGGCCCACCTAACAAAAATTCAAGAAGCCGTTGATAAGCTTGATCTGCTAGTTGTTGCAGAGCCGTTTGTAAACGAAGTCGCGATACTAAGCGATAGAAAAGACGGTGTTTATATCCTGCCTGTTGCAACGCAGTTTGAAAATAGCGGAACGGTCGTAGCAACAAACAGAAGCGGTCAATGGAGAAGCAAGGTGGTTGATCCGTTATTTGAAAGTAAGCCCGACCATGAAGTTATGTTCGCTTTTGCTAAAAAATGGGGCTTTTATGAAGAGTATACGAAGTCACTAATGATGGATGTTGTTGACGGGGAACTAAAAGTAGTAAAAGATAAATTTGAATGGCCTGAGGACGCAACTCGTGAAATGGCTAGGATGGGTCGCTCTATCGGACTTACAGGCTGGCAGCCTGAGCGCTTAAAACGTCACCAAGCTAACTGGGAGAATTTCGATCCAGATACGCTTAAGGGTATAGGCGGGGATGTCAAAGGCGAGTATTACTCACTTCCATGGCCATGCTGGGATGAAAAACACCCTGGAACTCCTATCCTTTATCGTCCTGATGTGCCGTATACGGAGGGCGGAAGCGGATTTAGAAATCGCTTTGGGCTTGAGCATAACGGCGTAAGTCAGCTTGCTGATGAAACCGTAACCATAAAAGGAGCTAAGGTAGAGGGCGGATATCCGCAGATTACTAAAGCAAACATTGAGGCTGTTCTTGGCATAACTCTAAGCGAAGAGGAAAAGGCTAAAATGGGTGATGACTGGACGACAGACTACAGCGGTATAATCCTTGCAAAATGTCGTGAAGCAGGAGTTGCACCTTACGGAAATGCAAGAGCAAGAGCGATCGTTTGGGAATTTATAGATCAAATTCCAAAACACCGCGAGCCTATCCACTCACCGCGCTGGGATCTAGTTCAAAAATACCCTGCTATCGATGATCAGGAGAGAAATTTCCGTGTCGAGGTTAAATTTAAAGGTGAACAGCAAAAAGAAGACTGGAGTAAAAATTTCCCTACTATCATCAGCTCTATGCGCTTAGTAAATTTAAGCGGCGCAGGTATGATAGAAAGAACGAGCAAATATCTTTCTGCGATAACGCCTGAAATGTTTGCGTATGTTCATCCTGAGCTTGCGATGGATAAAGGCATAAATGACGGCGATATGATGTGGATACACAGCCCGCAAGGCACTAAGATAAAAGTAAAATGCTACCACAACGAGACTGTTACACCGGATAGAATTTGTCTTCCGTATAACTTTGCCGGTATCATGCAAGGTGTGGATATAAGCGACCGCTATCCTGAAGGCACTAAGCCGTATGTCATAGGCGAATCTTCAAATACGATCGTAAACTACGGTTTTGACCCTGTTACTCAAATTTCAGAGTTTAACGCGGGACTTTGTCGTATAGAAAAAGCCGATGCAATGGGCTTTAAGACAAATTTCTTAGATGAGATAGCAAAGTAAGGAGCAAGCAATGGCAAGAATGAAATTTTACGTAGATAATAACAGATGTATAAGCTGTTTTGGTTGTCAAGTCGCTTGTTCTTCGGCTCACGAAGTTCCGGTAGGGATTTTCCGCCGTAAGGTTATTACACTCTTTGACGGAGTGCATGGCAAAGAGATCTCTACTTCCATAGCCTGTCAGCACTGCACGGACGCACCTTGTGAGCAAGTTTGTCCGGTGGACTGCTTTTATATCCGCGAAGACGGTATCGTGCTTCATGATAAAAACAAGTGTATAGGTTGTGGTTACTGTCTTTATGCTTGTCCTTTTGGAGCGCCACAGTTTCCAAGAGACGGCGCTTTTGGCATCAAGGGCGAGATGGATAAATGCACAATGTGTGCTGGTGGTCCTGAGGAGACTTTCTCTCATGAAGAGCTTGAACTATACGGACAAAACCGCATAGCAGAGGGTAAAGTGCCTATGTGCGCTGCCATATGTGCGACAAATGCACTTTTGGTAGGTGACGCAACCGAAGTTTCAAACGTTTATCGTAAACGTGTTCTAACAAGAAACACAGGTCTTGGTCTGTAATATATAAATTTGACGGGTTAGGCGATAAAAGTCGTTTAACCTTGTCAAAATTTCTTTAACCATCCAGCGGTAAATTTAACCTACTAACTATAAAATTTATAGTAAATTTCATAGATTTTAAAGATAATATTTATCATTTTTATTTCTTTTTGATAAGAACCGTTTTGTAATGTGAATTTGTTTTTATTTATAAAATTTATAGACAAATAAATATAAATTTAGAAGCTAAACGCTCCTAAATTTGAATGAAATAAGTGTGAAATTTAGTCGTATTTTTTAGTTTTAGTTTGGCAGTTTTTACCATTTCCGCATCCACAGTCTCTTTTTTTAAATTCTTTTATGTAAAGATAATACCCTGCGGCTACGGCGATTGCTATTAAGATAACTGATTCATACCATGCCATCTTTTGTCCTTTTGGTTAAATTCGGACGAGAAAGCTCGCCCGATAAATTTTACTTCATATCCTTGGCTTGAACCCAAATAACAGCATCTTGGCTTAATTCTTTGCCTTTATACTCGTTATCAGGACCTACTCCAAGCGCTGCAAATCCCCACCAACCGGCTTTTGGGATACCAAATGTAAACACTCCGTTAGCGTCGGCTTTGATACCAAGTGTTACAAAGCTATCTTGAGGAGCTTCTACGTTTGCAGTCTTGTTTGTCATGTTTTTCTTAACGTCTATATCGTGGTTTAGGTATTCAACTTCTATTTCTGCAAAAGGAACAGGCTTACCCTCTGACTTAACGATACCTGTAAAAGTGCTTCCAGCCCAGATAGAGTAAGGTTTTGTTAAAGGCACGATCTCGGCTTTTAGACCTAGTTCTGCATCCCAGTTGGTAGGAAGTCCTGCAACGTTTACTACCGCTTTTGTAATTTGTTGTATGTAAGAGCCCTCGTTGGCTTCAAAATACGGTGCAGGAGTTAGCGCAAACACATGGTCTCCCATGCCTCTTGCCTGGTAAGCCGCCTCATAACCTATACCTTCGTTGTGGCTACCTTTAAATTTTATCTCTTTTAATTTGTCTTTTAGGTCGGTTTTTTTCTCTTTATGGACTACATAAAAGTCAACTACATTAGCTCTGCTTTTATCTTCTTGAAGACCCATATCCATGGTGTGTTCATCTGCAAATGGATGAGTGAAAACTAATTTCAAATTTAAATTTGTACCTTTTTCAAGAGCCGACTCTGGAGTGTAAAGCATTTGAAAGTGCGCAAATGCCGAACTAGCCAATAACCCCGCAACTACCGAAGAAGTAAGAATTTTTTTCATTTTTATCCTTTTGATGAATTGATTTGAAATTTACTCTGCTATGTCTTTTGAATTTATAACAACCTCGTGACCCTCGCCGGCAAACATTCTAGCCTTATACTCGCCCTCTGGTTTTTTAAAAGTAAAAGCACTATCTTTATCAAATTTGCCCTCTGCAACTACTTTATCGCCTTGAATAGCTTTAAATTCAACTCCAGCCGCGCTTGAGCCGTCGCTAAAACCACCCTCGCAAGTGATAGTGCCGTCTCCGTTGTCAAAACAACTCATAAGAGCCGTATGTGCAAGGGCTGCTTGGCTCATAAGAGCAACTAAAAATGATGAAAATAAAAGTTTTTTCATTCTCTCTCCTTTTTAAAATTTATTATCTATTTTTTACTATGCCGCCACTCCAGTTTTTCCTCTTTTCAGGTAAAAACCAAAGCACTAAAACTGCAAATAAAAGCGTGAAATAATACCAGCTAATCGCCTCTAAACCACTAATGCCAAATATGCTTGAAACGGTAAAAAAGAGCGAGGCTACGGCTAGAGCTAGGCCAAACGGGAAGAATATCCCAAAACACATCCATGCCCAGCTGTTTGTTTGCATTTTAACCACAATCATGGTTGCGATACAAGGAGGCGTTAAAAGCATAAAGATAATGATAGAAGCCGCATGAAGCGGTGTGTAACCGCTGTTTTTAGCCATCATTTCTTCAGGTCTTAAGCTGCTTTCATCGGCTATCGTTGAGCTGGTTGTATTGCTATCGTCACTTACGGTTGCTATCGAGCTTGAGTCTTTGTTTGACTCATATATACTTCCAAGCGTTGCGACTGCTGATTCGCGTGCTGCAAATGAGCTTAAAAAGGCTACGTTTATCTTCCAGTCGAATCCCGCAAACTGTGATATAGGCTCAAGTGCACGACCAGCCATGCCAAGTAACGAGCTTTCTATCTTGTCGTTTTTTTGCTCTCTTAAAATTTTATTTCTTCCGGTTGATAGCTTTCTAAGAGCTCCGTTTATAAGCTTTGCGTCTTTATCGTTTTTAGGAACTAGAAATTTATAGAATTCCGGATTATCCTCTTGGTATTTCTCGTCTACGCCTTTACTACCGCTCATCTTTTTGGCTCGGTATCCGTCATAGAAATTTAAAAGCGAAGCCACCTCTTCTCTGCTATCAACCAACGAGTAGTAGCTTGATTTTTTAACGACTTTATCAAAGCTTGCAAGTAGCACTTGCTCTTCGTTTGTGTAGTGTTCTTGCTTTTCTTTAGAAAGTCCAGGAAATTGTAAAAGGACAAAAAGTATCACGGCTACGGCAACAACGATAGTACAGACCTTTTTTATATATATCCAAACACGCTCACAAGATCTTAGTATCACACCTTTAAAGGTCGGCATATGATATGGCGGCAGCTCCATAACAAATGGCGCTGTCTCTCTTGTTCTTAAAACGGTTGAGGTTAAGAGCTTGGCTATCAAAAGTGCTGCTAGAACGGTAACTGTAGATATATAAAAGAGCATTATGCTCATTTGTGTCGGGAAAAACGCTCCAAGAAGCAAGGTGTAAAACGGCACTTTAGCAAGACAGTTCATTAAAGGAACAGTAAGGATGGTTGCCATCCTGGCTCTATCGTCTGATATACCTTTTGTGCTCATTACTCCAGGTACCGCACAACCTCCTACAAATGCTCCACCAAGCACCAATGGTAGCGTGCTTTGCCCGTGAAGACCGAATTTTCTAAACAACTTATCTAAGATAAACGCCATTCTAGGCATGTAACCGACGTCTTCCATTATGGCGATTAATGCAAAAAGTATAAAAAATATCGGCAGATAGTTTAAGAGCGCTATTGTAGAATTTGCAAGCCAAACTGCCATATCGGTTATTAAAGGGATACGTGCGATATCAGCCGATGGAGATATATCTATTATGAAATTTTTAATAGCTGCAAGCACAGGCCAGGTATAGTTTGTAAGATGATAGCCAAAGACGATGCTTAGCTCGTATGTGATGAAGATTATCAAAAATAAGATAGGAAAACTTAGCCATTTGTTTAAGATGATCTTGTCGGCTTTATCTGTCGTAGTTAGTTCGCCTTTTTTGGTTTCACTCACGCATTCGTTAAATATAATATCAGCGTTTTCATATCTAAATGATGCCAAAAAAGTCTCGATATTCTTACCAAGTTTGGAGTTAAATTTCTCTCTTAAGGCGGTTATTTTTGAATTTATATCTTTGTGTGTGGATTTTAGTATTTCAAGTATGGTTTGGTCTTTTTCAAGTGCCTTTATGCAAAGCCATCTTTTGCTAATGGCTGTTTTATCTTCTAAATTTACTTCATTTTCAAGCTCTAAGATATACTCTTCAAGCTCGTCGTAGTTGGCGCGAAATTCTTGATAATTTTCTTTTAATTCACTTGTCTTTCTTAAAATTTCTAGTATCTCATCTTTACCTTGCCCCTTTGCGGCGCTTGCCTCTATCACGGGACAACCTAAAAATTCACTCATTTTTTTAGCATCGATGATTATGCCGCGACGATTTGCCACATCGCTCATGTTTAAGACTATGACAACCGGCACCCCAACCTCAAGAAGTTGAAAGGTAAGATATAAATTTCTCTTTAAATTTGACGCATCGACTATGTTTAGGATGATGTCGGGACTTTCGTTTATGATAAATTCTTTTGCAACTTTTTCTTCAAGAGAGTATGAACTAAAAGAGTAAGTGCCTGGAAGATCAACCATCTCGATGTCGATATCACCTACGCTAAAATACCCCGACTTTTTATCTACCGTAACACCTGGATAGTTTGCGATATGCTGGCGTATGCCGCTTACCATGTTAAATATCGTTGATTTGCCACAGTTTGGTTGACCTGCAAGAGCTACTTTTATAGACATTGTTCAACCTTGATAAGCATTGCTTCACTCTTTCTAAGCGAGATAAGATAGCTGTGTATTTTTATCTCCATCGGGTCTGATAGTGGAGCTTCTCTTATAACTTCTATCTGCGCTCCTATAACAAATCCCATGTCAAGAAGTTTTTGCATCAACTTTCCGTTGGCATTTATGGATACTATTTTATATGTTTGCCCTGTCGCTACTTCGTCTAAATTCATAAAAATACCCCTGCACACTATAAAAGTGATAATTATTATAGAAGTAATTATATAACCTTGCTCTTTAATATAATATAAAACGGTTTTATAAAAACAAATCCTTTGCTTTACGGTTTGATTTTTTGTGCTAAAATAGGCAAATTTCAAGGAGAAGAAAATGAAATTTAAAATTTTATCCGTTTTATTTGTGGCATTTATGTTTTTTGGATGCGCCTCAAGTGGCACTCCTAAAATTTCTTCTAAAACGAGCGAAGCGTTATTTATCCAAACAAGCGATAACAACCAAAGTGTGTTTATAAATTTTAAAAATAGCGCAAGCGGCGATATGAGCGTAAACTCAGATATCGCTACGGAGTTTATAAAGCGCGGTTTTAGAGTAAGTAGTGAGGCAAAAACGGCTGATTATGTTGTGATCGGCGATGTTCAAAGCTTTGATAGATTTACAAAAAGAGATGAAAATAGGGCTAGATTTTACATGGGATATGGCTTTGGACGAAGGCCTTTTGGTGCATTTGGTTTAGGCTTTCCGCTTGGATATTATGATGATGACTTCTACACAAATAGCTATATATATGTTTTAAATGCAAGTGTGCTGATTAAGAGTAAGGATGGTGATAAAAGCACGATGATAACGCTATCGCATGGCGGTTCGACTTACTCGCCAAGTTATATTTGGCCGTTTTTTAAACAGCGTCTAGCAGAGCAGATCGTTGCGTTTTTTTATAAATTTTAAGATGAAAAGGGGCTAGTTTGCCCCTGTTTAGTTTTAAGGAATGAAGTATTTTTGTGCGTAAGAGGCATCTTCGTAAAGCGCCACACCAAATTCTTTTTTGCCGTAGTTTTGAAAAATTTCTTGCGCTTCATCACTTTTTAGAAATTCTATAAATTTATCAGCCTCTTTTGGTGCATTTTTCGCACTCATGGCGACATAAACATTTACAAGCACCTTATCTCCTGCAAATAGCACTTCGCTGTTTTTTAGCTCGTTTTGGATACTTTTATATGTGCTTGAGTCACTCATAAAATAGCCTTTTGTTTCATCGGCTTTGCGTAAGGTAGCTAGCATGAAATCACGATTTGGCTTATACCATTTGCCGCTAGGAGTGATATTTGCAAGCTTCCATATGCTAAGTTCTTTTACGTGAGTGCCACTTTTGTCATCTCTTGTATAAAATAGCGCCTTTTTGTTTGCGATATTAGTATATGCTTGGGCTGCGGTTTTGGCGGTTTTTATCTGTGCGGGATCATCTTTTGGACCTATGATGTAAAATTCATTAGACCCAATTAACGTTCGATTTTTAGCCGCACCTTTTGTAACAAGCTCCTTTTCTTCTTTTGGAGAGTGCGTCATGGATATATCGACTTTCCCGTCTTCAAGTAGCTTTAGCCCTTTACCGCTACCAGCTTTTATCCAGCAAATTTTTGTATCATTTTTGGCGTTAAAGCTGTTTGCAAGAGCTTCTAAAAGTCCAAGTTCGCCAGGGCTTCCTGTGGCTAGTTTAAGCTCGGTAGCGCCGTTGCCGTAAATTTTACTACACTCTGCGGCGTAGAAATTTGAAACCAAAAGCAGACTTAACAATAACAGTTTTTTCATCTTAACTCCTTATTTTTAAGATTATGCTATTTTAGCATATCTGCAAAATTTTACAAGAGCGTATTTTTAAATTTATAGGTGTGATCAAGATGGAAATGTGCAAATTTTTCCGATAAGAGTATGAAAATTTTACAAAATAGTGTTTTTGTTACCAAAACCAAATAAAATTTTAGTAGAATTAATAAAAATTAAAAACAAAGGATGAGCGATGATTTGGTTTTTCTTTTGCGTTGGGCTACTTATACTAGCCTATTTTACTTACGGTAAGATAGTTGAGAAGATCTTTGTCATAAACCCTGATCGTAAAACACCCGCCATGCAGATGGCTGACGGTGTGGATTATGTCAAGATGTCAAATCCAAAAGTGTTTTTGATACAGCTTTTAAATATCGCAGGACTTGGTCCGATATTTGGTCCGATCATGGGCGCGCTTTATGGACCGGTTGCTATGCTTTGGATAGTTTTTGGTTGTATATTTGCTGGTGCGGTGCATGATTATTTTTCCGGTATGTTAAGCGTTAGAGCCAACGGCGCGTCTGTGCCTACGGTAGTTGGCGAGTGGCTTGGCACATGGGCTAAACACTTTATGAATATCTTTGCGCTTGTGCTTTTGCTTCTTGTCGGAGTGGTTTTTGTTCTTGGTCCGGCTAAGCTTTTATCCGGTCTTACTTCACTTGATGTTAGTTTGTGGGTATTTATCATATTTGCTTACTACATCCTTGCTACGCTTGTTTCTATTGATAAGATCATAGGTAGATTTTACCCATTTTTTGGGGCATTGCTACTGTTTATGTCGGCTGGACTTACGATAGGTCTTATAGTTAGCGGTAAGGAATTTTACTCAGTCGGTCTTGACTTTTTTACTAACTACGATCCAAAAGGGCTGCCTATCTGGCCTTTACTGTTTGTTACTATCTCTTGTGGCGCGATCTCTGGCTTTCACGCGACTCAATCACCTCTTATGGCAAGATGTATACAAGACGAGAAGTCAGGTCGCATGATATTTTATGGGGCGATGATACTTGAAGGTATTATCGGTCTTATCTGGTGCACATTAGGACTTAGCTTTTATGAAAGTCCTGAGCTTTTAGGTGCTGCTATTGCAGCAGGATCTCCGTCCGGTGTTGTTCATGAGATATCTATCGCACTTCTTGGTAGCGTAGGCGGTATCATAGCTGTTTTGGGTGTCGTTATACTTCCTATAACTTCTGGAGATACGGCATTTCGCTCGGCTCGTCTTATCATCGCAGACTTTTTTAAGCTATCTCAAAAAGAGATAATTAAAAGGCTTATGATAGCTGTGCCGTTATTTGCCATTGGTATCTTTGTATCTACTCAGGATTTTAATATCATTTGGAGATATTTTGGTTGGGCAAATCAAACAACCGCTGCCATAATGCTATGGGCAGCTTCGGCTTATCTTTATAAAACCAATAAATTTCACTGGATCACTACGATACCTGCTGTGTTTATGACTGCTGTAGTTGCCACTTATCTTGCAAATGCAAAGATAGGTTTTGGGCTTGAGCTAAATGTATCAACCGCTATTGGTGTGGTTGTTTCGTTTGCTTGTTTGGTAGCATTTCTTAAAATCCCACGCAACAAAGCCTAAAATGTAGTCCCAAGAGTGGCGCGGTCCACCCTTGGGATCAAATTTCTCCTAGCTTATAAAACATCAAATTTAAACGTCATATATTTTTTGATATAATCACCCCTTTAAATCACTAAAAGGAACATTTATGAAAATTTTAGAAAACAAAAGGGGTGCTAAGCTCAACCTTTTATCTTCTCTTATACTTTTTTGTATCGGCGGAGTGCTTTATTATTACTACGACTACAGGGCTTCAGCGATATTTACTATGGTTGTGAGTGCGATTTGCGCTGTGTTTTGCTTGAAAAAGATATTTCAAGAGAGTTTTATCTTGATAGAAAATGACGGGTTTGTTATAAAAAAGGCAGGCAGGCAGGCTAAATTTTACTTTGCCGATATAAAAGGTGTTTATACGAAGATCGTAGAAAAGAAGAGTGGGGTTGAAATTTTAGTCGTAAGTTTTGGTCGAGCCAAATTTGACCTTGAACTTATCCGTGGACTTATGTATCATGCGGGTGAGAGTGATGCGAGTTTGCCAAATATATATGAAAAATCAATCTATGAGATAAGAAGTATTATCAAAGAGAAGCTTGAAAATTTCAACTCAAAACAAGCCTAAAACGGACTAAATTTAAACCGAGTAAGAAGTAAAAATGATAAAAATTTTATTTGTTTGCCATGGAAATATTTGCCGTTCGCCAATGGCGCAGATATTTATGCAAAATTTAATCAGCCAAAATGGGCTTGATGATAAAATCTATGTGGACTCAAAAGCTACGCATACCGATGAGATCGGCTCGCCTCCATACTATGAAACTGTTAGAATTTTACGTGAAAACTCTATCCCCATTATAGACCACAAGGCAACACAGATAACGCATTGCGATCTTGCAAACCATGATCTGATCCTTTGTATGGATGATGAAAACATGCACTCTTTAAAAAGAGTTTTTGGCACTCATGAAGATATTGGTCAAAAGGTAAAATTTCTGCTTGAATTTGCACCAGAAAATTTAAGCAGAAACGCTTCCGATCATAAGAATTTTATCATCGACGATCCGTATTATACGCGTGATTTTAAAAAATGCTATGAAGATATAAGCCGTTCGTGCGAAGGCTTACTTGAGTATTTAATGCAAAAAATTTAAAACAAAAAAGGCGGAAATCCGCCTTAAATTTACTTTACCTCGTATCTCTCGCCTGGGTTCATCTCGATGATTTCCCAAGGAAGACCTTGTTTGTTTAGCTCATCCATAAATGGTTTCGCGTCAAACTGCTCCATGTTAAAGACACCTTTGCCACTCCAAATTCCTTTAGCTACCATCAGTGAGCCTATCATCGCAGGCACGCCCGTAGTGTAGCTAACAGCCTGAGCTCCCGTTTCGGCGTAGCAAGCCTCGTGGTCGCATACATTATATATGTAAACTTGTCTTTCCTTGCCATCTTTTAGTCCGCGTATCACGCAGCCGATATTTGTTTTACCCTTTGTGCGTGGACCTAGGCTTGCAGGGTCAGGAAGTAGGGTCTTTAGAAACTGTATAGGCACGATTTTAACGCCGTTATGCTCGACTTCGTCTATGCGTAGCATACCCACGTTTTCTAGGCACTTCATATGCGTTAGATAGCTTTGTCCAAATGTCATAAAGAAGCGGATGCGCTTAAGTCCTTTGATGTTTTGCACTAGACTTTCAAGCTCCTCGTGGTATAGTAAGTAGCTGTCTTTCACGCCTACTTTTGGGTAGTCCCACTTAAATCCTATCTCCATAGGCTCGGTTTCTATCCACTTACCACTTTCCCAGTATCTACCCTTTGAGCTTACTTCGCGTAGGTTGATTTCAGGGTTGAAGTTTGTTGCGAATGCATATCCGTGATCGCCTGCGTTGCAGTCTAGGATATCTATCTCGTGAATCTCGTCAAATAAATTTTGCTGTGCGTAGGCGCAAAATACGTTTGTAACACCCGGGTCAAAGCCAGAGCCTAGAAGCGCCATTGTATTTGCGCTTTTGAAATTTTCATCCTTTGCCCATTGCAGTTTATACTCAAATTTCGCAGTGTCAGGATGTTCGTAGTTTGCAGTGTCAATGTATGGGATACCGGCTTTCACGCACGCATCCATAAGCGTTAGGTCTTGATATGGAAGTGCGACGTTTAGTAGCAAGTCCGCGCCCGTTTTTTTGATAAGCTCTACTACCGCGTCTGTGTCGTCAGCGTCTATGCTTGCTGTATCTATAGTGACACCCAAACGCTCTTTTATAAATTTAGCTATGTTATCGCACTTGCTTTTTGTGCGGCTTGCAAGGGTTATCTTGCTAAAAACGTCTTTATTCATAGCGCATTTTACGGTCGCTACTTGGCTTACTCCGCCAGCCCCGATGATTAAAATATGTTTCATTTTGGCTCCTTAAATTTTCAAAGCTTAATTTTATCAAAGTTAATATAAATTTATGGCTTTACATATTTATCAGGCGTCATGTCGGAGTTTTTAACGATATGAATTTGTAATTTCTCTCTTGTTCAAGTGCTGTTAAGCTTTGCTTAATCGCCTTTATTTTATCATACGAACGAAGATAAAATTGTTAAGGATTTGTATGGTAGAGATCGAATTTTTAGGACCTATTAAATTTCAAAATATCAAAATGCAAGCGTCAAATTTGGGTGAAGTAAAAGAAAAACTTGGCGAATGCAACGAGCTTGAGCTAAATGAGTGGCTTAAAATTTGTGCGGTAGCGGTTAATGACGATGTTGTAACAAGTCTTGATACACCTCTAAAAGATGGCGATAAAATTTCTATATTGCCACCGATTTGCGGAGGTTGAGATGGAACTTTACGACGGAAGTCTTGATGTTTGCAAGATAACAAATCGTTGGTATAACGATGTTAAAGATAAAAACTGCGGAGCGCTCATTACCTTTACTGGTATCGTGCGTGAAGAGGGTGGCATAAGCGCGCTAAGCTTTGATGTGTATGAGCCTATACTGAAAAAATGGTTTAACGCTTGGGAGCAAAGGGCGGCAGAACAGGGAGCGTTTGTGCTTTTTGCTCACTCAAAAGGTGATGTGGCAGTGCATACTAGCTCGTATATAGCAGGTGTCGTAAGCCCACAGAGGAAGGTTGCATTAAGACTTATAAATGAATTTGTCGAGGATTTTAAGGCAAATGCACCGATTTGGAAATACGATGTGATAGATGGCGAGAGAATTTATGCCAAAGATCGCTCTCAGGCGATAAACGGTGCTGGACTTTTGGCGTGATAAGATAAACGGAGTGATAAATTTCACCCCGTCTTTAACCATTAGGCTGTTACTTTTTTATTAAATACTCCAACATAAACAGCAAAAGCAAAACCGATCAAAAGCGCATAAGGCGCAGCGTCCGTTATACCTTTTGGTGAACTTGCAAGTATGAAGTTGTGAGCAAATGCTGCTCCTGCCATCATGCCGATAACAAAGATCACTGAGCTTAAATTTCCAGTCCCCATCTGCACTAAATGTTTGCCAGGGCAACCCTCGCTTAGGCTAAAGCAAAGACCTGCCAACATCATGCCCAAAAAGTTCCAGATGTATTGGTTGTGCGCGATAGGCTGTCCTTCAAAACCGAATTTGTATTGACCAAAGATAATGTTTACTATTGTGGCAAAAACGATAATGCTAATAATGCCGGAAAACATCGAAAAGTCACCTCTAAACGCTTTACTAAAAGCGCCTACGCTACAAAATTTACTTTTTTGCATAAATATACCGATAATTACGCTTGCAACAAGCGAAACAAGTATGCTTGCATGCATAGCACCAGGACCTTTTTCGGAAGCAAATATCGCACCGTTGCCTACTTTAAGTCCAAAAATCAAAGCTAAAAGAAGAATAACCGCCATGATAACAGGTAAAATTCCTATCGCGGCTTGTATTTTTACGCCCTCGTTTAAAGCATATCCACGTTTTTTAAAGAAGATACCGGCACTAACTCCGACTGCGATACCTAAAAATCCGGCTATCGCACTCATATCTCCGCCACCAAGTCGTAAAAATGCTCTCCATGGACAACCTAAAAATACAAGGCAACCTATCATTGCAAAAACGCCTAAGAAAAATCTCGTAAAAGGCGATGAACCGGTTGTCGGTGTAAATTCTTTAGTCCAAAACACACTGGCTAAAAATCCGCCAAAAATTAGACCAATGATCTCCGGTCTTAGATATTGCAATGTGGCTACATTGTGAAAACCAAGAGCTCCTGTCGTATCTCTTAAGAAGCATGCAGCGCAAACACCCATGTTTCCTGGATTGCCAAGATAGACTAAAAGCGCACCCAAAGCACCCAAAGCCGCACCAGCGACTATATACCATTTGAAATTATTCATGAAATTTCCTGAATTAAGATAAAACCAACCTGATTTCTAAGGTCGAATTCTACACTCAATAAAATAAAAAACAAATAAAATAATACTGATTATTTAATGCAAAAATGTTACAATGATGCATATTTAAAAGTTTTAAAATAGGAGAATAGTGTGAAACAATGGGCAAAATATGAAGATACGCTAGAAATTTTAAGATCAACGGTAAAGCCTTGGAGTAATGTGCAAAAAGTAGCCATTACGCAAGCGCTTGACCGCTATATAGCCGTCGATATAGTCGCAAAAGACAACTATCCCTCAAGAGAGCTTTCGGCAATGGACGGCTACGCCTTTAAATGGAGTCAAAATTTAAGTGAACTAAATTTAACGACTGATTTGCCCGCAGGTACCGATAAAGGGCTAGTTATAAATGAAAATGAATGCATAAAAACTTTTACTGGTTCGCTTATGAGCAAAGGGACAGACACGCTTATACCGGTTGAAAACGTCGAAATAAACGGCAATAAAATTTTAATTAAAAAACAAGTGCCAAAGGGTTTTGCCGTGCGTGAAATAGGCGAAAGCTATAAAAAAGGAGAAATTTTAATCAAAAAAGGCGCTAAGCTAGGTTATGCCGAGATCGCTCTTCTTGCCGAGCTTGGAGAATTTCATGTAAGCGTTTTTATCCGTCCTAGAGTCGCGATACTTGCAACCGGAAGCGAGATAAAAGACCTTGGTGAAGCACTTGAAAATCCGGCACAAATTAGAAGTTCAAACCATATCGCCTTGGCCATGATGATGCAAAAAATGGGAGCTGAGCCGATAGTTTGCGAGATAGTTCGCGATAAAAAAGAACTCGTGCAAGAAGCCATAGTAAACGCTCTTAAGAGTGCTGACGTGTTAATTACTACAGGTGGCGTTAGTATGGGGGACTATGACTTTGTAAAGGCGGCACTAAAAGATAATTTTAATATCATTATAGATGGGGCGGGCATAAAACCGGGACGTCATATAAAAGTCGCTACTTCAGGCGATAAATACATATTTGCACTTCCTGGTTTTCCTTACTCGGCGATGGTTATGTGCGTGCTTTACGTGCGCGTCTTGCTTAATGCTTGGTTTGGTGTAAGCGAGCCAAAACTAACGGCGATACTTGATGAAGACTACACGAAACGTTCGCCATTTTTAGAATTTACGGCTGTAAATTTAAGTGTGAGAGATGGTAAAATTTATGCAAATTTAGACGGTAAAAAGCTAGGAAGCTCCGCGATAGTAAATAACCTAACCAACGAAGCCGCACTTTTGATAGTGCCAAAAGAGACGGAATTTATCGCTAAAGGCGAGGTTGTTGAAATTTTAAGGATGGTTTAGATCGGCTTTGGGTTTTAAACTAGCATTGAGAGGTAAATGCAAACATCAAGCGTCTTTTGCCTCTTTAAATTTTATCTTCCAGCCCTCATCTTTTAAGGCATTTAAAAAGGTAAGCATATTTTGTGCAAAGTCATCTTTGGTGTTGAGTAAAATTTGTGCGTTTTTTATTAAAATTTTACCGTTTCGCAAAGAGTTTAACTCATCCCAAAACGCGTCTAAATTTTTAGCGCATTCATTAAGATGTGGAAAGAAAGCGACTTGAATACAAGATAGTAAGCTTTGTTTGTCTGTTATCTTACTAGCGTCGATGACGTATCTTGTGTGTTTTGAAGCTTTACTTTTCATTTTTTACTTGTTCAAAGCTCTCATAATGATCGGCGGTATAAAATATCAGCCCGTCGTTTGAAAATACTATGCGTTTTGCGCCACGCTTGCCGCCTTTGTAGTCGATATCCGCCTCGCGCCATATACGACCTTTTGCCTCGGGAAGTTTTCTTTCAAAATTTCTAAAAACATCTCCACCGATACTTTTACCTTTGGCCACTTCCCATAGGTTGCCTTTGTTTGCCTGCCAACCAAGCTTTAAAGCTTCTTTTTTAGTTATGTAGTTATTTGGAAGATGTTTGTAGTAAAAGACATAGCTAGCAACTTCTTTTTTGCTTGTATAAACACCGTTTTTATCGATATTTGTCTGTGTTTGTTGGATTTGGTTTGGCGTGTTGCTTGGTTGATTTATAAAGAAATTTATAGATACCGCAAGTAAAAATACAAGAGATAAAATCGTTTTTTTGTTCATTTGAATTCCGTTAATATACCTTATTAAGCGCGTTTGAGACGATTTTGGCACTTGTGAAAGCAAAGTGGAGATTATAACCGCCAAGCATGCCGGTAACGTCTAAAACTTCGCCGATAAAGTATAAATTTTTAATATCCTTGCTCTGGAAATTTTCATCAATTTGTGCAGTAGTAACCCCACCTTTAGACACTTCTGCTTTGTTAAATCCAAATGTCCCGGCAGGTGCGAAACGATAGTTAAAAAGCTCTAAAATTTTAGCCTTTTCATCATTGCTATATTCGCTAAAAGCAGCGTCTTGTAGGTTGTTTTGACGTAGAAATTCAAGCACAAATCTCTTTGGCAAAGGCAGGACGCTTGTTAGTTGTTTTTTGCCTTGGGTTAAATTCTTAGGCTCGAAATTTGGTAAGAAATTTATACTAATTGTCCCCTTTTGCCAAAAAAGTGAGGCGTTAAGCACGCAAGGACCGCTAATGCCTTTGTGTGTAAAAAGTATGTCGCCTTGTAAAATTTTATCACCTACAGACATTTTAGCATTTAGGCTAATTCCGCTTAGTTCTTTAAACCAAAATTCGCTTTTTTGAACGCTAAAGCCAACTAGGGCAGGGGAGAAATTTATCGTTTTGAGCCCGAAATTTTGTGCGATTTTAAGCCCTATATCGCTTACTCCAAGCCTTTTATAGCTTATACCCCCGGTTGCTACGACTAAATTTACGGCATAAAATTTCTCGCCCTTTGTTGATAAAATTTCAAAAATTTCACCGTTTTTACTAGCGTTTATAACCTCGGTGTTGTAAAAAATTTTAGCATTTATCTTTTGTAAAAGCGTGTTTAAAACACTTTTGGAAGAGCTTTTTGTAAAAAACTGCGACTCTTTTTGCTCTTTAAATTCGATATTTTTAAAAAAGTCTAAAACATCATTAAACTTAAACGCATTCAAGGCTTTTTTTATAAATTTACTATCTGTAAGGTAGTTTTGCTCGCTGATGTGCCTATTTGTGATATTACAACGACCTCCGCCACTGATTAAAATTTTATTTCCGGCGGATGGATTTTTCTCAAGGATAGCTACGTTTTTTGCTTTTAAATTTGCTGCTAGAAAGAGCCCTGAAGCGCCTGCACCGATGATTAAAACGTCATAAATTTTATCCACTTTATCGCTAATGCCTTAAATTCCTAGTGCTTCTTTGAGCTGATCTTGGGTTATGATTTGCGAGTTGTATTTTATCACATAGTTTGTTTGTGTTTTATAGCACTCAACTATGCCTTTTAGTTGTGAAATTTCATTTAAATTTAGACTCTTAGAAAGCTCTAGGTATAAATTTTTAAATAAAGCGGGATTATCAAGTCTTGTTAAAAGTATAAGCCAAACTATGCAAAGCAGAATAAAGACTCCGCAAAGAGCGTCAAGATCGAAAAATTTGAGTAAAGCACCCGCGCCAACTCCGCCGATAAATGTCCCCATAAAGCCAGAAGAGTTAAACACTCCAAGTGCGGCACCTTTTTCTCCTGCTTTTGCAAATTTTGAGGCGATTGATTGCATTATTGGTTCGTGGAGATTAAAGCCGATGAAAAACATCACGATCCCTGCACAAAACATGATCTCGTTTGCGCTAAAGCCAAAAAGTAGATAAGCCGCAATAAATAGTAAAATTCCTATGAGCAAAAGTTGCTTTCCAAGCCCTCTTTTTTCTCCCATCGCTCCGCCCACGCCCATGGCCATAAAACCAAATACCGTGGAAATGGAGTAGATTTTCCAAAGCTCTTGTTTATCCCAGCCAAAATCATGCACTAAGACGATAGGAATTATCAAAAATGCGACAGACATCAGCATCTTTTGCATAAAATTTGTAGTGTTCATGAGAAATAAATTTTTATTTGAGATTAGTTTGAAAAATGGAGTTTTTGAACGAAAAGACTCTATCTTTTGCTCTTTTGGCACTAGAGTGTAGAGTAAGATAATGCTTAAAAAAGTAAGCATGATACTAAGATAAAAGAGGCTTGAAAGTCCAAATTTAGCGCTCATTGCTGGAGCTATAAGCATTGAAAGCGCAAATGAAACTCCGATAAAGCCACCCATTATCGCCATAGCCTTACCGCGCATCTCTTCTTTTGTGTTGTCGCTTATAAGTGCCGTCGCCACGCCACCTATCGCGCCTACGCCTTGGACTAAACGACCAAGAATCATGGTATAAATATCTTGCGCCCACGCACAGATAAATCCACCGACGATAAAGACTAAAAGTCCAAAAAGTAGTGTAACCTTGCGTCCGAAACGATCCGAAAGATAGCCAAAAGGTATCTGGAAGATCACCTGCATGAGCGCATAAACACCGATTAGAACGCCGATTAGAAATTCGTTTGAACCATCAAGCTCAAGCGCATAAAGGCTGATAACCGGAAGAATGATAAAAATACCAAAAAATCTACTACCAATGATAAAAGATATAGGCAAAACGCTTTTAAACATTAAAAATTTCCTTTGAAAAATATAGATTTTACACTAAAAAGACTTAAAATTTAAAGCGTTTTTTGATAAAATCCGTATTATTTTTTAAGGAGCGAGGATGTATAAATTCTTTGCGGGGATTTTGTTTGTGATGATTTTGCTGGTGGGTTGCGCTAAGCCGGATACCGCACAAAAGCATTTTGAAAATTTTGAAGCGGCAATGAAAGTTAAGGACTATGATAAGGCTAAGAAAAACGTAGATAGTGCGTGCGCTATGAACCATGCGCAGGCGTGTTATGCGGATGGTCAGCTTTATTTGCATGCGCAAAATAAACCATCGGCAATTAAGAGATTTACCAAAGCTTGCGAGTTTGATCATGCGTTAGCTTGCGCAAAACTAGGGCGACTTTTAATGGGAAGTTCAGATATTAAAGGTGGTTTTGAGGCTTTGAAAAAGGCGTGTGAACTACAAGATGCTCTATCTTGCGCTTATCTTGCTAGATTGCATACGGTTGGTATGGGTGAAGTTATAAAAAAAGATGAAAGTATAGCAAGCGAGTATCATAAAAAAGCATGTATGATCGATAAAGAATTTTGTGAGCAAAACAAATGAAAATAGTACTTGCAACATCAAACAAAGGTAAGGTAAAAGAGATAAGAGAATTTCTAAAAGAGTATGAAATTTACGCATTAAGCGAGATCATGTCGCCGTTTGAGATAGTTGAAAGCGGAGAGGACTTTAAGCAAAATGCACTCATCAAAGTTCGCGCGGTTTTTAAGAAGCTTTGCGAGTTAAATTTGCAAGATGAATTTATCGCATTAAGCGATGACAGTGGCATAAGTGTCGATGTTTTAGGTGGCGCGCCCGGAATTTACTCGGCTAGATATAGTGGTGAGAGAGCTACTGATGCTAGCAACCGTGCAAAGCTGATCGAAGGACTAAAAAATAAAAACGTTAAAAGCTCAAAGGCGCATTATACGGCCTGTATCGCAGTGGCTTCAAAATACGGTGAATTTAGCGCACATGGTTTTATGAACGGAATGGCGATTGATGAAGAAAGAGGTGAAAACGGTTTTGGATATGACGCGCTTTTTATCCCAAACGGTTTTAATCATACACTCGGAGAGCTCAAAGATGATGTGAAGCTTGAAATTTCACATCGCTCAAAAGGGCTTTTGCTTATTAAATTTGTATTAAAGTCGTTAAAAAAGAAATTTAAGTAGCGCTAGAGCGCAAAAACGACTTTTGCAATATAAAGGAATAAAATGATAAATGATGTAATAAATTCGATAAAAACCCCGGCATACGTCTGCGAAGAGGCGCTTTTGCGTAAAAATTTAGAGCTTTTAAAGCGTGTTAAAGATGAGAGTGGGGCTAAAATTTTAGTCGCGCTTAAAGGCTTTGCTCTAAGCGGAGTTATGGATATTGTTAGCGAGTATCTTGACGGAGCGACTTGTAGCGGACTTTGGGAGGCAAAATTCGCTCATGAGTTCGTAAAAGGCGAGATCCACACCTACTCTCCAGCCTTTAAAGATGAGGATTTTGAGGAGATAATGGCTATCTCAAAACACGTGGTTTTTAATAGCTTTAATCAATGGGCGAAATTTAAAGATAAAGCGCTAGCAAACGGCGTAGTTTGTGGGCTTCGCCTCAACCCAGAGAGCTCTGCGTCGCCAACTGATATGTATAATCCATGTGCTAAATTTAGCCGTCTTGGTATCACAAGGGCAAATTTCAAGCCTGAAATGCTGGAAGGTATCACGGGGCTGCATTTTCATGCACTTTGTGAGGAGAGTGCGCAAAGCTTAGAGACCGTGTTAATGGCGTTTGAGGAGAAATTTGGAGAGTTTATACCAAAGATGAAATGGATAAATTTTGGTGGCGGACACCATATCACAAGAGATGATTATGATGTAGATCTGCTCATCTCGCTTATTAAAAATTTCCATGAGAAATACGGCGTCGAGGTTTATCTTGAGCCTGGAGAGGCAGTTGGCTGGCAGACTGGATTTTTGATCTCAAGTGTGCTTGATATAGTAGAAAATGAGAAAAATATCGCCATTTTAGATACTTCTGCCGAGGCGCACATGCCAGATACCATCCTCATGCCTTATCGCCCTGCCGTAAGAGGCGAGAGTAAAAATGGCAAATTTAGTTATCGTTTTGGAGGCAACACTTGTTTAGCAGGAGATATCGTAGGGCAAGATGCAGGAAATGCAGACTATAAATTCGAGAACGAATTAAAGATCGGCGACAAGGTAATATTTGAGGATCAAATTCACTACACAATCGTAAAAAACACGACTTTTAACGGTATTATGCTGCCCGATTTGCTCCTGCTTAAACAAAACGGCGAGATAAAGACGCTTAGGAAGTTTGGCTTTGAGAGCTACCGAGATAGAAATTAAAATTATAAATTTGACCAAAAAGTCGGATATGCTTATATGAAAAACGAGTTGCTTTTTAGAATTTTTACTTTTTTGGATTGGGCAAATAGCTTTTAAAAGGCAACTTTGTTATATCTTCTGTGAGTTTTGTAAAAGATTTCGATGTAGTTTTAACACGAAAATCGCACAAAAACATCAAAATTATAATATGCAATTAAGGCATATTTAAGTAACGTTTAATTTTAAAAACTTATATTTTTTTAAGACTAGCTACTAAGCAAAGTTGTGATAAATTTTCAAAAATGGATAATATTGAGTTATCAAAATGGCTTCTTTAGGGAGCTTAAAATAAGGAAATAAAATGAGCGATACAAAAAGTGTCTTAAACGCTAGGCGAATTTATTATCTGCTATTTTCGCAACTTTTTGTTTTTACAGATAAACAAAATCGCTATGATAAGGTTTTAGACCTTTTAAATATCATAAAACAGTCCCCTCTTAATGATGAATGCGCCAAAGCAATAGACAACCTTTTATTAAAATTTAATACACAAAACCTTGAAAATATCGTGCAAGAATACGACGATATATTTCATGCTCCACCACATGCTATACACAACAGTTTTTCTTTTTATGAAGAGGGTTATGAGACCGGAAGTGCGTGTGCTAGAGTTAGAAAAATACTTGCTAAAACCAAGATCAGAAGAAATGAAGTAGATTTTAAAGAGAATGAAGACAATGTTGGATTTTGTTTTGCGCTTATGCAAGAGTTTTTAAATTCTCAAATTTCAGATGACGAAGAGAGTGGAGAATTTGCCTCACAGCTTTTTAAAACTATTATAAATCCAAACATAGATGACTTCATAGATGCTGTTTATGAGCATGAAAATTCAGACGCTTATGCGCTAGCCTGTATCATTCTACAAAATTTTATAGAATTTGAAAGAATTTTTTACGAAACACCAAAACCTATCGTAGATAGAAAGATAAAGGTTCAAGACGGAGTATCACGCTCAGAGGTTTTAAGAAGAGAACAAAACAGACGAGCTAAACGCCTTGAGCGAGAGCTTAGTAGTGATGTATAAACGAAATAAGAACGATAATAAAAAAGAGTGGCTATAACACGGAAAGGAAACTTTATGGAAAAAAAGAGTAGACGTGAGTTTATAAAAAAACTTATGTTAGGAACAACTGCGGTGGGTGCCGTAGCTGTTGGATCTAAGGCGCTCGAAGTTAAAGAGGACGAGCAAACAAAGCAAGTTTTATATAAAAGAAGTAAAACTTGGGAATTTTACTATAAACAAGCAAAATAGATAAAAACAATAATAAGGAAAGGAAGAGGAAATGAGAGAAAATGCATCGCCTTTAGTGGGCAGACGCTCTTTTCTTAAAATGGCATCCTTGGGTGCTATTGCCGGTGCAGGTAGTGCATTTGCTAGTGATGCCGTTAGAAAAGCTACGGCTCATGAGATAGGCAACCCATATCCGGGTTCAAAAATGGTTAAATCGATTTGCAGTATTTGCTCTGTAGGCTGTGGTGTAATGGGCGAAGTCGTAGACGGAGTTTGGGTACGCCAAGAGGTAGCACAAGATCACCCAATTAGTGCAGGTGGACACTGCTGTAAAGGTAGCGACGTTATAGATATGGTTCGCTCACACTGCCGTGTAAAATACCCAATGGTAAAAGAAAATGGCAAATGGAAGCGTATAAGCTACACAGAAGCACTTGATAGAATAGGTGAACAACTAAAAAAATATCGCGAGAAAAACCCTGAGCAAGTAATGTTTTTGGGTTCAGCTAAAGACAGCAACGAGCAGAGTTACTACATCAGTAAATTTGCTGCGATGTTTGGGACAAATAATCTAGATCACCAAGCAAGAATTTGACATAGCGCAACAGTCGCCGGTGTGGCGAATACGTGGGGTTATGGCGCGATGACAAACCACCTTGGAGATATCCAAAACTCAAAATCTATATTTATAATAGGTGCAAACCCAGCGGTAAATCACCCTGTTGGTTTTAGACACTTTTTAAAGGCTAAAGAAAACAACGGTGCGAAACTAATCGTAGTTGAACCAAGATACACAAGAACTGCGGCAAAAGCTGATATTTTTGCTCAAATTCGTCCTGGAACAGACATACCGTTTATGTATGGTATGATGCATTTGATCTTTAAAAACGGCTGGGAAGATAAGAAATTTATCGAAGATCGTGTTTATGGAATGGATGAAATTCGTAAAGAGGCTGAGCACTGGACACCTGAAGTAGTTGAGGATGTAACCGGCTGCAAGCCTGAAAAACTACTTGAAGTAACAGAAGCTTTTGCTAAAAACAAACCCGGATGTGTAGTATGGGCAATGGGTCTAACACAACACACTATCGGTAGTTCAAATACTCGTATAGCTTCTATTTTGCAATTAGTTATAGGCAACATGGGTAAAGAGGGCGGCGGCTGTAACATCCTTCGCGGTCACGATAACGTTCAAGGTGCTAGCGATATGGCAAATGCTCCTGATAGCTTACCTGGTTATTATGCTAAAAATGAAGAAACTTGGAAGTATTTTGCCAAAATGTGGGGCGTAGAATACGAATGGTTACAAAAAAATTACATCAAACCTGAATGGATGTTTAAACCCGGCTTTACACTAGCTAGATGGTGGGCAGGTGCATTAAACGGCAAAGATGGAAATGATGCGATAGAAAATGCGGGAGATGCACTAAAGGCTCTTGTTGTTATAGGCAACGGTATAACTTCAACTGCTCAACAAGTTAAGGTTCAAGAGGGTCTTGACGCGTTGGAGCTTTTGGTTTTAGCCGATCCATTTGTAAATGAAGCGGGAATTATAACAAACAAAAAAGATAATGTATTTTTACTTCCTGCTACATCACAGTTTGAAAACAGCGGAACAGTTGTAGCTACAAACAGAAGCGGTCAATGGAGAAGCAAAATTTCTAACGCAATGTATGAAAGCAAACCGGATCATGAAATTTTATTTGAGCTAGCTAAGCGTTTGGGATTCTATGATGAACTAACTCGCACTATCCGTGATGCAAACGGTAACATTGAATGGCCTGAAGCAGCAACTCGCGAAATAGCAAAAATAGTAAAATCTATCGGCCTTACCGGTTGGACGCCTGAAAGACTAAAAAATCACCAAGAAAACTGGGATAAATTTGACGAGAAAACACTTCTTGGTAAACCAGGAACTCCTGTTGAGGGAGAGTACTACGGACTTCCATGGCCTTGCTGGACAGAAGATCACCCAGGCAGCCCGATACTATATAACGTAGATGTTCCTGTTATGAAAGGCGGTATGGGCTTTAGAAATCGCTTTGGACTAGAGCACAACGGTGTTAGCCAGTTGGCAGCTGAGGGCTCTGCTCCTGTTGGGGGTGTTGTAAACGGCGGTTATCCTCAAATAACAAAAGCAAATATCGAAGCAGTGCTTGGCATAACTCTAACCGATGAAGAGCGTGAAGCAATGGGCGCTACATGGGCGACTGACGGAAGTGGTATAATCGCTAAAAAATGTATGGAAAAGGGCATTGCTCCATATGGAAATGCAAGAGCTAGAACTATTGTTTGGACATTTGTCGATCAAATTCCAAAACACAGAGAGCCATTGCACTCACCACGTCATGACCTAGCGCAAAAGTATCCAAGCTTTGAAGATAAGCCAAACCACTATCGTGTTCATACTCAATACAAGAGCTTGCAGCTAAGCAAGGATTTCTCAAAAGAATTTCCTGTAAACTTAATAACTGCTCGCTTAGTAAATATGAGTGGTGCAGGTATGGAAACTAGAGCTAGTAAATACCTAGCAAGACTAACACCTGAAATGTTTGCCGACATCCATCCTGATATGGCTAAAGATTATAATCTTAAAGACGGCGATATGATATGGATACATTCACCTGAAGGCATGAAGATAAAAGTCAAGGCACGTGTTGTTCCGTCTGTTCTTCCTGGTATGGTGTTCTTGCCATTTCACTTTACGGGTGTTATGCAGGGCGTTGATATGACGGGAAATTTCCCTGATGGAACTAAACCTTTTGCCGTAGGCGAGAGTGCAAACACTGTTGCGAATTACGGATATGATATTGTTACTCAAATCCCTGAAACAAAAGGTGGTTTGTGTAGGATAGAGAAGGCGTAAGGAGACTATGATGAGCGAATTTAATCAAAATAATAGACTAAAATTTTACTGTGACAACGACCGTTGTATTGACTGCAACGGTTGTGCGGTCGCATGTGATGAGGCTCACGAGCTTCCTATCGGCGTTAGAAGACGCCGTGTTATTACGCTAAACGAAGGAGTTATAGGCAAAGAGGTATCTACGTCTATAGCTTGTATGCACTGCGAAGATGCGCCTTGTTCGCTTGTTTGTCCGGTTGACTGCTTTGTTATACGTCCTGATGGTATCGTTCTTCACGATAAAGAGGTTTGTATAGGTTGCGGTTACTGCTTATATGCTTGTCCTTTCGGTGCTCCACAATTCCCTAGAGAGGGTGTTTTTGGTGCAAAAGGTAGCATGGATAAATGTACTATGTGTGCCGGCGGTGTTAATATCCAAACAAATTCAGAGCATGAATTTGAAGAGTATGGTCAAAATCGTATAGCAGAAGGAAAAGTGCCTGTTTGCGCGGCTATGTGTTCGACAAAAGCTTTACTTGTGGGAGAATCTGATATAATAGAGCAGATTTATCTTGATCGGGTCAGCGCAAGAGGATATGGTGTTAAAAACATCAAAGAATCTCCGACATGGAAAATCGCGTATTATACAAAGGACAGAATATGAGAGTAATATTAGCTTTTATTGCCTGTGTAATGAGTGCTTTTGCTTTGCATTTACCTGATGGAACAAATCAGTATGACAGTAATGTTTGGGCTGCGGGTAGAGTTGAAAACATAAAAGGTTACGAAGGCGGAATGGGTGAAATTTTTACATTCATCCAAGGAAATAACTACTTTGCTTACGGCGTTGTAGCGATTATTTTGGCGGTTATTGGTGCATTTATCCTGCACTTTTTAATCATCGGTCCAAAACACTTTAGCCACGACGGTAAAAAAGTTTATGCGTTTGACATAGTTGAGAGAATTTCTCACGGTATTGCTGCTCTTTCATGGGTTATATTGGTTCCTACCGGTATAATTATGATGTGGGGTAGCTCATTTGGCGGCGGTGCATTTGTAAATTTCATGCAAGATTTACACGTTATCGCTACTGTTTTCTTTACGATCTCAGTATTTCCTATGATATTTTACTGGACTATTAGAATGCTTCCTGCGGTTTATGATATCCGCTGGATGTTCATAGTAGGCGGATATTTGTCTAAGAAAAAACGTCCTGTTCCGGCAGGTAAATTTAATGCCGGTCAAAAGGCATGGTACTGGGTTGCTATACCTGGCGGTTTAGTTATGATAGCAACAGGTGCCGCGATGTATTTTCTTGACTTTAAAGCGGTTCCGGTAGCTGGCTGGCTTGGAATTTCACAGATCGAAGTTCTTCGCTGGAGTGTAATCATACATAATATCTTGGGTATCGTTTGTGCGGTATTCTTCCTAGTTCACATCTATATGGCAGCTATTGCTATCCATGGAGCTATTTGGTCTATGGTAAATGGATACAAAGAAGAAGAAGAGGTATATGTACTTCACCATTACTGGTATCAAGAGCTTGTCTCTAAAAATAAAATTCCCGTATCTGACTACGAGAAAGTTTACGATAAACTAAAATAAAACACTTAAAAGGGCTTTACTCTAAAGCCCTTTTTTCTTCAAAAGGTAAATATGCAACCTATTTTTACTACAAAGATAACAAAATTTAAGTCAAACGATAGTTTCGAATGCGATGACATACTTGTAAGAGAGATCAAACTTGATATAAATGTTAACGGTGCCAAAGCAGGCTCTATGATGGCAACACCTACAGACGTAGAAGCTCTTGGGATAGGTTATCTTTTAAGTGAAAATATAATTAAATCTTACTCTGATATAGAACATATAGATTTTAACGAAGCTGAGTTAGCATTAAACATAACCGCGCGTATAGATGAGGGAAGTTTAAACATTTTAACTACGGAAAATGTGATCATAAGCGGTTGTGGTAGAAGTGTAACTGCTAGTGTAAATCCTGCAAACATGAAAGCCAAAGTTATACAAAATGATATAAAATTTAAACACTCTGAAATTTCAAAGCAAATGGGTGAATTTTACACCCAGTGTGACCTTTATGAAAAGACAGGTTGCGTTCATACCGCAAAACTCATGATAGGGGATAAATTTTATATAGGCGAAGATATAGCCCAGCATAATACTATAGACAAAGCCATAGGTAAGGCCGTGATGGATGGTGCAAATTTAAGAGATGGAATTTTGATGGTAAGCGGAAGGTTAAGCTCTGAAATGGTAGTAAAGGCTGTTACAAATTCTATTGCGGTGCTTGTTTCAAGAACGGCTCCAACCAGTCTAGGTGTGCTTATCGCAAGAAGATTTAACTTAACTCTTTGCGGTTTTGTAAGAGGAGAAAATTTAAACGTTTATAGCGGAGCGGAGCGTGTCTATGCTTGATAAAGTGCAAGAATATATAGAAAAATTTAAAAATAAAAACGGTAGGCTTGACTGCGGAGTTGCATTTAAAATAGCCGATAAGCTCCAAGTAGACGTTGCTCTTGTTGGAGATACGGCAACGCAAATGGGTGTAAAAATAGACGCTTGTGAGCTTGGTCAGTTTGGCAAGTTGCCTTTGGAATTTGGTAGTGTAATGGCATACAAAAACCTTCAGCCCATGCTTGACGAGAAGTGTCGTATAACTTGCAAAGATGCTAGAGACGCGGCAAAGGGCGTTGGCATGAAAAAGATCCGTTCAACTTTGCGTGATTACAATATCGATGTAAAATACTGTCAGCTTGGCTGCTTTAAAGAAAAAAAAGGAAAGAAGATGATCGTAAAAACAAAGACTTGGATAGAAAACAGCGAAGGCGAGTTGCTCTTTGGCAAGGGAAAAACTGAAGTTCTTGAAGTTATAGCGGAATCGGGCAGCATAGTAAAAGCGGCTGAAATTTTAGGCATGAACTATAAAAAATGCTGGACTCACTTGCAAATTTTGGCTAAAAATTTAGACGAAGATCTTGTAAACACAAAACAAGGCGGCGGCGGAAGTGCCGGAACTACGTTAAATCCACGTGCTTATGAGCTTATAAATGCATACAAGCAGCTTCAAAGAGACATAGAAGACTATGCAAATAACCGCTTTAAAGAGCTGTTTTTAAATGATCAAAAAGATAGAGTTAGCAAAAAATAATTAAAATTTTTAAGCCAAGCCAATAAATCTGGTTTGAAAACTCAAAATTTTTAGGCTCTAAATGTGACTTCTTGTGGCAAAATTTTTAAGTTTTGCGCAAAAGTTAAATTTATCTTGATGTTTGTAAAATGCTTTTTTAATACCAATTCTTCGGTAGAGTGATACCAAATTTAAGCCGTTGGCTTTTGAAACTCATTTTCAGCGGCAAAACTATAATTTGAAAAACGTTAAAATTTAAGCCGTTGGCTTTTGAAATACGTTCATCTCATCAGTTCTTAACGCTTTTTACTGTTAAATTTTACGTTTTTGGCTTTGAGGTAAAGTAAACTTTCAAACAGCGCGCTTATTGTAGCGTCATGATTTGTATTTTGGTTAAATTTACTCTTTAAAAATTATGCTAAAACGGCAGGATTTATATGCCTAAAATGCATAATTTACATTCGTAACAAATTTAAGCCAAATACCGTAAAATCAAGCTTTATAAGCATTTAAATATATAAAATCATGTAATATAAGTTTGAAATTTATATAAAGGAGAAAGTATGTTTATTAAGCTAAATGACCGTGTGTATCTAAACACCGATCGCATAACAAGAGTCAAGATAGATAATGTCCAAGACGGCATCCGCATCCGCTTTTATGAAGGCGCTGCACAAGTTGCTAAAAGCGGTAAATTTGAAAGCTATGAAGCTGCTCAAAAGTGGCTTGAGGCTAATTTCGTAAAATAAACCCGTCGGGTCGCAAAAGACCCGATTAATCCTTATAAATTTACTCCCGTATACTACCTTTTATACAAAATATTGTAAAATACATAAAAATATATCAATTTCTAGGAGGTTTGCATGTTTGGCAGTGGCAAAAGACTGGATGAAACAAATGAAAAATTGCGTCTTTTAAACGAAGAAAACAGTGCTTTAAAGCATGAAATAGATGCTCTAAAGTCCCAAATTTCAAGCCTTAAAAGCGCAGATAATAAACAAAGCGATAAAGAGAAGTTAAAGCAAAACATTATCGATCTTTTAATAAATAGCTATGCGGACGGTATAAATTTCCTGCAAGGCACTATGGAGGAAAATCTCTTGATGCTAGGTAGTGTAAATAGCCTAAATAACGAAACCTTCGGCAAGACCAAGGGGCTTCAAGAGAGAGTTGTAACGGTTGTAAATTCAATGCAAGATGTGCAAGGCTCAAGCGATGTTTTGCACACTAATGTTTCTAGTCTAAACTCAAGTGTGGACTCTATCGTTGAGATAATAAATTTAATCAAAGACATATCCGATCAGACAAATTTACTTGCTTTAAACGCTGCTATCGAGGCTGCTCGTGCCGGCGAACACGGACGAGGTTTTGCCGTGGTTGCCGATGAAGTTAGAAAGCTTGCCGAAAGAACGCAAAAGGCGACTCAAGAGGTTGAAGTAAACATAAACGGACTTAAACAAAATGCTAACTCCATGACTGAGATAGCGGAGAAATTTATCAGTCTTTCGCAAGAGGTCTCAACGACTTTGGGTGAATTTCAAAGCAATATCGAAGATGTAAAAACAAACACGGATGATATCCTAAATCAAACCATGAACGTAACAAACGAGATAAATATCAGCAACGGAAAGATAGATCATATAAATTTAAAACTATCGGCATATAAGAACTTTCTTTACGGCGAAAAAGTAGATATGTCAGATCATGTTAATTGCCGTTTTGGCAGGTGGTTTAGCGAACATATCAAGCAAATTTTATCAAACAACTCTCGTGTGATAGATGAAGTGGCAAAACATCATGACAACGTGCATAAAGGGTTGCAAAAAGCAGTTACGCTTTTTGGCGACAAAAGTAGCAAAAAAGATGGTGTTAGCGTGCTTGCCGATGTTGAAAATTCAAGTAAGCACGGGTTTGAAATTTTACTAGAAGCGGTTAGAAAAACTAGAAGATAAATTTAAAAATACAAATAAGATTCAAGTCTTGAATAAATCAAATTTTAAAGGAAAAACATGCAATTAGACTGTAGAAATTTAGAGTGCCCTGAGCCGGTTATTAGAACTAAAAATGCCATTGAAGGCTTAAAAGACGGCGAAGAGCTTGAAATCTTGGTAAATTCGCTTGCCCCACGCGAAAATATATCGAGATTTTTAAAAAACCAAAATCAAAAATTTAGCCTAAGCGACCTTGCAAACGGCGAAACTCTTATAAAAACCGTAAAAAACGGCGAAATTTCTGACGTAAATTTAGATGAATACAGCTGTGAGATCGTAAGTAAAAAACCAGGAAAAGTCATCTATCTTAACGAAGATAGAACAGGTAGCGGACCGGTTGGTGAAACTTTATTGTCAAAATTTTTAGGTGCATTTATGCAGGTTGAGACTAAGCCTTATGCGGTTTTACTTGTAAATAACGCCGTTAAAATGACGACTGATCGCGGACATGTTAGCTTTAAAGTATTAAAAGACCTAGAAAACGCAGGGGTTAAAATTCTTAGTTGCGGAAGCTGCCTTGAAGCTTATAGATTAGTTGATAAATTAGCCATAGGTGAGATAACAAATGCTTTTGAAGTTTCTGATTTACTAAGTAGGTTTGATACGATAAAATTATGATTTATAACGATAAACAACTGACCAAATTTGTTCGTGCCGCGGGTTGAGCTGCCAAACTTGACCCGGCGGGTCTAAACAAAAGTATAGGCACACTAAATTTAGCTCACGAAAATTTAATCTCATCAACAAATAGCAATGAAGATGCTAGTGTTTTTAAGTTAAGCGAAGACCTGGCGCTTGTTCAGACGCTTGACTTTATAACGCCTGTGGTAAACGATCCGTTTATTTACGGGCAGATAGCCGCGGCAAATTCGTTAAGCGATGTTTTTGCCATGGGCGCACAGGTGATCAATGCTTTAAACATTGTTGGTTTTGATAGTTGCAACTTAAGCGAGGAAATTTTAACCGAGATAATGGCCGGCGGTGCCGATAAGGTGAGAGAGTGTGGTGGCGTGATAGTCGGCGGACATAGCATAGCAACTCATGAGATGTATTATGGTCTTAGCGTTACCGGTAGGGTTCATCCAAAGAAATTTTGGGCAAACAACACCGCAAAAGTCGGAGATGTATTAATCCTAACAAAACCGCTTGGTATGGGTGTTTTAAGCACAGCGATAAAGGGTGGATTTTTAGGTTTAGAGCAGATAAAAGAGGCTGCTTTTCATATGGCTCACTTAAATTTCTATGCAGTTGGTGCGATGAGTGAAGTTCGTGTAAATGCAGCTACGGATGTAACAGGATTTGGCTTTTTGGGGCATTTGAGCGAAATGGGAAGAGATGATATATCGTTTGAAATTTATACTAAAAATATACCGATCTTAAAGAGTGCTTACGAGATGGCAAACATCGGACTTTTGCCTGAAGGCAGCTATAAAAACCGTGAATTTGCAAGTAAATTTGTAAACGGCGATGCGGATATTTTGCTTTATGATGCACAAACTTCGGGCGGACTACTTTTGGCAGTGGATGAAAAAGACGCAAATAAAGCCTTTGATAGACTAAAGGATGTAGGGTATGACTACACAAGCGTGGTTGGTGAGGTTAAAACAAGACAAAGTGGGAAAAGTCTGATAAATTTGGTTTAAAAAGACACTAAAAGCGCGCAACTTATGCTAAAACAAGTAAAGTTTTGATAGAATCAATCCTTACAAACTTAAAATACTGAAGGGTTTTAAAGTTTATGCAAAAAAGTATAGTCGGCAAAACAAGTTGGCAGGTAATAAAAAAACTTTATATCGAAAATTTACTCGCATTGGTTGCGTTTGTCGCTCTTTGCTTTTTCTTAATCAGCTTTAAAGACAGCAATATCGCGCGTGATCTTGAAAAGCTAAACACCGATATAAATTTCGCCATAAATAGAAACTTTAGGGTCATAGAAGACGACCTTGCTATGAAGGCTAAAATTCTAAATTCCGATCTTCAAAAAGAGTATAGTCTTATAACCGATAAAACTCTACGAGAATTTTATAACGCGTTTTATATTATAGATGAAGACGCAAATTTGCTGTATAAGCGTGAATTTGAAGATGCAACCCCTTTAAAAAGCTTTAATATACCTTGGATACAGCTTCCGCATTTTCAATACTTTTCTCTCTCAAGAAGATTTTATAAAGATGGTGCGCTAGAGGCCGTATATGCCTCATACGAGCTAAATAACGGCAAGAAGATTATCGTTCAGATAGATCTAAAGCTTTTAAATTTAAGCCTAAATAACGCTTTAAGTCAAAGCAACGATATAGCATATGTTGTTGATAGAAACGGAAATTTACTAACAAGCAATTTTGCCCAAACATACGATAAAGACAGATATGATGCTTATATAAAATTTGGCGAGGAATTTGGCAACACAAGAGGTATATTTTCACTAACACAGATGAGATACGAAACGATAAGCTATATCGAGGCGTATAAAATTTTTGTTATATCAAGATCTACAAAACACGGTGAGATACTTTATCAAGCGATACTTTTATCTATAAGTTTTATAAGCTTTATTGCTTTTATCTTTTTGTGGATAAAAGATATAAAGTATATTAGAAATGACTTTCTAGCCCCGCTGGGCGAACTTGTTAGGTTTTTATCAAATAAAAAAAATAAGCTAGATACGCAAAATATCACAGGTGATATCCTAGCCATAAACGACGGCATAACGGATCTTTACAAAGAGCTTGATGAAGCTAAGATGGCTCTTGAGGCGTATAAAAAACGCTTTGGATATGTGTTTGAACAGAGTTTTTTAAATATCATAGTATATGACGCATATACGGGAGATATCGTAAATGTAAGCAACAAGGCGTTAGATGTTTACGGATATAGCATGGAGGAGATGCTTAGCTTAAATATCAGGGACATTGTATACTCGACATTTGCTGATATGCTTTATGACAGAAGAAGCAGTATAGAAAATTCAAAGCCATTTAAAACAAAACACCTTCTTAAAAACGGCGAATTACGCGATATGAGCGTGGTTGTTTCAAATATAGAGATAGACAACCAACGCCTTGCATTTTCTGTTATGAGAGACATTACCGGTGTAGAAAACGAAAGCAAGATAAATGAAATTTTGCAAAAGTATATATTTGTCTCGCCAAATATGATGATGATCGCTGATGCAAGCGAGCCGTTTGTGATAAAACAATTTACAAATAATACTAATAAAATTTTAGGTATAGCAGAAGATAAGGAATTTAGCTTTTCGTTTGATGTTAGAAATTTTATCACTCAAGAGAGTTTGATGAATTTTGTTAGCGCTATCGAGGTAGGTATTAGGTTATTTACGTTAAACAAAAATGTTTCTGATAGCGTAAGGCTAAACACGGGCGTGATAACAGCTGATGGTAAAAAGTTGTTTTTTAAAGTATATGCTAAATTTATACTCGATGACGACAATGACATTAGTAAGATCGTCTACTCTTTTAGCGACTTAACGGACGAACAGCAACTTCAAGATAGATACGAGCTTGAGATAAAAAAATATAAAAATGTTCTTTGGGCTTCATCGTCGGTGGCATGGACTTATGATGCACAAAGCAAGGAGATACAAACTAGCGACGAATTCGCCAAGATGTTAGGATATAACTCTAAAAGCGACCTGGGGATAATCGACATTAAGTGCATAAGAGAGCTTGCGGTTGATTACGTTAATGATTTTGAAAGCTTTTTTGACGAGATGAAGCTTGAAGACGGCTCATATATGAGCGATATTAAATTTTATGCCAGAGATAGAAGCGTAGTTTGGATAAATATGCGAGGCAAAAATTTAGAATTTAGCGATGACGGCAAGCCTCTTATCATAAACGGCGTCTTTAGAAATATCATGAAAGACCAGCAGTTCTTGATATATCAGCAGATGTTGTCTTCTGTTTTTTCATACGCAAAAGATGGCATAGCTATAATTGATCTAAATTTTAACATCATAGACGCCAATGAAGCGTTTTTAAATATGTCCGGACACGAGCAAGAAGAGGTTCTTAGCAAAAATATCTCTGAGATAAAAGGGGTTGAGTTTAAGGATAGAATTTTACCTGCTGTAAAAGCTCAAGGAACTATACAGAGTAAAATTTGGAGCAGACATAAAAACGGCGAAAATAGACTTGAAACCGTCAATGTTTCAGAACTAAGGGATAATGACGCAAATGTATTTTGTTATGTTGTGATCGTCTCTTCTATAAATGACTTTGCCGCAAACAAAGACTATCTTGAATACATCGCTTATCACGATCCTTTAACAAAACTTCCAAATAGATTTTTGCTCACTCGTAAACTTGATGAGATGATGAATGTAAAACATAAAAATATAGCCGTAGCCTACATCGATATGGACGGCTTTAGAGAGATAAACGAAACTTACGGTCATCACACAGGAGATAAGCTACTGCTTGAAATTTCTAACGAGATAAACAAGCTTTTTGACGATCAAGATATGCTCTCAAGGATAGGCGGAGATGAATTTGTTGCACTTATCCCTTATGAGAAAAAGGGCGAAGTCTACGAGATGGTGCAAAACATGCTTCGTATCGCGTCTGAAAACATAGAACATAACGGCGGTCATATAAAAGTAAGCGCAAGTATCGGTGTTAGCATGCGAAGCGAAGAGAACAACGTAAGCGGAGATGACTTGCTAGAGCAAGCTGACTGGGCGATGTATCAGGCAAAACTTGCCGGAAAAGGCAGGTATTATATCTTTGATGTTAAAAAAGATAGAAATTTCAAAAACCAATACGAAGATGGACTTAAAATTTCAAAAGCCCTTGCAAACAACGAATTCTTTATCGAGTATCAACCTGAAGTTAATATCAAAACAAAACAAGTTGTAAGATATGAGGCGCTTATACGTTGGAACAACGGCGGCGAGATATGCTATCCTGATAGCTTCTTACCTCTTATAAAAAAACAATACATCCTTGATGATATCGCGCTGTTTGCCATTAGAAAAGCCCTAGATGCTTGCGCACTGTGGAATAAAAACGGCAAAAACATAAAAGTATGTGTAAATTTGGGCATAGAGCAGCTTTGCAGTGATGAGTTTTTTAATAAATTTGAAGCCTTGGTTGAAAGCGACAACAAGCTTGATACTAGCATGCTTATAGTCGAGATCGTTGACTCAAACACGGTTGAGAATTTGCCGATAGCTTCTAAAATTTTAAAGAGATATAAGCGTTACGGGATAAATTTCTCGCTTGATGATTTTGCTTCTCGTGCTAGTTCGCTTGAAGCTTTGAGTGTATTGCCTATAGAGAGATTTAAAACCGACAAAAGACTTACTGTTCGCATGTTTGCCTCAAAAGGTGCGATCGTTATTTTAAGAATGGTAAGACAAATTTCAAATATGCTTCATCGCGAAGTAACTATAAAAAATATCGAAAACAAACGCATGTTAGAAACGCTTATAGGATTTGGCTACGAGTGTTTCCAGGGTAATTACTTTACAAAACCGTTAAGACTTGATGAGGCGTTGAGGTTTGAATTTAAGGGACTTGACGATGACGTTAAACAAGAGTATATAAGCGATAGTGAGTTTGAAAGATTAAGGGATTATATTGAGTTAAAAAGTTATGCAAACGATATCATCTTATATTTAACTGGCGATGAGACGATAAGGGGTGACTTTGAGTTTGATATCTTAAAAGATGATATAAGCAAAAAACTAAAAGCTACAAATGAAATTTATATGGATATTAGAGAAAAACTCATATCGGCGCTTGAAGCAAACGACGAAGCCAGCGCCATACAACTGGCTCAAGAAGTAAGCTTAATATGTGATGAGAACTTAAATTTATAAACGAGGAAGCAATGAGAGAAAACACACAAAATTTAAATGTCTATGAACATGAAATTCCTATCGGAAGTAGACTTTATTTTGGTAAAAGCGCAAAAGTAAAGAGAGAGATAGAGCAAAAGGCAAGTGAAATTTTGACCGATGAGGGCTTTAGCGAGATGGTAACGCCCTTTTTCTCTTATCACCAGCACTTAAGCGTAAATGCAACACAGCTTTTAAGATTTAGCGATCATGCCAACCACCAAATAAGTCTGCGTGCAGATAGCACCGTAGACGTAGTGCGCATAGCGATTCGAAGGCTAAAAAGCGATAAAGGCAAGAAATGGTTTTATATACAGCCTGTTTTTCGCTATCCAAGCTCTGAAATTTATCAAATAGGTGCTGAACTTATCGGAGAAAGTGACCTTTCTATCAGCTTAAAGATCGTTGCAAAACTTTTAGGCGAGCTTGGGCTAAAGCCGGTATTACAAGTAAGCAACATAGAAATTCCTCATACGATATGTGAAATTTTAAATTTATCCATAGATGTTTTTGAGCGCGGGCAGATAGAGCAAATTTTGGCTCAAGATGTTGATTGGTTAAATCGCCTAGCTCTTTTAAAATCACCCGAAGAGATCGACGAGGTAAGTAAAATTGTGCCAAAAGAGCTTGTAAAGCCGCTTACAAATTTAAAAGAACTTGCAAAGGCTTCGGAATATGAAAATTTAAGAATAGTTCCGCTATATTATTCAAAAATGAGATATTATGATAAGTTATTCTTTAGGTTTTTAAGCCAAAATTCGATACTTGCCGGCGGTGGAAACTACGAAATAGACGGCGCTCAAAGTAGTGGCTTTGCTGTTTATACTGATGCATTGATAGAACAATTAATTGATTAAAAAGGACGGAAAATGAGAAAAGCTGATTTGGTTGTCGGTATCCAATGGGGAGATGAAGGTAAGGGTAAGATAGTTGATATGCTATCACAAACTTACGATATGGTTTGTCGCTCTCAAGGCGGTCACAACGCCGGTCATACGATCTGGGTAGATGGCGTAAGATACGCTCTTCACCTTATGCCAAGCGGAATTTTGCATAAAAATATCATAAACATAATAGGCAACGGCGTTGTTGTAAGCCCTGAAGTTTTGATAAGCGAAATGGCGCAATTTGACGAACTTGGAGGAAGACTTTACATAAGTGATAAGGCACATTTAAATTTAGCTCATCACGGACTAATCGATCAAGCAAAAGAGCGTCTAAAAGGCGATAAGGCTATCGGAACTACAGGTAAAGGCATCGGACCTACTTATGCCGATAAGATAAGCCGCACGGGACATAGGGTTGGTGAGCTAAGAGATCCGGATGCTCTTTGTGAGGCGCTTATGCGTGATTTTAAGGCAAACAAAGACGTGTTTGACGCACTTGGTATCAAAACTCCTGATAGACAAGAGCTTTTGGAAGAGTTAAAAAGATACAAAGAGGTGCTTGAGCCGTATATCGCAAACACAACCCGCATTATATGGCAAGCGATCGATGAAGGTAAGAAAATTTTATTAGAGGGCGCTCAAGGAACTCTTCTTGATATCGATCACGGAACATATCCTTACGTAACTAGCTCAAACACTATAAGTGCCGGCGCTTGCACGGGACTTGGACTAAACCCAAAAGAGATAGGCGATGTTGTAGGAGTTATAAAGGCTTATACGACAAGAGTTGGCTTTGGACCGTTTCCTACCGAGGATAAGACAAAAGCCGGAGATGATATGTGTGATATCGGCAAGGAATTTGGCACTACAACCGGTCGTAGAAGGCGCTGCGGTTGGTTTGACGCCGTTAGTGTAAAATACTCTGCAAGACTAAACGCCGTAGATAAATTTGCACTTATGAAACTTGACGTGCTTGATGGATTTGAAACTGTTAAAATTTGCAAAGCATATCAATATAACGGCGAAACTATCGACTATGTTCCGACAGATCTTGAAAACGCAACTCCGATATATGAAGAGCTTGAGGGCTGGGACAGTGTTAAGGGTATATCAAGATATGAAGACCTTCCAAAAAATGCGATAGCTTATATCGAGCGTATAGAGGCATTAACGGGTGTTAAAGTAGGACTTATCTCTACAAGCCCTGAAAGAAGCGACACTATCATCAGATGAAAAGTAAATTTACTCAAGTCGTTCGCGTTAAAAAACAGGTTTTAGACAAGATCGAAGCCAAACTTGTCCTGGCTAGGTCAAATATCGTTACATGCGAGAACAACGTATTGTTTGCTACTCAAACATTAAGTAAATTTGACATGCCAAGAAGTGGTAGCGCAAGCGACTTGAGACAAAATTTAGAGCTTTTAAAGATAATGCGAGATGAGCTTAAGGGGCTAAAAGAGCGCTTGGAGCTAGCCAAGAAAGAGCTCATCCATCTAAACCACCAGCATAAAAACGCGAGTTTGGACTATGAAAAAATGAAATACCTTGAGCAAGAAGACTTTAAGACCGAGATAAAAAGAGTTCAAAGAGAGCAAAGTGCGGCTCTTGATGAGTTTGCCGTGATGAAATTTGCATCTAGGTCAAACGAGGCTATTAAAGAGGTTGTTGATGCTTAGGATTTTATTTGTAGTTTTTGTTAGTCTGAAATTTACTTTTGCTTATGATATTCCTGTTGATTGCACACAAATTTTTGAAGCTAGAAAGGCTGAAATTTTAAAAGAGGTTGAGCGTATAGATGAGGAGCGCCAGGCTCTTGAGGCGTTTCGCGCTAGCACGCAAGCTGCTTATGAAAGCTCCATGGCAAAACTTAGCAAAAAAGAAGCGGACATAAATGCCACCATGAGAGTAGTTGATCAAAAACGTAGAGAGATCGATGAAAGAGTTGCACAAAACGAGGAAATTTTAAAAGAGCTTCGCACGATGACTACGGATAAAGTAAGCGAGTCTTATGCAAAGATGAAAGATCAGTCTGCAGCCGATGTTTTATCGCAGATGAGTAGGGCTCAGGCCGCAACGATAATGTATGCTTTAGAGCCTAAAAAGATTTCAACCGTTATGGCTAAAATGGAGCCAAAAGTTGCGTCTGAGATCACCATCCTTTTAACAAAAGGACCACCCTTTGTCGATGAGCCAAAGGATGTTAAATTTGATGCACCGGCTGGAAACTTACTCGAGTAATTAGGCTTTTGATAAAATTTTTCTAATGGCGAGAGAGGCTAAATTTAGTCCAAAAACCGCCGTAACACCCATAAAACTTCCAAGTGATTTACAACGCGGCTCTTCGGTTGAAAAGACCACTTCAAAATCCCCGTTAAACCCGGCTTTCCTAAGCTCGTAGCGGTATTTTCTAGCCAAAGCATCAACGCTTGTTTTCCAAATCGAAGCTACTTTAACCTTTGTGGCATCTATCCGTTTGCCCCCTCCCATCGAAGCGATCAGTTTATCGCCAACCTTTAGCGCTAGGGCGACTTTTGCGCTCATATCATCAATAGCGTCTATAACAAGGTCAAATTCGCTAAAGTCAAAATTTTGTATAAATTCGGGCGTGATAAGCTCATTTATCGCCTCTATGCATTCGTAGCGTTTTTTAAATTCATCTACTTTTATAGCGCCTGTAGCCTCGCTGTAAATTTGTCTGTTTTGATTTGTTATATCAAAGGTATCTTTATCGATGATAACTATCTTGCCAACTCCAGCGCGAGATAGCGCGTCAACGCATATACCGCCAACTCCGCCAACCCCACAAATTAAAATTTTAGCATTTTTTAACTTCTCAAAGTCATCACCAAAGAGCCATCTTGAGCGAGTAAATCTATCTATCTTGTCCATTTTTGTCCTTGCTTAAACATTTAAATTTGCTCTTAAGTGTTCTAGGCTATCGTGTGCCGTCATATCAAGCATGATTGGAGTTATGGTTGCAAAACCTGCATTTATCTCGCTTAGGTCGGTTTTTTGAGTGCTGTCTATATAATCAAGCGCGGCGTTTCCAAGCCAGTAATACTCCACTCCTCGTGGGTTGCGATTTAGACTGGCACTTGTTGCATAGGTGCGGTTTCCAACCGGAACGACAGCGTAACCTTTGAAATTCTTAGAGCTTACGGCAGGGATATTTACATTTAAAAACTGTCTTGGAGGAAGCGAAATTTCATTATTTAATACCTTTGAAACGATAAATTTTACCACTTCTCTTGCAAGGTCAAAGCCTAAAACATCTATGCTATCGTTTTGATAAAACTGTGAAAATGCGATACTTTTAACACCTTGCAAAACCCCTTCCATGGCTGCACCGCACGTTCCAGAGTATGTTATGTCCTCTCCTAAATTTGCTCCGTGGTTTATGCCTGAGATTATGAGGTCTGGTTTTTTGGCATAAAGTGCATGAAGTGCAAGATATACGCAGTCGCTAGGCGTTGCGTCGTCAAGCTTGAAAAATCCATCATCAAGTTTTATAAATCTAAGTGGTTTTGTGAGGGTTAGAGAGTGTGCGCAGGCTGATTTTTCGGCACTTGGCGCTACTATGGTTACATTTACGTCAGGAAGTTTTTTAAGCTCAAGAGCAAGCTCATGAAGCCCTCTTGCTTCAAATCCATCATCGTTTGTTATGAGAATTTCTTTCAATATCGTCCTTTTAAATTTTGCCGATTTTATCACATCTTTATTTAGCACGGGTTAAATTTAAAATTTTAAGACGTTTTTGATAGAATTTTGGTTTTTAAAGTCTAAAGAGGCTAAAAATGAGTAAAAATTTATTTATAACAGGCACGGCAACGGATGTAGGTAAGACCTACGTGAGCGGACTTATAACAAAGGCTTTGCTTAAAGAGGGTTATAAGGCGGGGTATTTTAAACCTCTTGCAAGCGGAAATTTACGCACATCTAGCGGTGAGCTTGAAGTAGGTGATGTTAAATTTGTAAAAGAGATCTCAGGCGCCAAGCAAGATGTAACAAGCATGAATGTTTACGCATATGAAAGAGCTTTTTCTCCGCACTTAGCTGCCAAATTTGAGGGCAGTCCGCCTGAGTTAAATAAAATTTTAGCTAAATTTGATGAACTAAAAAACGAGTATGAGTATCTAAGCATTGAGGGTTGCGGCGGTGCTATCTGTCCGCTTAGATACGACGAAGTTAAGATCATGCAAGTAGATCTCATAAAAGCTTTAAAATGTCCCGTGTTAATCGTTGCCGATGCAGGACTTGGCGGTATCAATGCGGCAGTGCTAACAAGTAAATACCTGCGTGAAGAGGGCATAGAGCAAAAGGGCTTTGTGCTAAATAAATTTGACGAAAGCAACCAAATCCATATCGATAATAAATTTATGATACAAGAGCTTTGCGCTCTTCCGGTGCTTTTTACTATCACAAAACAAGGGCAAGAAAACTGTATAAATTCTAAAAAATTGGCGGCGGTATATGAGTGAACTAGCTAAACTTGACCTAAAATACATCTGGCATCCTTGCTCGCAAATGCATGACTACGAAAGCTTGCCTCCCATAGTTATAAAAAGAGCAAAGGGTGTATTTTTATACGACGAAGACGATAAGAGGTATATTGACATCATAAGTTCTTGGTGGTGCAACCTTTTATGACACTCAAACGAGCGCATAAATGAAGCAATTAAAGTGCAACTTGATAGGCTTGAGCACGTGATATTTGCAAATTTTACTCACGAAAGCGCGATAAATTTATCATCACGACTTGTTGAAATTTTGCCAAAAGGGCTTGTGAAGTTAAATTTCAGCGATAACGGGAGCTCGGCTGTCGAGAGCGCACTTAAGATGGCCTTTCAGTATCATTACCAAACGGGTAAACCAAACAAAACCCGTTTTATGTGCCTTGAGGAGGGATATCACGGAGAAACTATAGGTGCATTAAGCGTGGGAACTATGGACTTGTATGCAAAAATTTATAAACCTATGTTAATGGATGTGATACGTATAAAGTCGCCTGATTGTTATCGTTGCGAATTTGGTCTAACTCGTCAAAGCTGCTCTTGCGAGTGCTTTTGTCACGCAAAAGAGGAGTTTGAAAAACACGGGCATGAAACGGCCGCCATCATTATCGAGCCGCTAGTGCAAGGTGCTGCTGGCATGAGAATTTACCCTGCGCTTTATCTTAAAAAGCTTCGTGAAATTTGCGACGCTTACGACGTGCTTCTTATCGCCGATGAGATCGCTACTGGTTTTGGTAGGACGGGCAAGATGTTTGCATTTGATCATGCCGGGGTAAGTCCTGACATCATGACACTTAGTAAGGGTCTAACGGGGGGCTATATGCCTATGTCTATCACTGCGACTACGCAAAAAATTTATGATGCATTCTATGCTCCTTATAGTGAAGGCAAGGCTTTCATGCACTCACATACTTATAGCGGTAACCCACTTGGTTGTGCGGCGGCTTTAGCGGTTCTAGATATTATTGAAAACGATGATGTTTTAACACGAGCAAATAAAACGGCTAAATTTTTAAACGAAACACTAAGCAAAGTGTTACTAGGACATAAAAATGTCGGCGAGATAAGGCAAATAGGTCTTATAAATGCTATCGAGCTTGTAGAGGATAAAAGCCTGAAGCAAGCATTTAAGGCAAGCAGGCGAGTTGGATATGAAATTTATAAAAAAGCTCTTAAAAACGGACTATTATTACGTCCATTGGGAGATGTTATATATTTTAACCCTCCGCTAAATATCACACAAGAAGAGTGTGAAAAAGCAGTGGCTTTGTGCGAAAAAAGCATAAGAGAAATTTTAGGATAACACGCAAAAACGAGTATTGTTTTTTAAAGGGATAGGTTTGAAAAAAATTTGGGTTTTGTTTTCTACGGAGATGTGGGAGAAATTTAACTTTTACGGTATGCGCGCGATATTTGCACTTTTTTTGGTGCACTTTTTAGCCGTTAGCGAAACAGATGCAGCCATATACTATGGTGCCTTTTTGGCTCTTAGTTACCTTACTCCTATCATTGGCGGTTTTTTGGCGGATAAATTTTTAGGATATCATAAAAGCGTGATTATCGGGTGTGCTTTACTTACGGTAGCGCAGCTGTTTTTTTATGCAAATGCCAGTAGTTTTGGCGGTGCTTGGCTTACGCTTTGTGGTGCTGTTTTGGTTATGTGTGGCAACGGCTTTTTTAAGCCTAGTATAACGGCACTTTTAAGCATAAAAGCACCTAGGAACGTAAGTATGGACGCTGTTTTTAGTTCATACTACTTCTTTTTAAATTTGGGCGTACTTCTTGGATCGTTTATCGTGCCTTACTTTGGAGATGTCGTTGTTAACGGAGTTCGTGATGTATCTGCATTTAAATTTGGCTTTTTGTCGGCTTTTGTTGCTATGAGTATCGGACTTTTGGTCTTTGTTGTATTTTGTAAAAATGATGAAAATTTCACGCCAAAGGTTAGTGATGGTATAAGATTTGATCTTAAAAACGCACTTGTTTCGTTATTTGTCTTTGTGCTTATTTTTGCGGTTATTAGCTATTTTTCAAGCGGTGCAAATATTGTTAAAAGCTACCTTTATCCGACTATTTATGCCTTTGGTATCTCACTTGGTTTTTATGTTTTGCTTGATGAAAGCATCAGTAAGGATGAGAGAAAAAATATCATCACTATCTTTATAAGTGCTGTGTTTATCGTCTTTTTTTGGGCGAGTTTTGAGCAAATAGGCTCGTCGCTAACATTTATAGCAAACAACCAAATGGATAGAAATTTGCTTGGTTTTGACATCCCTCCTTCTATGATAAGTATGTTTAACCCGCTTTTTGTGCTTGTGCTCAGTTTTGTTTTCTCGGCATTTTACATAAAGCTGGGACGTAAAAATTTGGAGCCAAACGGACTTTATAAGCAAGCTTTGGGGCTTTGCTTGATGGGTGTTAGCTATCTTATCATAGCTTTAAATGTTCGCGATTTGGGTGATGAGCTGCTTCATATAAGATGGTTTATTTTGCTTTATTTTATGCATACTTGTGCCGAACTTTTGGTTTCACCTATCGGTTTTGCTCTTGTAGCAAAGCTTTCCCCAAAGAGACTTTTGGGACTTATTTTTGGTATATTTTACCTTGCAAATGCCACAGGTTACGCACTATCTGGCACTTTAGCCTCACTTCTTCCTCCAACAGCCGACAAATTCATAAAAGCAAGCGAACTTGGTATAAATTTAAAAGAAATTTTAAACCAAAGGGCTGAAATTTCAGAGGTAACACTTGAAATTTTAAAGGCAAATAACTTGCCAAGCTCGTATCCTCAAATTTTTGGTTATGAAATTTCAACACTTTTTCATTTTTTTATATTATTTTTTATACTTTGTTTTGGTGCAGGAGTGTTGCTTTTTGCGATTTGTCGGGCCATGGATAGGACAAATGCGAGAGCTTGTTAAATTTTTTAAGTTAAACAAGCTATAATCTACTAAAAAACTATGGATAAAAATGAGTAGAAAAATTTTAGTTTCAGCGCTTGAGCCGTCTGCGAATTTGCATTTAGGCGAGGTGCTTAAACACACATTAGGCTCTGAAATTTTAGGCATATTTGATGAAAAATTCGGTACTCCTTTTATGAAAAGTTCCGAATTTTCTGCGATGGGTTTTGTGGAGGTTTTGCCGCTTATATTTAAAGCAAAAAGAGCCATAAAGCAGATGGTAAAACTAGCCAAAACCGCCAATGCGGTGCTACTTATAGACAGCCCTGCCTTTAACCTGCCTTTAGCAAAAGCCATGAGAGAGGCCGGGGTTAAAGCACCGATCACATACTACATACTGCCGCAAGTTTGGGCTTGGAAACCAAAACGCGTGGAAAAAGTCGAGAAATTTTGTGATAATCTAGCCTCGATCTTACCCTTTGACGAAAAATTTTACTCTCGCGCAGTTTATGTGGGACACCCACTTTTAGATGAGCTTAAATTTAAAAAAGAAAAGCTGATAAATAGCAGTAAGATCGCCTTTCTGCCAGGTTCAAGACGCTCCGAGATAATTAGGTTGATGCCTATTTACCGTGAGGTTGCAAAAGATATAAAAGATAAAGAAAAACTTCTTGTTATTCCTCCTTTTTTAATAGATAAGGTAGCTGAGCTTTACGGTGACGTGAGCGAATTTAACATAGTAAATGAAGCTCCAAAGGCACTTTATGAAAGTGAATTTGCTTTTGTGTGTTCCGGGACTGCAACACTTGAAGCCGCACTTATAGGCACTCCTTTTGTGCTTTGCTATAAGGCAAAAGCGATAGATGTTTGGCTAGCGCGCAAACTTGTAAAAGTAAAATACGCAGGACTTGCAAACATTATGTATGACTTTATGGGCAAAGGCGCACTTCATGACGAGCTTATACAAGAGCAAGTAAGTGCTTTAAATTTGCTAAATGCTTACAAAAATTGTGATAAAGATAAATTTTTAACTGGCTGTAACGAACTTAGAGCATACCTAAAGCACGGCTCAAGTGTAAATGTAGCGAAATTTTTAATGCCAAGTCGGCAAGAGTGATTACAAAATTATCTGTAATTAAATTTAAAAATCATAATTTGTTATTAAAATAATTAAAAGGAGAAGTAATGAGCGAACCGATGACGATTTACGGTTATGAAAAAGTAGAAGCGGAATTAAAAGATTTAAAGCATGTTCAACGTCCGCAAATAGTTATAGAAATAGATATCGCAAGAAGTCACGGCGACTTAAAAGAAAATGCTGAATATCACGCCGCAAAAGAGAAGCAAAGCTTCATAGACGCTCGTATCGCAGAGCTAAGCACACTTCTTGCAAACGCCGAAGTTATCGACCCTAGCACATATGTGCATGATAAAGTTAGATTTGGCTCAAATGTTACGATACTTGATGTTGATACCGAGCTTGAGGATACTTATACGATAGTCGGGGTTAGTGAGAGCGACCTTGAGAGAGGTCTTATCTCTATAAGCTCGCCTTTGGCGCGCCAGCTTATCGGCAAGAGTGAGGGCGATGAGGTTAGACTAAGTTTGCCAAAAGGTAATATAGACGTAGAAATAGTTTCTATATGTTATAAACCGATAAATTTTAAGGATTAGAAATGATAAATGTCGGAGTCATCGGCGTTAGCGGATATACCGGTTTTGAGCTTATACGTCTTTTGCTAAACCACCCGGAATTTAAGATAAACTATCTAGCAGCTAGTTCAAAGGGCAAGATAGATGAAATTTTTAGCTCTCTAAGAGGCGTTTTGGACTTTGAAGTAAGCGTTGCTGACGTAACAGAAGCCGCTCAAAAATGCAAACTTGTCTTTTTAGCCCTACCGCATCAAGAGGCCATGAGATATGCGAGCGAGCTTTTAGAGCTTGGCGTTAAGGTTGTTGATCTATCGGCTGATTATAGACTAAATAAAGAGCTTTATGAGAAAAATTACTGTCCGCATTTGGATGATAAAAATTTAGCTCATGCAGTTTATGGGCTTTTGCCTATAAACCGCGATAAAGTAAAAAACGCAAAACTTGTGGCAAACCCAGGCTGTTATCCAACAGCCTCGCTACTTGCCATAACTCCATTTTTGCCATACATAGATACAAATTTAGGCGTGATGATAGATGCTAAAAGCGGAGTAAGCGGCGCAGGTAAAAAGCCAAGCGCGACTAGTCATTTTGTAAGCGTGAATGAAAATTTAAACGCCTACAACCCGCTAATCCATCGCCACGCCGACGAGATAAAAATGCACCTTGAAAATTTTTGTCAAAAGAGTATGTCAACAGTGTTTGTGCCGCACTTGGTACCTTTGACTCGTGGCATGTTAGTAAGCGTTTATGCCAAGCTTAACAAAGAGATAAAACCGCTTGAAATTCTGCGCGAATTTTATAAAAATGAAGAATTTATCCGTATTAAAACATCCCCTATTAGTGTAAAAGATGTTGCCGGAACGCATTTTTGCGATATTTTTGCAGTAGTTTGGGAAGATAAAATTTTTATAAATTCAGCCATTGACAACCTTTTAAAGGGCGCAAGTTCTCAAGCTTTAGCAAATGCAAATTTGATGTTTGGCTTTGATGAAAATTTAGCCATGCCTAAAATTTCACAATTTTGCTAGGACCTCGTTTGCAAGAAATGATAATAAAAAACGGTGCGATATTTATCTCTGACGCCCATGAAAACGTTAACCGAGATGATTTTTTAAGATTTTTACAAAGCTTTGATAGAGGTGAGATAAGCGCGCCGCAACTTTTTTTGATGGGTGATATGTTTGACTTCTTGGCTGCTCATGCAAAAAACACAGTGAAATTTTATGAAAAGCACATCGAGCTTATCAACAAAATAGCGCTTAAAACAGAGGTTATTTACATCGAAGGCAACCACGACTTTGTCCTCTCCTCACTCTTTAAAAATGTTAAAGTTTTTCCTATCAGCGCCCAACCGGTAAATTTTAAAACCGAGTTAACTCAAAGCGTGCAGATAGCTCATGGTGATAATTTTTTGCCATTTGTTAGCAAATACGCGCTTTTATTTTTGAGGCTTGAATGGTTTTTAATGTTTATGAATTTTATAGATATTTTGTGTGGATTTAAAATTTCAAATTGGATTTTAAACAGACTTACCGTTAAGAAGCTTGATTATAAAATTTCAAATTTCAAAGCCTTTATAAGCCCTAAAATGCGACATTATAGCGCAGATATTGTGATAGAGGGACACTATCATCAGGGTGAAATTTTTGATATAGGCGATAAAATTTATGTCAATCTTCCTGCTTTTGCGTGCGACCAAAGTTATTTTATTGTAGAATACCGCGACGAAAAAATAAATTTTGCTCGAAAGAGTCTGAAAGGACATTGATGTTTGGAGACAACGTATTAAAAACGGGTTCAAACGAGATGGAACTTGTTGATTTTCGTATCTTTAAAGAGGCAAAAGACAAGGTATATGAGGGTATATACGGCGTTAATGTCGCAAAAGTGCGTGAAATCATAAAAATGCCAAATCTCACTGAACTACCGGGCGTTCCTGAATATATTGAAGGAATTTTTGATTTGCGCGGTGTCGTTATACCTGTCGTAAATTTAGCTAGATGGATGAATATAGTAGAGCCAAGCGCAGGGGTCGTTATAAAACCTCGCGTTATCATCGCAGAATTTAGCGGGATACTTATTGGATTTATCGTTCATGAGGCAAAGAGAATTCGCCGTATCAACTGGAAAGACATAGAGCCAGCAAATTTTGCTAGCAGTGCCGGTGCGCTTGATAAAGGCAAGATAACCGGCGTAACTAGGATAGAAAATGACGAAGTTTTACTTATACTTGATCTTGAAAGTATAGTTGAAGAGCTTGGAATTTACTCTCCAAAACTTGATGTTGACATCGACGAAGACAGAAAGATAAAGGGTATAGCTCTTGTTCTTGATGATAGCTCTACGGCCAGAAAACTTGTTAAAGACGCGCTTGAAAAAATGGGTCTAAATATAGTTGAGGCTAAAAACGGCGTTGAAGGCCTAGAGAAGATGAATGAGCTTTACGAAAGATACGGTGAGGATATTAATAAAGAGGTTCGCGTGATACTTAGTGATATCGAGATGCCTCAAATGGACGGCTATCACTTTGCGGCACACATTAAAGATGATGAGAGATTTAAGGATATTCCGATAGTGTTTAATTCATCTTTAAGTAATGAATTTAGCGAAGGCAAGAGCAAAGAAGCCGGCGGTGCAGCGTATCTTACTAAATTTGATGCAAGTATATTTTATCAAGAGGTGCTAAAAGTTATTGAAGCACACTCAAAATCTGCAAAATGAGGTGAAAAATGGATGATATGAAAGAGATAATGGAAGACTTCTTGATAGAAGCTTTCGAACTTATTGAGCAGATAGACCATGACCTTGTTGAGCTTGAGGCAAATCCTGAAGATCTTGAGCTTTTAAATAGAATTTTCCGCGTTGCGCACACAGTTAAAGGAAGTTCAAGCTTTTTAAATTTTGATATTTTAACCGAGCTTACTCATCACATGGAAGACGTGTTAAATAAAGCTAGAAAAGGCGAGCTTAAAATTACTCCTGATGTTATGGACGTTGTGCTTGAGTCTGTTGATATGATGAAAGGTTTATTGCACGGCATTCGTGATTACGGCAACGACAAAGACGTAGGTATAGATATTAAAGATATTTGTGCTAGATTAACCGTGATATCAGAAGGCGAAGCGCATGTTGCAGCTCCTGTTGTTGAGCAAACACCTGAGCCTGAAGTAGCCCCGCAGCCTGAAGAAGAACTTGATATAAGTGATGAAAATTTATCAAGTCTAAGCGATGATGAAGTAGAGGCTGAGATAGAGCGTCTTTTAAAAGTTAGAAAAGCCGAAGACAAAGCCAGACGAGCAAGTAAAAAAACAAACGCTCCTGCTGCTCAAAGCACTCCTGCTCCGACTCCAGCACCTGCTGCTGCGCCAAAACCTGCTGCTAAAAAAGAAGATGCCGACAAAAAAGTCCCTGCACAAGCCGGCGGTACAGTTGCGCAAGAGCAAACCATACGTGTTGAGGTTAAAAGACTAGATCACCTAATGAACCTGATCGGCGAACTTGTTCTTGGTAAAAACAGACTTCTTAAAATTTATGATGATGTTGAAGAGAGATACGAGGGTGAAAAATTCCTTGAAGAGCTAAATCAAGTAGTTTCAAGCTTAAGCTTGGTAACGACAGATATTCAGCTTGCCGTTATGAAAACAAGAATGCTTCCGATAGCAAAAGTGTTTAATAAATTCCCTAGAATGATACGCGATCTTAGCCGCGAGCTTGGCAAGCAAATCGATCTTGAAATTTCAGGTGAAGAGACCGAGCTTGATAAGTCTATCGTTGAAGAGATAGGCGATCCGCTAGTGCATATCATTAGAAACTCATGCGACCACGGTATAGAAGATCCTGAGATAAGAAAGGCTGCCGGCAAACCTGAAAAAGGCACAGTAGAGCTTAAAGCCTATAACGAAGGCAACCATATCGTTATCGAAATCGTTGATGACGGTAAGGGTCTTGATGTGGATATGTTAAAAGCAAAATCAATCGAAAAAGGCATAATAACCGAGCGCGAAGCCGATACAATGAGCGATAAAGAGGCATTTGGTCTTATATTTAAGCCTGGATTTTCAACTGCTGCAAAAGTTACAAACGTAAGTGGACGCGGTGTTGGTATGGACGTTGTTAAGACAAATATCGAAAAACTAAACGGCATAATCGACATCGAAAGCGAAGTTGGAAAAGGCACTGTTATAAAACTAAAAATTCCTCTAACACTTGCGATTATCCAGTCGCTACTTGTTGGAACGCAAGAGGAGTATTATGCTATACCGCTTGCTAGCGTTCTTGAAACCGTTCGCGTGCCGATAGACGACATCTATACGATAGACGGCAAAAACGTTCTTCGTTTACGTGATGAGGTTTTATCTTTGGTTAGGCTTTCTGATGTATTTGGCGTTAGAAAGGTGTTTGATGGCGGAGAGCATACTTATGTTGTTATAATCGGAGTTGCCGAGACAAAACTCGGTATCATAGTAGATACCCTTGTCGGACAAGAAGAGATTGTTATTAAATCAATGGGAGATTATTTGCAAAATATCCCTGGTATTGCGGGAGCTACGATAAGAGGTGACGGTCGTGTTACTCTTATTATCGATGTTGCTGCAATGATGGAAATGGCAAAAGATATAAAAGTAAACATAAGAGCCGAAATAGACGCAGAAGCCAAAAAAGTTAAGGAGCAACCGAGTGATTATAAAGTCCTTATCGTTGATGATTCAAAAATGGATAGAACGATAATGCAAAAATCACTAGAGCCAACTGGAGTAACTGTCATAGAGGCAACTAATGGTGTTGAAGCTTTAACTTTAATAAAATCAGGCGAACACGTTTTTGACGCGGTTTTAATTGATATAGAAATGCCTAGAATGGACGGTTATACTTTAGCCGGTGAAATTCGTAAGTATTCAAAATATAGAAATTTACCGCTTATAGCAGTTACTTCAAGGACGTCAAAAACAGATAGGCTTAGAGGTGTTGAGGTAGGAATGACTGAGTATATTACTAAGCCATACTCTTCTGAGTATCTTGAAAGCGTTGTTAGAAAAAATATAAAGTTGCCGTAGGGAGTATGATATGAGCAATAAACTAAACGAAGTATTACAAAGGCAAAAACAGCAGATCGACGAGCCTTCAAAAAGTAGTGAGGATATTATCCAGCTAGTTGGTTTTGTAGTGGGTGAAGAGGAGTACGCGATACCTATTTTAAACATACAAGAGATCATTAAACCGATAGAATTTACAAGAGTTCCTAGTGTGCCTGAGTATGTTCTTGGCGTGTTTAACTTAAGGGGTAATGTTATCCCTCTTATCGATCTAAGAAAGCGTTTTTCGCTTAATGCAAGTAAGCAAAGCGCTAGTACTCGCTACATAGTTATGAAGGATGAGGAAAATATCGCAGGCTTTGTTATAGATAGGCTAACAGAGGCTATTCGTATAAATAGAAACAGGATAGATCCGCCGCCTGAGACTTTGATAAAAGATAAAGGCATGATTTATGGTATCGGTAAAAGAGATCAAAACATCCTTACGATCTTAAAGGTCGAAAGTCTTTTAAAGCGCGATTTTTAAAGTAGAGGTCAAATTTGATAAAGCTTTGTGTTTTTGATTTTGACTCCACATTAATGGACGGCGAGACGATAGATATTTTCGCCGATGCTTACGGTGTAGGAGATAAAGTAAAAGAGATAACCAAAAAGGCTATGCAAGGCGAACTTGACTTTTTTGAAAGCTTGAGTAAAAGAGTGGCTTTGCTAAATGGCATGCCAACTTCATTGGTAAGTGAAGTTTGTTCAAATTTAAAGCAAATGAACGGTGCAAAAGAGCTTGTTAAAGGGCTAAAAGAGCGTGGCATAAAGGTTATCGTTTTTAGCGGCGGTTTTCATATAGCAACTGATTTGATGCGTGAAGAGATCGGTTATGATGAGAGCTTTGCAAATATCTTGCATGAAAAAGACGGTGTTTTAACTGGGCTCGTGGGCGGCGAAATGATGTTTGGTTTCTCAAAAGGCGAGATGATTAAGCGTATGCAAAAAATTTTAGGTGTTAGTAAAGATGAAACTATGTGCGTAGGAGACGGCGCAAATGATGCTTCGATGTTTAAGCATGCCGGTATTAGCGTTGCTTTTTGCGCAAAAGAAATTTTAAAAAAGAGTGCGACACACTGTGTTGATACAAAAGATCTTCGCGAAATTTTAAGGATATTGGATTAAAAATGTATGACAATAATGTAAAATTTTCACTTTGGTGTGATTTTATTGAACGTGAGTTTTTGGATAATGAATTTTTAGAGCTTTTAAATAAGGAGATTATAAACGGGGCTACAAGTAACCCGGCGATATTTAAAAGCGCTTTTTCAAGTTCACAGGCGTATAAAGAGTCGATATTAAAAAGTGATAAACGCCATCCAAAAAGCATTTACGAGACATTGGCTACTCAAGATATTAAGATGGCTGCATGTAAGATGCTTAAAAATTACGTAAATGATGACGACGGTTTTGTTAGTATTGAAGTTGATCCAAATTTATCAGATGATACAAATGCAACCATAGAAGAGGGTGTTAGACTTCATGCAAGTATCGGCATGCCAAATGTGATGATAAAAGTTCCTGCCACAAAAGAGGGTTTTACAGCTATGAGCGCGCTTATGGCAAAAGGTATAAGCGTAAATGCAACTCTTATCTTTTCACCTGAGCAAGCACAAAATTGTCTTGACGCTTTTGAGGCAGGAGCTGAAATTTATAAGCGACGCTTCCCAAATACTCCGCTACCAAAAGGCGTTATAAGTATTTTTGTTAGCCGTTTTGATAGACTTCTTGATGAGAAAATGGCGCAAAAAAGCCTACCTAAAGGGCAAATTGGCATAATGAACGCCGCAAAAATTTATCACATCATACAAGATAGAAATTTACCAAATGTTCGCGCGCTTTTTGCTAGCACAGGCGTTAAGGGCGGTGAGCTAAGGGCTGATTATTATGTTCGTGAGCTAATGTATGAAAACTCGATAAATACAGCTCCGCTTGATACGATAAAAGAATTTATAAAAGAGAAAGCGACACCTAAAAAAGCCCCTAGCAAAGAGAGCATAGAGAGCTTTTTTGAAGTTGTAAATAATGCCGATATCGATATGAACTTTGCTTATAAAGAGCTTTTAAATGATGGACTAAAAGCCTTTGTGGTTGCATTTGAAGATATTATGAAGACTCTAAAATAAGAGAGAAATATGGAATTTGACGTTGATGTCAGCAAGCTCAACTTTAAGCTAAGAGATGAGTTAAATGAATACCTAAAACGTCTAGTAGATGGCGGAGGAAGTGACCTACACATTAAGTCAGGCGGATATATCAGAGGCCGATTTAACGGCGAGATAGTAAAAATGAGTGATAAAATTCTCTCAAGAGAGGATGGTATCACTCTAGCAAAAGAGCTTTTGCGCTCAAATTTTAAAAATCTTGTTAATAACTTAAGTGTTGATTTTACCCATAAGCTGAATTCTGACTATCGTTTTCGTGTGAATATATTTTTCCAAATGGAAGGTGTGTCGGCGGTTTTTAGAACAATACCAAATAAAATTCCAAATTTTAACGACTTAAAACTTCCTGCTTCGATTGAAAAAATTTGTAACAATACAAATCGCGGTATCATACTGGTAACCGGACCTACTGGTAGCGGCAAGACAACCACTTTAGCCAGCATGATAAATCACATCAATAAAACCAAAAGAAAACATATAATAACCATTGAAGACCCAATAGAGTATGTCTATTCGGACGAACTAAGTATTATAAACCAACGCTCTATCGGACAGGATGCTTTAAATTTTGCCGATGCGCTTAGGGCCTCTTTGCGCGAAGACCCGGATGTCATACTTGTAGGTGAAATGAGGGATTTAGAAACGATAGAAACAGCGATTAGAGCTGCCGAAACAGGTCACTTGGTGCTTTCTACCCTTCATACTCTTGACGCAAAAGAGAGTATAAATAGAATCGTAAATATGTTTAAAAAAGAGGAGCAAAACCGCGTTAAACTTACTTTTACATCGGTTCTAAGCGCTATAATATCACAGCGCCTTGCGCAAACCAAAGATGGCAAAAGACGTGCTGCGGTTGAAATTTTGATAAATAACGCTCGTATCAAAGAGACGATATTAAATGACAAGATTGATGATATTTACACGGCTATTTCCGAGAGTAAAAACACCTATGGTATGCAGACTTTTGACCAGCATTTGCTCGAGCTTTACTCAGACGACATTATAAGTGCCAATGAGGCGTTAGAAAAGTCAAGCAGACGAAACGATCTTGAGATAAAGATAAAAAATGTAAATTTATCAAGATCTAAGACATCAAACGAAGAGCAAAACATAAACGATATCGGCAATGATATAATCGCACTAAAAAAATTGTAATCAAAACACAACGTCACGATACCGGCGATAAAGCTATAATTAGACTTTACCGGTTGGTTAAATTTATCTTAAATTTAACAAATTTAAGATATACTCGGCGTTTATTTTTTATGAAAGGATAACGATGTTAGAAGGTATCGTTAGAGAGAGTATCGGTAAGAAGTCTGCAAAGGCTTTAAGAAGAGATGGTTATCTAATCGCGAACATTTACGGTAAGGGATTAGAGAATATTGCTGCTGCATTTAAAGTCAATGACTTTATAAAAGAGGCACGTAAAAAAGAGACCCTTGCGTTTGATGTAAAAGTTGGCGACAAGGTATATAACGTTGTTATTGTTGACTACCAAAGAGACGTTGTAACAAACGACTTAAAACACGTTGACCTTAAAGTGGCACTTCCTGGTGTTGTATCAAGATATATGATCCCTGTTAAACCTGTAGGCACTCCGATAGGTCTTAAAAACAAGGGTGTTTTGATCCAGTCAAAACGTCGTTTAGCAGTAAAATGTACAGCTGAAAATCTACCAAATTCATTTGATGTAGATGTTAGTAAGCTTGACGTTGATGATACGATTTTGGTTCGTGACATAGCAGTTCCTGCAGGTGTCACTATCGTTGATACGGATCGTGTTGCTGTTCTTGGGGTTATCAAAGCTAGATAAGGCTGGTTGATGACGCTTATCGTGGGGCTTGGAAACCCCACAAAACAGTATGAAAACACAAGACACAATGTCGGCTTTATGCTGATAGATCTACTTAAGAGTCCTGAATTTATCGATGTTAGTTCGGCTAAATTTCAAGGCGAACTTTATAAATTTAAAAATACCTTACTTTTAAAACCTCAAACTTATATGAATTTATCAGGCAATAGCGTAAAGGCCGTAAATGACTTTTATAAACCTGATAGAATTATAGTGATACATGACGATTTGGATCTAAATTTCGGCGCAGTAAGATTTAAAAAAGGCGGAAGTAGCGGCGGACACAACGGTATAAAGTCTATCGATAATCTTATCGGCAACGACTATGAGCGTGTTCGTATCGGTATCGGACGCAAGGGAAATGCGGCAAATTTTGTTTTAGGCGAATTTAGCCAAGCCGAGAAAGAGTATTTAGATAAAATTTTAATTCACTGCAAAGAGGCCGTAGTTGAGCTTTTAAAAAGCGATATAAATGCTATTTCTCAGAAATTTAGCATCAAAAAAGGCGTAGAGATATGAATCTTTATGCCAGATATGTCGGCTGGGTTTATCTAAAGTCGTTTTTGATAATCTTTCTTGCACTTGAGCTTTTTTATGTCGGTATTGATCTACTTACAAATTTAAAAGATCTACCGAGTTCTGCAAACTTGCAGTTGCTTTATGTTGGTCTTACAATGCTTACGGCAACATCTTACGTTATGCCGATCTCGCTTGTTTTTGCTATTATCGTAGCGCATATAAATATGGTTCGCTCTAACGAACTTATCAGTTTTTATGCTCTTGGTGTGAGTAAAAACGCACTTATTTTACCGCCGTTTTTTATATCTTTATGTGTAACGATTATATACGTTGGGTTAAATTGCACCCCGTTTGCATACGCATACGAATTTCAAAAAAATATCGCAAATGCTACTTTTGGTAAAAGCACAACCGATACTTTTTTAAAATTCGAAGGCAAATTTATATATATAAAAGAGCTAAATTTACTTGAAAAAACTGCTAACGACTTGCGAATTTTTGATATAAACGGCACAAATTTAGTCTCAACCGCATTTGCTAAAAGTGCCGACTTTCAAGATAATAGATGGTTACTAAAAGACATGAATGTTACATATTTGCCGTCAAATTTAGAGCTTGGCGCAAAAGGTCTTGAAGTGCAAAATATCTCCCGAAGTCAAGGGCTCAAGGGATTTACCCCAAAAAGCATCCAAAGCGCAAACACGAGTGAGAGAACGAGTTTTAGTATACCTGATGTGCTTGATTTTATCTTTACGTTTAAAGACGAAGGTGTTGAGCTTGACGGAGCTAAGTCGGTTTTTTATACGCTTGCGATAGCACCGTTTTTCGCACCGTTTTTAGTGCTTATACTTTACTATCATCTGCCTGTTACGGGTAGGTTTTTTAACCTTGCGTTTGCTACATTTGTCTTTGTTGTGAGCACGCTTGTGGTTTGGGGATTGCTGTTTGTGCTTGGTAAATTTTCTCAAAATTCGGTCATCTTGCCTGAGCTTGGCATAGTTTTGCCAGTTTTTGGTCTCATGCTTTATGCTCTTTATCTTCTAAAAACGCATCGTTAAGCCAAATTTTGGCATTTTTTTTGTAAAATCAACCCATTTTAACAAAGGTTATTTTATGAATTTTAAAGCTCTCGCACAAAAATACAAAACCCCTCTTTATGTTTATGATTTTGATCATATAAAAAGTAGATACAACGAGCTAAAAGATGCGTTTCACGCTAGAAAATCCCTGATATGCTACGCAGTAAAAGCAAATTCAAATTTAAGTGTTTTAAAACTCTTAGCAGAGCTTGGAGCAGGATTTGACTGCGTAAGCATCGGTGAGGTAAGACGCGCGATCATGGCGGGAGCCAAAAAGTATCAAATCATATTTAGCGGCGTAGGTAAAAGCGACGACGAGCTAAAAGAGGCGCTTGAAAACGAAATTTTAATGATAAATTTAGAGAGCGAAGCCGAGATGTATCGTCTTGAAAGTATCGCGAAGGAGCTAAATTTAAAAGCTCGCATAAGCATACGTATCAACCCTGACGTAGACGCAAAAACACACCCATACATCTCAACCGGACTTAATGAAAATAAATTCGGTGTTGATATCACAACCGGCAAGAAAATGTATATCTATGCTAAAAACTCACCTCATATAGAGCCTATCGGAGTGCATTTTCATATCGGTTCACAGCTTACAAATATCGAGCCTATCATCGAAGCGGCAGGTATAGTAAGCGAACTTGTGCGTGAGTTAAAGGCGCTTGATATAGATATTAAATTTTTTGACGTCGGAGGCGGTGTAGGTATCGTTTATCAAAATGAAAACAATGTTAGCTTGTATGACTACGCTCAAGGAATTTTAGGACAATTAAGCGCGCAAGACCTAACGATAGTTTGCGAGCCCGGACGTTTTATCGTGGGAAATGCAGGATACTTCGTAACTAGCGTATTGTATGAGAAATTTAATAAGCAAAAGCGTTTTATCGTAGTAGATGGTGCGATGAATGACCTTATCCGTCCCAGCTTATACGGTGCATATCATGATGTAAATGTTGTCGGCAAAAACACAAGTGCCGGACTTTGCGATGTAGTCGGACCGATATGTGAAAGCGGCGACTTTTTGGCTAAAAATTTAAATCTACCTGCATGCGAGAGCGGGGATTTGCTTGTGGTAAAAAGTGCCGGGGCTTACGGTTTTACAATGAGTTCTAACTATAACTCACGAGCTCGCGCAGCTGAAGTAGCGGTGCAAGACGGTGAAGATAGGCTTATTAGACGTAGAGAGAGTTTTGAGGATATAGTCGCGCTTGAAAAAGATTTGATGTAGGAAAAACATGCAAGAGTTAAACGAACTTCGTAAAAATATCGACGAGATAGATGATCTTGTCTTGTCAAAATTAAATGAGAGAATGGAATTTGTTAAAAAGATAGGAGTTTTAAAGCAAACAAGCGGCGCTCCTATCTATAGACCCGAGCGCGAAAAAGCGATAATAAACCGCTTAATAAATCGTAAAGGCGGGCTTTTAAACCGTGCGGCGATAGAGGCTATATATCTTGAAATTTTTGCAGTTAGCAGAAATTTAGAGATGCCTCAAAAGATAGCCTATCTCGGACCTGAAGGCACATATACTCATCAAGCCGCGGAGAGTAGATTTGGTGCGATGAGCTCTTATCTGCCACTTGCAACCATAGAAGCCGTGTTTAATATACTTGCTCAAAAAGAGGTAAAATACGGCGTTGTTCCTATCGAAAATAACACCGAAGGCGCAGTGGGCGCTACTCTTGACTGTTTTAGAAAATTCCCTGATATTAAGATAGTTGCAGAACTTTATCTTGACATACACCACAGTTTTGTAAGCGAGTGCGAAAACATAAAAGATATAAAAAAGATATATTCACATCCCCAAGGCTATAACCAGTGTCGTAAATTTTTAGAAGATCATATGCTTTTGGATGTGGAATTTATACCGTCAAGATCAACCGCTGAAGCTGCTTATCTTGCTTCTAAAAATTCAAACTCGGCAGCCATTTGCTCGAAGATAGCGGCAAAGCTTCACAATGTGCCTATTCTTTATGACACCATAGAGGATAATATGGCAAATAGAACGAGATTTTTTATACTAAGTGACTTTAAAAATGCAAAAGCACAAGGCTCTAAGACTTCGATACTTGCAAAGACTGATCATAAGCCCGGAAGTCTTGTGGACTTACTTCAAATTTTTAAAAATGAAAATATAAATATAACAAAATTAGAAAGCCGTCCGATAAAACAACGCGAATTTAAGTCGGTTTTCTATCTTGATTTTGAAGGTCATGTTGATGACGAGAAAGTCCAAAATGTCTTTTCGTTAGCAAAAGAATGCGGTGCCGAGATCACTTGGCTTGGAAGCTATTTAAACGGAGACGAACAATGAAATTTAATGAAAATTTAGCCCAACTTGTAAATTACGAAGCAGGAAAGCCTATAGAACTTGTTGTTAGAGAGTTTGGAATAGAACCAAAAGATGTTGTAAAGCTTGCAAGCAATGAAAACCCATTTGGCACTAGCGAGCGTGTTGTAAACGCGATAAAAGATGTGGCTAAAAATGCGTTTTTATACCCTGACGATAGCTACTTTGAGCTTAAAAATTCTCTAGCTAGTAAATTTAATATCGGTGCAAAAAATATAATCATAGGCTCCGGAAGTGATCAGGTGATAGAATTTTGCATACACGCAAAAGCAAATGAAAAAAATGCCGTTTTGATGGCTGGCGTAACCTTTGCTATGTATGAAATTTACACAAAGCACGTAGGGGCTAAAGTTTATCGCACGAAAGCACAAGAGCATGATTTGACTGAATTTTTAGAAATTTATAAAGCTAACAAAGATGAGATCGCGATCATATTTTTATGCCTTCCTAATAATCCGCTTGGAGGCTGCTTGGATGCAGACGAGGTATATAAATTTTTAAATGAAATCAGCAAAGAAACACTTGTTGTTTTTGATTGTGCGTATAATGAATTTGCGGAATTTAAAGATAAGAAAAAATGGATAGATCCTGCTAAGATCGTAAATGAATTTAAAAATGCGATCTATCTTGGGACATTTTCAAAGGCTTACGGACTTGGTGGCATGCGCGTAGGATACGGTATAGCTGATGAAAATATAATAGCAGAACTAGGTAAAATCCGCTCTCCTTTTAACATAACAACTCTTAGTTTAAAAGCCGCGATAGAGGCCCTAAAAGATGAAGAATTTGTTACAAAATCTCTTGAAAATAACTTCAAAGAGATGACTAGATATGAGGAATTTGCTCGCGAATTCGATATAGAATTTATCACTAGCTATACTAATTTTATTACATTTAAATTTAAAGAGCAAAACGCAAGCGAAATAGTGCAAAAAATGTTAAAAAAAGGTATAATTTTAAGGGATCTTAAAAGTTACGGCATGAATGCTTTGCGTATAACCATAGGCCAGCCGTGGCAAAACGATAGGGTGCTTAAAGAGTTAAAAGAAATGTTAAAGTGAAGATATGGATTTTCGGGCATTACTTCAGCAAATAAGTCAAATTTACCAAAAACTAACACTAAAGCAGAGGATAGTAGCGGCAAGCTCGGTTGTCGTTGTTGTGGGATTTTTAGTTTTTTTAAGTATATACAAAGATATGCGAGGCGATACGTACGCAGGCTATAGTGTGCTTTTTGAAAACATAAGCCCAAATGACTCCGCCTTGATAGTTGATCAACTAAATAAAGACGGAGTAAAATACAAGCTTGCAAACGAAGGTACTATCCTTGTTCCTACCGCGGATGTTTATAGAGAACGTATCGCGGTTGCTACGCTTGGAATTCCAAAAGATAGCAAGATAGGTTTTGAGATATTTGACAAACAAGAATTTGGCTCGACCGATGCCGAACAGCGCGTGAAATTTCAACGTGCACTAGAGGGAGAGCTTGCTAGAACGATAGAAAGCCTTTCAACTATACAAAAAGCAACTGTGCGCATTGCGATACCCAAAGAGACGGTATTTACCGAACGCCAAGCACCTCCGACGGCTTCGATCGTTGTTGAGCTAAAGCAGGGTATAAGTCTAAATTCAAAGCAAATTTTTGGTATTAAAAATTTAGTCGCAGCCGCAGTTACAAATTTAAATATAGAAAATGTCAAGATCGTAAATCAAGACGGCATAGCTCTTGGCGAAGAGGATGGCGAATTTGATAGTGAGATGATCGCTCAGCAGATAAGATATAAGCGAGAATTTGAAAATAACTACGAGCAAAAGATCATAAACGTTCTTTCTCCGATAGTAGGAGGTAGTGAGCGTGTTGTTGCAAAGGTAAATATAGAATTTGACTTTGATAAAAAAGATAGCTTGAGTGAAGTTTATGACCCAAACAACGTGGTTAGAAGCGAAAGCAATATCGAAGAAAAACGTCAAGGAACCTCTCCAAATGAGATCCAGGGAGTACCGGGTGCCGTTAGTAATATAGGCCCGGTTCAAGGTCTTGAAGATGGCAACATAAGAGAGCAATACAATAAAAGCTCACAACAAACAAACTACGAAGTTTCAAAAAAAGTTACAAACATAAAAGGTCAGTTTGCAAGTATTGTTAGAGTTAGTGCTGCAGTCGTTGTTGACGGTAAGTATCAAAGCAAAAAAGATGAAAACGGTAAAGATACCGGTGAGATAGAATTTGTAGAGCTTACACCCGCACAAAAAGAGTCTATAACAAATTTGATCAAACAAGCTATTGGATATAACCAGCAAAGAGGTGATGAGGTCACGCTTGATAATTTTGAATTTAAATTTAAAGATGATTTAAGCACAGACCAACGAGTAAACGGTTTTATGCAAAATTATATCATGCCGTTTATGCCGATATTTAAATATCTTTTTGTCGTGCTACTACTTTATGTGTTTTATAAAAAGGTCATCGTTGTCTTTATGCAGAAAATGCTTGAAGAGACAAAAGAAGACGATCCACAAATGTTACAAGATCAGCTTGAAGAGATCGAAACAGATGCGGAAGATACACTTGAGAAATTTAAGGCGGCAAGACGAAAGGTTGAGGAGCAACTTGGTCTTAGCGGTGACTTTAATGAGGATGAGCTTAGATATGATGTGCTTCTTGAAAAGATAAGAAATATGGTGATTGATAGAAACGAAGAGATAGCGTCGTTACTTCAAGAGCTAGTTAGAAACGATAGCGACTTTAACGTCCGCAAGGAGATTTAGTGTCAGTAAAATTAACCGAACAACAAAAGATGATATATGATGACCTTTCTATGCCTGAAAAGATTGCTATTTTTCTTATTCAGCTTGGTGAGGAGGCGACGAGCCTTATATTTTCTCATATGGATGTTGATGTTATCACTGATATATCGGGATATATCGCAACCGCAAGAAACATAGACAAGCAAGTAGCTGCTGCTATCTTGGAAGAATTTTATGCTCTCATGCAGTCAAATCAATACATGAGAAGCGGTGGTTTAGAATACGCAAAAGAAATTTTATATCGAACTTTTGGAGCCGAAGTGGCGCAAAAGATCCTTGATAAACTAGCAAAAAGTATGGAAAATACAAAAAGCTTTGGCTATCTTAGTAAGATCAAGCCTCAGCAACTAGCCGACTTTATCATCAAAGAACACCCGCAAACTATCGCGCTAATCCTGGCTCACATGGACTCTACGAGTGCGGCGGAAACGCTTTCGTTTTTTAGCGATGAGCTTAGAGGGGAAGTTGTGATTAGGATGGCAAATTTAGGCGATATCAGCCCGTCTGTTATCAAACGTGTTTCTACCGTCCTTGAAGGTAAACTTGAAAGTCTTACCTCATACAAAGTCGAAGTCGGCGGTCCAAGAGCCGTTGCAGAGGTGCTTAACCGCCTTGGCCAAAAAGCTAGCAAAACAACTATCGAGAGGATCGAACAAAACGATCAAAAGCTTGCAACTACAATCAAAGAGCTTATGTTTACTTTCGAAGATATTATCACGCTTAATGATACCGCCATTAGAGAAATTCTTAAAAATGTTGATAAAAAAGACCTTATGGTTGCCTTTAAGGGCTCAAGTGAGGCTCTTAGAGATAAATTCCTTGGCAATATGTCGCAGCGTGCATCTGAAGCGTTTAAAGAGGAGATGAGCTATCTTGGAGCCGTTCGTGTTAAGGATGTCGAAGAGGCGCAGCGTCGCATAGTAGAAGCAGTTCAAGCTCTAGCCGAGCAGGGAGTATTCCAAGTCGGTGAAGCAGACGAGATGATAGAGTAGAAAATGAAAAGTAGCGTCATAACAAACGAAAATGCATCAACGCATTTTGTTGAGAACTACCGCTTTAAGGTACTGGGTAATGACAGCAGAGGTAACGAATACAGCGAAGAGATGTTAATGGTTTCTGACGAGCCTGCTGTGGAGTATGCTACTCCGCAAAGCCAGGTTGCACAGACGCAAGAGTCTGATCCTATCCAGCCTGCGCAAAGCCAGTTCCAACAACCACAGCAAAGTTTAAACCAGCCTCAAGCAGGTTTTGATGTAAATTTTGTTGAAGAATTGCTTAAAAAAACTGACGAACTTAGTGGAAACATCATCAAGCTTCAAATGCAAATAGAAAACCAAGAAAGTGAATTTGCTAAAAGGCTTGAGAGTGAAATTTTACGCGCAAAAGAGGATGGCAGAAACGAAGGTTTAGCTCAAGCAAGCACATCATATGAAGCTAAGATCGCTGAGCTTGAAGCTAGATTTACATCATCTATTGCAAAACTTGATGACGAATATGATAAATTTGAAGAATTTTTAAAAAAGAGCGAGACTGAACTTGCCGATGCTGCTACTTTAATAGCAAAAGAGATAGTTGCAAAAGAAATTTCATCAAATTCGGCACTCATAGCTACAAATATCTCAAGCTCTTTGGTGCGTGATTTAAGCGATGCAAAAAATATCCAAATTCGAGTTCATCCGGACGACGCTCAGTATCTAAAGTCGCACTTTAGTGCAAAAGAAAATATCAAAATCATTCCCGATGATGCTATTAGCAAGGGTGGGGTTGTGATTATTAGTGAGGTTGGAAACATTGACGCGACTATCGAAACTAGGATTGAAAAGTTAAAAATGTTGGTTGGTGAGTAAGTGCAAAATTTGGATATTAAAAGATTAAATTTAGAAGAACTAAACGAGCTTTGCCATAAGCTTAGAGATAAAATTTTACAAACCGTAAGCAAAAACGGCGGACACTTAAGCTCTAATATCGGTGCAGTCGAGATCATCGTAGCTATGCATTATATTTTTGATGTCAAAAAAGATCCTTTTATATTTGACGTAAGCCATCAAAGTTACGCGCACAAGCTACTAACCGGACGCTGGGATCAGTTTGATACCTTGCGTAAATTTGGAGGCGTAAGCGGATATACAAAGCCCAGTGAGAGTAAATTTGACTACTTTATCGCGGGGCACAGTTCTACATCTATATCGCTAGCCGTGGGCGCAGCAAAGGCAATAAAACTAAAGAATGAAGACCGCATACCTGTTGCTATTATCGGTGACGGTTCGCTTAGCGGAGGTATGGCGTATGAGGCGTTAAATGAGTTAGGCGACCGAAAATACCCATGTGTTATCGTGCTAAACGATAATGAAATGAGCATAAGTAAACCCATCGGCGCGCTTAGCAAGTATTTAAGCCAGATGATGGCTGGACAGTTTTACCAAAAATTTAAAGGCAGAGTCGAGAAATTTTTAGAGTATATGCCAGACGGTGCCGCTTACATGGCGCGCAGGATGGAAGAGGGCATAAGACTTATCACTCCTGGTATGTTTTTTGAAGAGTTAGGACTTGAGTATATAGGTCCGGTAAACGGGCATGATCTCTCTTCGCTTCTAAGCACTTTTGAAACAGCAAAAGCGATGAGAAAGCCTGTTATTGTGCATGTTCAGACTTTAAAGGGCAAAGGATACGAGTATGCAGAGGGTTATCTTGCCGGTTGGCATGGAGTTGGTCCATTTGACCTAAAGAGCGGGGAATTTATAAAAAAACAGTCAAACAAGTCAGCCACGGCAATATTTAGCGAACATCTTTTAAAGATGGCTGGAGAGCATAGCGACATCGTCGGTGTAACAGCAGCCATGCCAACAGGCACGGGGCTAGACGCTTTGATAGAAAAATTTCCAGAGCGTTTTTGGGATGTGGCGATCGCTGAACAACACGCGGTAACTTCAATGTCGGCGATGGCAAAAGAGGGCTTTAAACCGTTCGTTGCTATCTACTCTACTTTTATGCAGCGCGCATACGACCAGCTTATACATGATGCTTGTATACAAAAATTAAATATCACATTTGCTATGGATAGAGCTGGCATAGTCGGAGAAGACGGAGAGACACATCAGGGTGCTTTTGATATAAGCTTTTTAAACGCTATCCCAAATGTTGTGATGTTTGCCCCACGTTGCGAAACTAGCATGAAAAAAGCCATGGAATTTGCCTATCATTACAAAGGAGTTAGCGCTTTTCGCTATCCTCGTGGAGCTTTTGGTTTAAATGATGAATTTGAGGCAAAGGATTTTAGGCTTGGCAAAGGCGAAATTTTAATCAAAGGAAGCGCTGACACGGCGATAATTTGTTACGGTAATGCTGTTGCAAAGGGTCTTAGTGTAAGAAATTTACTCAAGGATAGCCTTGATGTGAGTCTTGTTGATTTGGTATTTGTAAAGCCGCTTGATAAAGAGATGCTTTTGGAGCTTAGTAAGAGCTGCAAAAAATGGTATATCATTAGCGATAGCGCCAAAAAAGGCGGAGTAGGTGAAATTTTAAGCGCATTTTTGCAAGACAATAGAATTTATGACGTATCTATAGCAAGTTTTGAGTATAATGACGCTTTTATTCCACACGGTAATACCGCAGAAGTTGAAAACTATCTTGGTATAAGTGCAGAACAAATAGCCCAAAAATTATTATTAGATAATTAATATTAGATAATAAAGCCATTTTTAAAAGTAAATGTAGTATTATTCTCTAAAAAAATAGGAAATAATATGCAGTATATATCAATGTTAAAACACTCTGGACTAAAAGTGACACCGCAAAGATTGAGTGTTTTAAAGATACTTGATCGTCACACACACCCGACTATCGATGAACTTTATGAGGAAATTTTAAAAGAAAACCCATCGATCTCGCTGGCAACCGTTTATAAAAATTTAAATACCTTAAAAGATGAAGGTCTTGTTGTCGAGGTTAATATCGTAAATCAAAAACCAAGATACGACATCTACGAGCATCCGCATATACACGTTGTTTGCGAGGGTTGCGGAAATGTTGAAGATGTAAGCTACGAAGACTCTGAGCTTGGAAAATACCAAGAGAAATTAGAGCAAAAACTTTGCAATATCATAGAGAGATTAAACATAGTAGCGAGTGTAAAAAGCTGTAAACATTGTAGATAAAAGGCGCTTTCTTTCGCATTTTAAGCCATAACCTGATAAAATATATAAAAAATTTCAGGGGGCATTGATGGGTTTAGAGATAGAGCGTAAATTTTTGCTTCATAATGCTGAAATTATTAGTTTCTTAGAAAAAGAAGGTTTGAAATTTAAGCACCTTGAAATTTTGCAATTTTACATAAAAATCACAAAAAACGAAGAGATAAGATACCGAAGCGAAGATGGTAAATTTATAAAAACCATTAAAATCGGCAAAGGACTTATACGCGAAGAAAACGAGTGCGAGTGCGACAAAAAAGAGTTTAAAGAGGCTCTTAAAAATCGCATCGGCACACTTATACAAAAAGATCGTTATCTCTTTAAGCTAAACAATAACTCCTGCAATATCGACATTTTTAACGCTGAACTAAACGGACTTTGCACGTTTGAGGTTGAATTTAAAGATGAGCAAACTGCCGTTTTTTATAAGCTGCCTGAATTTTTTTCAAATTTTATACACAGCGATGTTACATGTGATGCAAGATATAAAAATAAAAATCTTGCGATATGCGGCGATCCAAATGTAAATTTTAGTATAAACAATATCTTTAATGTTTTGGAAAATAGCGATGTCGAGCTTAAATTTCCACCTAACATGGACAGCAAAGAGGCGTTTAGAGTTTTGTTTTTTAAAATTTTAAATAATATCAAAAAATACAAAGATGAGTATCTTTTGATATTTGATGAGGAGGTGCTTCATCAGTTTCGCGTAAATTTACGTAAAAATCGCTCTTTGCTTCGTATGTTTAGTGATATTTTTGACCAAAAAACGACTGAAATTTTTAGTGATAAATTTAAAATTTTGGCAAATTCTACAAACCTAAAACGTGATTTTGATGTATTTTTGGACTTTTTGAGCTCTCAAAAAAATGTTGATGAGATAGTGTATTTTATAAGTAAAGCCAATGAAAAAGAGAGCGAAGAGATAAAAAAATTTCTAAGCGATGTTAAAAATTATGAATTTTTAGATGATTGGGAGTTGTTCTTAAAAGAAGAAAGCGACTTTTATAACGGTCCAAAAGCCAAGCTTGATCTAAAAACAGTCGCGTCATATCATATACGAAGAGAACTTGTGGCATTTGAGCGCAAGATCATGGCCCTAAATGAAAAAAGTGCAAACGAAAAATTTCATAAGATCAGGATCGAACTTAAGCGTTTAAGATATGCTATGGAGTATTTTTCAAACACTCTTTATGTCGGGAATTTTAAAAAATACGAAAGTCGTCTTAAATTTATGCAAGAGCTTTTTGGCTCGCTTCAAGATCGCGATATATGGCTTGAAATTTTAGACAAAATGCCGCCAAGCCAAAGAGTGAAAAAACTACAGTCAAAAATTTATAAACAAATTTATAAACTAAGAGAAGAAATTTTGCAAAAAAGGGTAAAATTTGTCGAAAAAACATGTAAAATTTCACGAAAATTAAAGTATTATTACATTTAAAAAGGTCTTAAAATTTATGGAAAAACAACAAAAAATAGTTCAAATGTTCAATGAGATAGCGCCTACTTATGACTTGGCAAATCGTGTTTTGAGTCTTGGCATAGATGTTAGCTGGCGTAAATTTGCTTGCAGATACATGCTTGAAAAATTTCGCGCACAAAGTATAAATATCGTAGACGTAGCGTGTGGAACAGGCGATATGATGGGTATTTGGAAGAGTATGGCACGTGAATTTGGAGTTCATATAGACGAGCTTGTGGGGGTTGACCCTTCAAGTGGCATGCTTGATGCTGCAAGACTTAAATTTCCGGATTTTAAATTTATCGAAGCTTATGCGGATAACACGACTTTAGGTGATGAATTTGCTCAAATTTTAAGTATAAGTTATGGCATAAGAAACGTAGTAGAGCGCAAGGCTGCACTACGTGAGTTTAACCGTGTTTTAAAACCAGGCGGTTATGTGGTTGTGCTTGAATTTACAAAACGCAGTAAAAAAGGTCTTATAACATCGACAAGGGACTTTTATCTTAGTAAAATTTTACCTCGTATAGGCGGAGTTATCTCTAAAAACAAAGAGGCTTACGAATACCTGCCAAGCTCGATAGAGAATTTCTTAGACGCAAAGACTTTTTGTGATGAGCTTTATGAAGCGGGATTTGAAGTTGAGGTGTGTCGCGGTTTTAGTATGGATATCTCAACGCTATTTATCGCAAAGAAAGTGCGCTAATGACCGCTTGGTCTTTTCTTGTGCCTGCGGTTGATTTTAAAATTTTAAAATCTACTACGCTTAAGAAAAAACACATTGTAATTAACGTTCAAAAATTTATGAATACACTAAAAATTTATGCCAAAGATTTAATAAATTTTAACGGTGCAAAATGCTAAGCGTATCTGAGTTAAACGAACAAGCTAAGGCTTTGCTTGAGACGCATTTTGAGTATGTTGAAGTAGTCGGTGAAATTTCGCGTCTTACAAAGCATGGCTCTGGGCATTGGTATTTTACACTAAAGGACGAGCGAGCGGCGATTTCGTGCGTAATGTATCGTATGAGTAATGCCAAACTTAAATTTGACGTTAAAGATGGTATGAAGGTGCAAATTTACGGTAAAATTTCGCTTTATACACCAAGCGGGAGCTATCAGCTTATCGCCTCATCCATGCGTCCTGACGGCGAGGGCGAGCTAGAACTTGCGTTTAAGCAACTCCAAGAAAAGCTATCAAAGGAGGGGCTTTTTGACACGTCTTACAAAAAGCAACTTATGCGTATGCCTCGTAAGGTCGCACTTGTTACTTCGGCAACTTCTGCGGCTTTACAAGACATGCTAAAGGTCGCTAACTCTCGCTGGAAGCTGACTGAAATTTTTATATTTGATGCATTAACTCAAGGTCAAAATGCACCAACCTCGCTCATAAGTGCGCTTAAAAAAGCTGACGGATATGGCGTTGATGTGATTATATTGGCGCGCGGAGGCGGTAGTAGGGAAGACTTGTGGTGTTTTAACGATGAGGGTCTTGCTAGGGCGATATTTGACGCTAAAACGCCTGTAATATCGGCGATAGGGCATGAGATAGACTATGTCATAAGTGACTTTGTGGCTGACTTTAGGGCACCGACCCCAACAGCTGCTATGATGCAAATTTTGCCAGATGAAAATGAAATTCTACAATATTTAGACGCTGTTGAAAAGTCGCTTGATACGGTTATGCTACAAAAAATTTCAAAGCTTGAAAATAGACTAAATTTTATCATGGCAAAACTTTCTACGAATGCCCTAAAAGTCAAAATTGATCTTAAAATAGCACAAATTTTAGCAAGTTCTCAAAAGCTTGATATGCTTTTAAGGGGTAAAATTTTAAAGCTTGAGAGCAAGATAAATGAGTTAAATGCTACATATAAGGCACGCCAGAGCTTTTTTGAGAGCACAAAAGGCTTAATTCAAGTGCGCTTAAATAACACAAATGCTATACTTGAAGAGTTGCAAGCGGGCGACGAAGTAGAACTTGTCGGACAAAACGCCATTAAAAAAGCAAAAATTTTATAGATAACAGCCAAAATTTAAGGAGCAAACATGAGAATGATAAATTTTAGTGCAGGACCTACGGGACTACCTTTGAGCGTGCTAGAACACGCGCAGTCAGAGCTTGTTGATTATAGAGGAGAGGGTTACTCTGTTATGGAAATTTCACATCGCTCAAAGACCTATGAAGAGGTGCATTTTGGCGCGATGGATAAGATTAAAAAGCTTTATGGCATAGGCGATGAGTATGAGGTGCTATTTTTACAAGGCGGAGCACATTTGCAGTTTGCTATGATACCGATGAATTTAAGTCAAGGCGGCGTGTGTGAGTATGCAAACACGGGCGTTTGGACAAACAAGGCCATAAAAGAAGCAAAGCTAATGGGTGTAAATGTCCGTGTCGCAGCTTCAAGCGAAGATGATAAATTTAGCTATATTCCCGAGATAAAATTTGGCGATGATGCAGACTATACTTATATCTGCTCAAACAACACGATATATGGCACTCAGTATAAAGCACTTCCAAAAAGTAAAGCACCGCTTGTTGTTGATGCAAGTAGTGACTTCTTCTCGCAGCCACTTGATTTTAGTGATATTGGTATCTTATACGGCGGAGCACAGAAAAATGCCGGTCCTAGTGGTGTAACTATCGTGATAATAAGAAAGGATTTGATAGAGCGCGTAAGTAGTCAAAATGTGCCGACATTTTTACGATACAAAACCCATGCGGACGCAAAAAGTCTTTATAATACACCGCCGACATTTGCAATATATTTATTAAATTTAACAATGCAGTGGATAATGGATAATGGCGGACTAGAAGGCATAAAAGCTCGTAATGACGCTAAGGCTAAGTTGCTTTATGATGCGATTGACGAATCTAGTGGCTTTTACAAAGGACACGCACAAAAAGAGCATCGTTCAGTAATGAATGTAAGCTATAACATCACTCCTGATGCCACCCTTGAGCCTTTGTTTGTAGAAGAAGCGCTTAAACACAACATGCTAGGGCTTAAAGGACATCGTCATTTAGGTGGCATACGTGCTTCAATCTACAATGCCGTAAGTCAAAACGATGTAAAAATTTTGGTTGATTTTATGAAAGAATTTGCTCGTAAAAATGGCTGAAAATCCCGCCTTTTTAAAAGAACAAATTTTAACATATCTTGGCAACAAACGCGCCTTGCTCGGGCTTATCGGGCAGGGCGTAAAGTATGCCAAGAGCAAGCTTGATAAAGATAAACTTAGCTGTGGTGATCTGTTTTCAGGCTCTGGCATAGTGGCTAGGTTTTTAAAACAGCATTCAAATTTTATAATAGCAAACGACATCGAGCTTTACTCGCGTATAGCAAACGAATGCTATCTATACAATGCCGATGAAGAGTTTAAGACACATTTAAAAGCATCATATCAAGCATTTGTAAAGCGTATAAACAAGGAACTAAAGCCAGGGTTTATAACAGAGCTTTATGCGCCAAAAGATGATAAAAACATACAAAAAGGCGAACGTGCCTTTTACACTAGAAAAAATGCGATATTTATCGATACGGCTAGAAATTTGATCGATGATCTACCTTGTGAAATGCAAAAATTCTTTATCGCACCCTTGCTTTATGAGGCTAGCAACCGCGCAAATACAAGCGGCGTGTTTAAGGGATTTTATAAAAACAAACAGGGCATAGGACAATACGGAGGAGAGGGGCAAAACGCATTAAAACGAATAACCGGCGATATCTTGCTTAAAATGCCTGTTTTTTCAAATTTTAGTGTGCCGTATACGGTGTTTCAAAAGGATGCAAACGCCATTGTTTCAGATCTTGACACGCTTGATCTTGTATATCTTGATCCTCCTTATAACCAGCACCCTTATAGTTCAAATTACTTCATGCTAAATTTGATCGCTAAAAACGAAAGACCAAGTGAAATTTCAAAAGTATCCGGTATCTCGCAAGACTGGAACCGCTCTGTTTACAACCAAAAGACAAAAGCGCCCGAAGCATTTTTTGACCTTATAAATTCACTAAAAGCGCGGTTTGTACTTATCTCGTTTAACTCAGAGGGCTTTATAACAAGAGAAAATTTTGTCCATAATCTTGCCAAAATGGGCGAACTAAAAATTTTAGAACAACGATATAACGCCTTTAGAGGTAGTAGAAATTTGGGCGCAAGAGATACTTACGTCAAAGAGATGCTTTATGTTTTACAAAAAGCATAAATAACAATAAATCCAGGATAAAAATGCAAAACGTAAAAGAATACTATGATGAATTCCCTTATTTTTCAGCTGCGTTTGCAGACTGCTCGCCGTTAAGACTTCAGTCGGTAGCTGAATTTTTAGGCTTAGATGCACCAAAGGCAAATACCGCTCGTGTGCTTGAGCTTGGTTGCGCTTACGGTGGCAATATCCTTCCATTTGCAGTCCATAACAGCCAAGCCGATATTGTTGGTATTGATATCTCAAGCACTCAGGTTAAAGTCGGTAACGAGATAGCCAAAGGCATGGGCCTTGAAAATTTTAAACTTATCGAAAAAGATATCCTAAGTATCGACAAAGATAAGTTGAAAGAGCTTGGCAAATTTGACTATATTATCGCACATGGGCTTTATAGCTGGGTTTGCGATGAGGTTAAAGAGGCTATCTTACGCCTTATACACGAGCTTTTAAGCCAAAATGGCATAGCCTATATCTCATATAATGTCTATCCGGGTTGGAAGAGTTTTGATATTTTGCGTGATTATATGATATTTGTTTCATCTACTCAAAAAGATCAAACAAGTAGACTTGAAAAAGCAAAAAAAGAGCTTAAATTTTTAAGTGATTATCTTAGAATAAATTTACAAGCGCAAAATGATCCGACCCTAAGGGATAGCACCCAGCTTTTACTAACTCAGGCAAATTTCTTGCAAAATATCATCAAAAAAGGACATGACTATTATGTTTTGCATGATTTTTTAGAGACTTCAAATGACCCAATGTATTTTTATAAATTTGCCGCTTCTCTTAAGAAGAGCGGGCTTTGCTATCTTATAGATGCAGGGCTTGATGACATTTTTAGAAACAGTCTTGGGATTTACCGCTTTGACGCTCATATCTCGCAAAACTACCCAAGTCGTATAGAGGGCGAGCAGATGAGGGACTTTATGCTTAATCGCTCGTTTAGAAAAAGTCTTGTTATGAAGAGTGAAATTTTAGGCGGCAAGAGTGACTTTGATATGGATATCGGCGTGAATGAATTTAGTAAATTAAATTTTATCCTTCACTCAAGAGACGATAAAAGCGGTAACGCAGTTTATGAGGCATTAAAAAACGCATATCCGCAAAGTTTAAATTTGTCAGAGCTATCAAATATGTTAGAGCAGGATTTGCAAAGCACTTATTCGCAACTTATCGAAATTTTTGCCACACAAAATGTTAGCATAGCACCAAAGAAATTTCATCATGTAAAATACAAAAAGGGCAAAATTCGCATAAAACCTTGTGTTGCACGTTATCTTGAGTATTTTATAAACGAGCCAAGTCCTGTGATACTGCTTGCAAATGAGCTAAATTTAAAAGTTGAGCTAACTCCTAGCGAAGCTAAAGCGGCATTAAAATTTGATGGTCAAAATAGCCTTGAAGAGATAAAAACCTCGCTTGCTCTAAAAAATGCGGATGAGTTTTTAAATAAGCTTAGCAACAAGCTAAGCGAGGCGTATTTTTTAGAGAATTTTAACTAAAAAATATCTTTTTTATCATCAACGAACTCATGACCAGATAAAGAAGTAAGAACCATTTTTTAAGAACTTTTTTGTCTGTTTTGTGAGTTGTTTTTGTGCCAAAATAAACTCCTAAAAGCGCACCGATACCCAAAGTAAAGCCCTCTGCATACTCCACGTGCCCATGGTATGCCATAGAAATAAATCCCGAAATAGAAGCAAACATAACAAAAAAGACGCCCATGGAAATCGCCTTTTTCATCTCATACCCTAAAAATCCAACCAAAATAGGTGTTATAAAAACCGCTCCGCCGATACCGATACTAATTGCTATAGCTCCAACTGAAAAACCTACTAAAAATAGCAATAAATTTGAAGTATTTGGTGAAGAATTTTCACTGACGGTTGTAAAATAAAGTCTAAAAATAGAAAAAGCAAATGTCGCAAGCAAGATACTCTCTAGTAAAATTTCAGGTGCAAGCTCCACGATATATCCGCTAAGACTAGCCCCGCTCATGCCGCCAAGACCTAGATAAATTCCTTTGTTTAGACGCAAAAGACCGGCTTTATAGTTCATGCATGAGCCAAAGATAGCACCCATTAACATTTGCGTTATGCTTATGCCTATAGCAGTTTTGATGTTATAGCCTAAAGCTAGCATGATAGGCACTATGATAGTCCCGCCTCCGATACCGAAAAATCCCGAGATAAAGCCCACAAATGTGCCAACAATCAACAAAAGAGCAAATAGCATGGTAAGTCCTTATAAAACTTGAATTTTATCAAAATGAATTTAAAGTTGTGTAAAATGCGTATTGATTTTGTTTAAAATGTAAAAAGAATTTTAAATTTTAAAAAATGCAAAGCTTTTTTATTTATAATGAAAGTAAAATTTTATAACGGAAATCAAATGCTCTTATATGAACCGATTTTTTACTACGAACAGATCAAAAACAAATTCCCTAAAAGCTACCTTGCAGAAGATAAATTTCAAGCGATAATCGGCATAGACTGCGAATATTTTGACGCTAAAAATTATGATTTAGACGCACTCGTGGGATATTATAATGCAAATCTTCAAAAGAGCCAAGCTCCGTTTGCGGGTCTTTTTGGTGTTTTTGCTCACGGAAGTGTTAAATTTTTTGAAGATATAGCCGAGCCTAGCGAGTGTGCATATGAATTTCCGGAGTTTTTTTACGCAAATGCAAATGCTTATTTACATTTTGATAAAGTGAGTAAAATTTATACATTTTACGGCGATAATAATGATTATTACGAGTTTTTAAAAGAGCTAAAGCCATTAGAGAGTAAATATCAAGAGGCAAAATTTCAAATTTTAACAGATTTAGATGCCGAAAAGAAACATTTTGAAGATATTGTTGAAAAAGCTAAAGAGTATGTAAGATCGGGCGATGTTTTCCAAGTTGTTCTTGCAAAACAGCTAAAAATCTCATCAAATTTAGATAGCGTGGAGTTTTATAAAAAACTCAGCACGCTTAATCCAAGCCCATATATGTTTCATTTTCCCACACCTTACGGCGATATCGTAGGCTCTTCGCCTGAGCTTGTTTTTGAAATGAGAGATAAAAAAATTTTCGTTGCACCGATAGCAGGAACTCGTCCAAGAGGAAGCGATGCAAATGAAGACGAGAGGTTAAAAAACGATCTTTTAAGCGATGAAAAAGAGCTAGCCGAACATAAGATGTTAATAGATCTGGCGCGAAACGATATCGGACATGTGGCAAAGCCAAGAAGCGTAGTTGTAAAAAATCCAATGCATATTCAGTATTACGAGAGTGTTATGCATATCGTAAGCGAGGTTTATGGAATTTGCCGCGATAACCTTTCGTGGCTTGATGTTATTAGAAGTATTTTTCCTGCAGGAACACTTAGTGGAACGCCAAAAATTCGCGCCATGCAGATCATATCTGAGCTTGAAGGTCTTCAAAGAGGCATATATGGCGGCGGTATAGGATTTTTACATTTTAACGGTGACGTGCAAATGGCGATATTGATACGCTCGGCATTTTTTAATGCAAAGACCGACACAAAAGGCTTTAGAGATGTTTTTGTGGGAGCCGGTGCTGGTATAGTTTATGACTCTACTCCAAAGAATGAATACGCTGAAATTTGCCATAAACGCGCCAGTGTCGTTAGGGTTTTTAGAGATAATTGCAAAGAGGTAAGATGATACTTTTAATTGATAATTACGATAGTTTTGTTTTTAATGTAAAACAGTATTTAGAGGATCTAAGCGATGAGGAAATTTTATGTGTTAGAAACGATAAAATTACTCTTGGTGAGATAAAGTCACTAAATCCTACAAAAATAATTTTAAGCCCGGGCCCAAAACACCCAAAAGATAGTGAAATTTGTCTAAAAATTTTAAAGTCAGATCTAACCCAGCCGATACTTGGAATTTGTCTGGGTCATCAAGCGATTGGACTATGTTTTGGCGGTGTGATAAAGCGTCTTGAAAAGCCTCTTCATGGTAAGACTTCAGATATTGAAATTTTAAATGCCGAGCCATTATTTACGGGACTTCCTCAAAAATTTAGCGTCATGCGCTATCACTCGCTTTATGTCGATGAACTTAGCGAAAATTTAGAGTGTTTGGCTGTAAGTGATGATGGCGTAGTGATGGCTTTAAAGGTAAAAGATCGCCCAATATACGGTGTTCAGTTTCATCCTGAAAGCTATTTTTCACAGTATGGCAAAAAAATAATCGATAATTTTTTAAATATAAACAAAAAAGAGATGATAAAGGAGAATGAAGTGGTAAATTTTGCACCATTTATGATAAAACTACAAAAGGGTCTGATGCTTGATGGGGCTGATTACGCTGTTATTTGCAAAGCTATAAACGATAAAGAATACGACATTGTTCAGCTGGCCGGCTTGCTTGTGCTTATAAGCGAAAAGAGCCTTTATTCTGAAAGCGTTGTGGCTTTGGTGCAAAATATCCTAAAATATTCCATAACTTATAATGACCCAAGCGATATGTTTGATATAGTTGGCACCGGAGGCGATAGGTTAAAAACTATAAATGTTTCAACTACGGTTGCGTTTATACTTGCTAGTCTTGGTGTAAAGGTTGCAAAACACGGCAATAAAGCCATAACAAGCAAAAGCGGTAGTAGCGATACGTTAAGCGCGCTAGGTGTAAAACTAAGCGCAAGCATAGACGAAAATCGCGAGAGGATCAAAAATGAAAATTTAGCCTTTTTCCATGCGGCGTTTTTCCATAAAATAACAGCTGAGATAAAAGAGGTGCGTGATCGTCTGAAAATAGGCACTTGCTTTAATATGCTAGGACCGCTTTTAAACCCGAATTTAGGACTTAAATTTCAAATGGTGGGCAACTATCTTGAAGAGGTGAACGAACTAATGGCAAAGACTCTTTTAAAGCTTGGCAGAAAACATGCCTTGGTTGTTCACGGCATGGACGGTATGGATGAGATCACGCTTTGCGATGAGACGTTAGTTCATGAGGTAAGAGACGGTAAAATTTTAGAATACCGCATAACGCCGGAGCAATTTGGCTTTAAAAGAGCGTTTCACGCCGACATAGAGGGTGGCACAAGCGAAGAAAACGCCGAAATCTTAAGAGCGACTTTGCGAGGCGAAGTAAAGGGCGCAAAGCTTGATATAGTTGTGCTAAACGCAATGTTTGCACTATATGCGGCAGACGTGGTTAAAACACCTATGGATGCCAAAGAGATCGTGCTTGAAGCGATAGAAAGCGGGAAAGCCTATGAGTTCTTTAAACGCTACACGTCTTAAAATTTGTGGTATCAAAAACGTCAAAGAAGCGCTTGATGTGCTTGAATTCGATGTTGATTATATAGGCGTGATATTTGCACAAAGTGTGCGTCAGGTAGCTCCTGATACGGCAAAAGAAATTTCAGCCTTAGCGCGGGAGCGGGATAGGAAGTGTGTAGGGGTTTTTGCGGGACAAAGCGATAGCGAGATAGTTGAGCTTTGTGAATTTGCAATGCTTAATGTGGCTCAAATTCATGGCGAAATAAGCCAAAGTTTATATCTTGGTCTAAAAAATTTAGATGTTGAGGTTTGGCGTGTTTTAAGTGTCTCAGAGGGTGATCTTCCAAAAACAAATGAACCAAACGACATGGTGCTTTATGACTGCAAAGGAAGAAATTTAGGCGGAAACGGTGTTAGTTTTGAGTGGCAAAAGCTTGAAAATTTAGAACCGTTTAGCTTTGGTATAGCAGGTGGGATAGATGAAAACAACGCATGCGCGGCGTTAAAATTTCATCCACTTGTAATAGATGCAAATAGCAAGCTTGAAGATGAAAAATTTATAAAAATTCCAAGCAAGGTAGCCGTGCTAGCCGCTATAGTAAATAACAAAATGAAAATAGAATAAAGGATAAAAAATATGGATAAAAAGGCGTATTTTGGAAAATTCGGCGGTCAGTTTGTGCCTGAAACCGTGATGTTTGCGCTTGACGAGCTAGAAAGTGCGTATGAAAGTATCGCATCTACCGCACAATTTCAAGCAGAGCTAGACGACTTGCTTAAAAATTATGTTGGACGTCCTAGTCCGCTTTATTATGCAAAGCGCCTAAGTGAGCATTATGGGCATAAAATTTATCTAAAAAGAGAAGACTTAAACCATACAGGAGCGCATAAGATAAACAACGCTTTAGCACAAGCTTTGCTTGCTAAAAAGATGGGTAAGGAAAAGATCATAGCAGAAACGGGAGCGGGACAACACGGCGTTGCTAGTGCGACTGCGGCGGCACTTTTAGGGCTAGAGTGTGATGTATATATGGGTGCGGTTGATATCGCTAGACAGCAACTGAATGCTTACCGCATGCAGCTTCTTGGAGCAAACGTTGTTAGCATAGAAGATGGTCTAAAGACGCTAAAAGAGGCGACAACGGCTGCGATACAAGCATGGGTAAATGAGATAGAAAGCGTGTTTTACGTTATAGGCTCGGCTGTCGGTCCACATCCTTATCCAAAAATGGTGCGCGACTTTCAAAGTATCATAGGGCGTGAAACTAGATCCCAGCTTAAAGACTATGGCATAAAGGCTGACTATATCATCGCTTGTGTTGGCGGAGGAAGTAACGCGATAGGAATTTTTAACGAATTTTTAGATGATAAAGACACCGAACTAATCGGCATAGAAGCAGGAGGTCTTGGTGCTAACACTCCTTATCATGCGGCAACTCTTACAAACGGTCGTGAGGGTATCATACACGGCATGAAAACCATGGTGCTTCAGGATGCTTACGGCATGATAGAGGAGGTTCATAGCATATCTGCAGGACTTGACTACCCTGGTGTTGGTCCGCAACACGCACATTTGCATGATATAAAGCGTGTAAAATACTACGCTATAACTGACGATGAGTGTGTCAATGCATTGCGACTTACGACAAGGCTTGAGGGTATCATTCCTGCGATAGAAAGCTCGCATGCTTTGGCGTATTTAGAAAAGCTTTGCCCAAGTTTAGAGTCTAAAAAGACGATAGTCGTTAACGTTTCAGGCAGAGGCGATAAAGATATGGATACGATAATGGGTTATGAAAAAGGAAAAATTTATGGATAAGATAAGAGAAGCATTTAATGGCAAAAAGGCAAATATCGGCTATATCGTCGCAGGATATCCAAGCATAGAACACACGAAAGAATTTTTGCGAAATTATGACAAAAGTTCGCTTGATCTGCTTGAGCTTGGAGTGCCTTACTCAGATCCGTTAGCAGACGGCAAGCTTATAGCCGAGGCAAGTTTTACTACAGCAGCAAACGGCGTAAATACCGATAGCGTGTTTGAAATTTTAAAAGAGTGCAAGGGTGAATTTAACAAGCCGATAGTGTTTTTGATATATTTTAATCTTATATTTTCATACGGCATGGAAAAATTTGTAAAAACATGCGCGCAATACGGTGTAAGCGGGCTTATCGTGCCTGATCTGCCTTATGAGGAAAATGGTGAATTTTTCAAACTTTGCACGGCTCATAAGATAGCGCTTGTGCCTCTTATTAGCGTAACTTCAGCCTATAGAACGGATAAAATTTTAACTTCTGGATCTGGATTTATCTACGCTATCGGCGCTATTGGAGTAAGCGGCTCAAAACGTGCCAGTAATGAGCGTTTGGCAATGTTGGTAAAGGAGCTAAAGTCAAAGAGCGACCTGCCTGTTGCAGTTGGTTTTGGTGTTAAAAATAGCGTTGATGTAAATGAGGTCAAAGGCTATGCCGATGGTGCGATAATCGGCACTGGGATAGTTGAGCTAACGGCAAAATACAGCGGCAAAGAGCTGATGGATAAGATCTCGGAGCTTTTTTAAATTTAAAGAGGGAGAAGCCCCTCTTTAAATTTAACTCTCGGCAAAATTAAATGACAAACAACAAAATTTATAAATACCTAATATCTTTTGGGCATTTTTGCTCTGATGTTAATCAAGGTGCATTAAGCGCTATTTTGCCATTTTTGATTGCTACTTATAACTATGACTACACAACCGCAGCCATGCTTGTTTTGTATGCAAATATTATAGGCTCGTTTGTCCAGCCGTTTATTGGATATATAAACGATAAGAAAAATACCCCATATATAGTTTTGATCGGGCTTATACTAGCAGGTAGCGGTATGTCTTGTGTTGGATTTAGCTCAAATTTTTATCTACTTTGTTTTGCTGTAACGATAAGCGGTATAGGCATGGCGATGTTTCATCCTCAAGCCGCAAAGATCATCAACCAAGCCTCAAACGATAATAACCGTGCGATTAATATTAGTATATTTTCATTTGGCGGAAATTTAGGTTTTACACTGGGTCCGGTATTCGTATCTTTAGTTGTTTATCTTTTTGGGCTTAGAGGCATGATATGGTTTTTGTTGCCTCAAGTTATCTTTGCTATGTTATTTATATATCATTATAAGGGCATAAGCGAGCTTGGGACATATATTAAAACAAAAAAGATAGTGCAAAAAGAGAGTAAGGATGACTGGAGTGCGTTTGGCTATCTTTGTGTTGTGATCATGAGTAGGTCTATAGTTTTTCACGGTATAAACACGTTTTTGGCTCTGTTTTTTATAAGTAAATTTGGAAATTCCGCTTCAAGCGCGAGCGTTATACTAAGCACTTACTATGCTATTGTTGCGGCGGGCACGCTTCTTGGTGGGGTGCTGGCTGATAGATACGGATACCACACGGTTATCAAGTCTGCATTTACTTTTTTGTTATTTTCGATCTTTTTATTTGCAATAAATGACAACTTTTATATGGCACTTGCCGTGATTATACCGCTTGGAGCCGCTATGGGTATGTCATATAGCCCTATGGTTGTTTTAGCGCAGAGTTACTTACCAAATCACATAGGGCTAGCTTCCGGTGTTACACTAGGACTTGCCGTTAGTATAGGCGGGATAACCGCACCGTTTTTTGGCAAGATAGCCGACACTTACACCATAACATATACATTTTACGCTATATCGTTAGTTTGCGTTGTTTCGGCTCTTTTTTCATTTTTACTACCAAAATTAAAAGTAGCTTAAATTTTTAAAAATTTCTACTCTATTTTCCATAAACTATGTCTGTGTTTTGCGTATTTTTTATCTATTTTACCGCTAAACATACCGCCTAAAAGTGCTCTATTTGCCTTTGGGACAAATGCCATTAAGTGAGCTATGATAAAAAGTATTATCAAAACAAGACCTACGTTATGTAAAGTGGCCGCCCAGGTATAGAGTGAATTTGATATATCAAATCCTAATAAATTTTTATACGCTTTAATTAGTCCAGTTACGATAAGAAGAGCAATGATAAACACGGCTGCCGCGTAGGCGATACGCTGTTCTGGCAGGTATTTTGGGCTTGGAGGCTCTTTGTCTTTTTTTATCATTGCTTTTATGACAAGATAGCTATTTTTGATATCTGCTTTTCTTGGAACTATGTCAAATTCACGTTTTAGTCCATGATAAAAGATGTGATAAAAGCTAAAAAATATCAACGTAGCCGAAAAAATATAGTGCAAATTTAGAGTAAAAAAATAATCCCCACTCCACTCGAAAACTTTAGTTATATTATATCTTTTTGCTACCGGCATTTGTAAAATCCCCGTGATAATTAGCCCAAAAATACTAAAGGCTATACCCCAGTGGATTATGCGATTTTGAAGGCTCTGTCTAATGACTTTATCATTCATTTTTTATCCTTTTTGCTCTTTATGACGGCTATGCTTGCAGCACCTAATGCAGCCATAGGGGCTATTAACGTAGCCATTGTAAGATTTTGAGAGTTGCGCAGAGGATTTGTGTTAAATTTCATATCCATTATCCCGGATTTTGACTTGTCTTTATATTTTTTAGATATAGCTTCGTCTATGGTGTTAAAATCAACCGAACTTACGTATATAGTGGAGGTTCCGCCATTTTCATTCATGCCGTATATAAAACGGCTCTTTTTCATCTCGTTTGCAATGGCAAATATCTCATCTTTTTTGCCAAATTTTATGGCATTTTTCGGGCATGCCGTTTCGCATACGGGTTTTTGGTTTTTAGCAAGTAAGTCCGCACACATATCGCACTTATACATCACGCCTCCGCCTGCAAGTTTAGGCATAACTTTTAAATATATACCAACTCCTGCTTGGCGTTGCGGCACTCCCCAAGGGCAGACATCTCTGCATTTTGCCCCGCCAACGCAAAAATCCTTATCTATACTTACAGCACCCTCGTCGCTTTTGCCTATGACTCCAAAAGGGCAGAGCTTTTGACATGGTGGATGATCGCAGTGCATACATCTGCGCGGTATAAATACCTGTTTTTCATCGATCTTTAGCGTTTCTATATAGGTAAAATTATATGGCGTTAGGCGTGAGATATTATCTTTTTGATCTGAGTAGTCCTCAAATTTCTTTTGAGGAAAATACGGCATGATGGGTTTTTTAGGAACAGGAAAAATTTGCTCATTTTTTGTGCGACAAGCATTTACGCAACGCGGTATATCAAAGTCTTTACATCCATCGCAAAGATCAATATCGATAATGCTTGCCATTGCTTTGTCCTTAACTTCGCTTGCTTGTGCATTATTTGCCGTTACGACTGTGCCAGCAGCAGACAGGGCGCTAAATTTAAAGAAATTTCGTCTGTTCATTTCATATCCTTTTTGATAATGCTACCCGTATGAGTGCGAATTTTCAGTGATAATGTTACCTTGTGCGGCGCTGGCTTGGTTGCTAAATTTATAACCTTTTTAGAAAATGCAAAGTATAATAGAGGTCATAAATTTTTAAGGAAATAAGATGAAAAACGTTATAGACGTATCAACTAGATATCTTTGCTCTGATACTTTAGGCTTTAAGCTAGAAAGTGGGTCAAGTATCGGAAACGGCTTTTATGGTGCTAGTATTCCTGTATATAAAGGCAAAGAAGAGTATCATTTTTATCTATTTTTTAAAAAAGATACGTTAAGAATTTTTCTAGAAGCGTTTTTTGGAGTTAAAGAATTTGAGGGAAATGACCTTGATGATCTTTGCAAAGAGATAGCAAACATGATCATCGGCAAAGCAAAAAATTTACTAAATGAACAAGAAGATGACGCATATAAGCTTGGAACTCCGGAATTTCTCGGTGAAGTTGATAAATTTCACGTCAAGCTTGATGAAAAATTTATATATAAAATGAAAAACCGAACTTTTCAGATAGGCTATAAAAAAGCATGAGTGAAGAGGAAAAATTAGAAAATTTAGACAGTGTTGGCTTGTTTAAAAGCTATGATGAGTTGATGGACATCGGAGTTGACTTCATCGCGGAACTTGGCACGACTACTATAAGCGTGCATGAGCTTTTAAAGCTTGAGTCAGGATCTGTTGTAGATCTTGAAAAGCCTGCAGGAGAGAGCGTGGAGCTTTATATAAATAATAGAATTTTTGGCAAGGGTGAAGTTATGGTTTACGAGAAAAACCTAGCCATCCGTATCAATGAAATTTTAGACTCTAAGTCGGTTATACAATACTTTAAAAAAGAGCTTTTATGAAAATTTTACTTACGTTTTTAATATCTTTTTTGCCCATTTTGGCTTCTAATCTACTTACATATAATATCTACGAAAGAACAGACCGTGTAGATATCATGCTAAGTTTTGATGCGCCTTATGAGGGAAATATCTTTCAAAAACGCGAGAAAAATACAACGTCTTTGATACTAAATTCGCTAAGTTTTGATCAAACCGTAAGCAAGGCTGTAAATTCTAAAATTTTACAAGAATTTGATATCGAACCTAAGCAGAATTCACTTATATTAAATTTAAAATCCCAAGATCCTATCGTAGTAAATGCTTCAAAAACTACAGATGGTTTTGGTCTTCGCATAAGAGTAAGCCCGAAAAATACACCGGCCCAAGTAGCTACAATGCCACAAGCAAGTGTAAAAGTAGAAACCCCGTCTACATCAGCCCCTAAAAACAGTAATGAGCCGGTTGTGGACTCAAGGTATTTTATAATCCTTGGTGTCCTTGTCTTGCTTTTATTGTTCTTGTTTGTGTTTAAAAAGATCATGCTTGGTAAGCAAAATTTTTCAGGATTTACGGCTCCTGCCCAAGCTCCTGCAAACAAAACGAAGTCTATTAGCTGGCTTCTTAAAAATCAAAATAGTGATGTAAACGTGATATATGAAAAACATCTTGATAAGGCCAATAAGCTTATGCTTTTAAGCTATGAAAATCGCAGATATCTTGTGATAGTCGGCAACTCAAATGTTATGCTTGATAGCTTTGGTGAAGACAAGATACAAAACGAAGAGGATTTTCAAGCGTTTTTTGAAGATAATAAAAAGAAGCTAGGCTCATTTTTGGAAGAGCGCAAAAACAGCCTTAGCGACTATAAAGACAAGATGAGTATGAACTAAGCAAAGCAGATAGCAAAAAGCTCAGGCTTTGCAAGTTTTTTTATCTCCTCTTTTGACATTATTAAATTTTTAGCTCCGTAAATTTGAAGTGTATGGGCTATGAGCTCAAATTTAAGCTTCGTTCCACTGCAATTTAGATCAAGAATTTTTGCTAAAGTTAGTATAAAGCTTAACCATCTGACGTGTTCTTGCTTTGGCAAAAGCGCCTTGTATCTTTCGTACTCATATACTGTTTTTTTACCGTTTGTTCCGATGATGGCTGCGATTAGAGTTTTTTGCTCGTGTGTAAAGCCGAAATTTAGCCCGTTTAACACAAGATACGCGGAGTTTTGATGATCTCCGTAAAAGCCGATCTCTTGACCGATATTAAACAGTCTTGCTGCTGTTAGAAGATGCTCAAGATAGCTTTCATTAAGCTCATGTATAGGCGCAAGTGCTAGGAAAATTTCTTTAGCATATCTTATGATGTTTTTATTTGCAGTAGGCATAAAGCGATCTTGCAGGCTTTTTACACTTGGATTTAAATTTTGTGGAAATTTTAAACTAGGACGCAAAAAGTCACTCAAAAATACGCCCTCACGCACACCAACTCCGCTTGTGTGCACAGTTTTTGCTTCAAGTGCATTTGCTATGGTTAAAAATATCTGCGCACCCTCTCTTATAGTATCGTGTCTGTCTTTTTTGATTAGAAATTTATTCAAGTCGTCGTAGTCGGCGTTTATTATGCTTTGTATGAAATTTTTCTGATCGCTTAGTTTATAAGAAAAGCCATGCAAGGTGTTTAGGGGATAATTTGTCTTTGTTATGATTGCAGTTGAGATAGCACGCAAACTACCACCGATAGCGATGATGTTTTGGGATTTAAAGTGTGGCGGAATTTGCTTTGATATATTTTGAACGAAAGTCGAAATTTCGCTTTTGTTTTTAGCAAATAGCTCTTTTAAGCGCACTGTTCCGATATCAAGAGAGATCGTGTCTATGATTTTTGAGTTGCTTATGCGAGCTAGCTCGGTTGAGCCACCACCTATGTCTATAGTTACGGCTTCTTTTATCGGCGATAGGAGATTATTTGCGGCTATTGCACCGTAAGTAGCTTCCTTTTTGCCGTCTATGACCTTTATGCCGATATCAAGTTTCTTGCGGATTAGTGAGATAAGTTCGCTTGAATTTGGAGCGTCACGAAGAGCGCTTGTGCCAACGCATAAAATTTTACCGCATTTGTAGCTTTTGGCTATATTTTTAAATTCGCTAAAGGCTTCGTATGCTTTTTGTAACGACTGGGCTGAAATTTCATTGTTTGAGCCATATCCACCCTCTCCTAGACGAACTTTCATTTTGTATTCGCCAAGTATAAAAAATGCCCAGCGCGACGTGCGCTCAAAGATCGCCATACGCATAGAATTTGAGCCAAGATCAATAACCGCTGTTCTTTTTGCCATTTTGCTTTGCCTTGTTTTAAACTTTTTTACCGATAGAAGTTTGTTTGATTCTGTGATTTTGTATAGGCACGATAAGTGTAGAAATAGCCCCACTTCTATCGGTTCTATTTTTGATACTTACTGTAGCTCCCAGTGCTTGAGCCGCACCTTTTGCCAAAAATAACCCAAGTCCGGCTCCGCCCTTATCGCCAAATCTCTTAAACGGAGCAAATAGATCCTTGCTCTCATCTATGCCGACGCCTTCATCGGTAACTTCGATTATAAAATTTGAGTTTACAACCTTTGAAGATATTGTTATTTTTGCTCCTGTTGGCGAAAATTTGATAGCATTTTGAACGAAATTTTGTATAACATGAGTTAGTAATGTTGTTTGAATTTTCATATTTAAAATTTTTGGCTCAAGATTTAAGATAACTTCTTTGCTTTCTTGATGAGCTAAAATTTTAAAGCCGTTTCCAAGCTTTTCTAAAAAACTAATAATATTAACATTTACAGGCTCTTCAAATTGTGCGCCCTCTTGTCGCCCGATCTCTAAGATAGAACTTATCATGGAATTCATGGTTTTTATGGCTTCGTTGTTTGATGCCAGTGCCTCTATATAACGCTCTTTGTCACGTTCTTTTAAAAGAGTAACTTCGTTTTTTGTTTTCATGACTGCCAGTGGTGTTTTTAGTTCATGTGCAACACCGACGAAAAGCTCCTTTTGGTATTTTACAAAGGTTTGTATCCTATTTATGAGTTTATTTATACTGTTTCCAAGCGGACAGAATTCTTCCGGAAGATGCTTAAAATCTATCTCTTTTAAAAATTTTTCATCAAGATTGGTTAGTTTTGTTGTTAGTATTTTTATTGGTACTAGCATCATTCTTGAAAGCAACAACGCATAAAAAAGCACCAGTAGTATCGCACTTGCGTTTACCATCATGATATCGATTAGAATTTGATCTACTATTTTACTTTGTAGGGTTGTATCTTTTTTAAGTATCATATACGAATCACTATCATAAGGGTAGTTTAACGTCATAAAAACATGAGTTTCCTCTTTTTGCATAGAGTAGTAAGGTTTTTGGTTTTTTTTGGTGTTAGTGTGTATGATTTGGACATTACTTAGCGTTTTATGCGGTATTTGAATGTCAAAATTTTTTAGATTATTTGGATTAAATTTCTCTTTGTTTTCAACTATGCTTTTTGCTTCAAAATTTAGATCCTGAACGGCAGTTTCAAAAATGGTTACCTTGATGTAGTAGTAGAGTATTACCGAGATAATTACAACTAGCATCATCGATGCGGATGCCAGTTGTAATATAAATCTAGTTCTTAAGCTTTTTTGGGAAAGCAAAATCTATATCCGCGTCTTCTTACTGTTTCGATAGTTGAGATATTTAAAGGTTTGTCCATTTTTTGGCGAATTTGGTTGATCGCAACTTCGATAACGTTTGGAGTAACTAGCTCAGGCTCTTCCCAGATAGCGTCAAGAAGTTGCTCTTTACTTACGATTTGATCAGAGTGACGAGCAAGATGTGTTAATACCTCAAAAGGTTTGCCTTTAAGCTCTATGTCGCGTCCTAGGTATGTTATCTTTTCTTCGTCAGGGTTAATGATAAGGTCGTCGATCTTAATGATATTTGTTCCGCCAAAGCGAAGTTTAGCTTCTATTCTAGCAACCAAAACATCAAAATCAAATGGCTTTCTTATGTAGTCATCAGCACCGGCACGAAGCGCTTTGATCTCGCTATCTTTGTCATCTTTTGCCGAAAGAACAACAACAGAAGTGCGAGGTGACTTGTGTTTGATAACATTTATTAAGTCTACGCCGTCTCCGTCTGGTAGCATCCAGTCTGTTAGCACTAGATCGTAATTTCTAATACCGATATAATACTCGGCATCTTTGAAATTTTCGGAGCTATCGGTTTGGTAACCAAACTCTTGTAGACCTTCCGCGATGGTCTTGTTTAGCGTTACCTCGTCTTCAACTATTAAAATTCTCATTTTAATTCCTTGTTTTAAAATTTAAGCGCGATTGTATCATAAATTAAGCAATTTTTCAAGATACTTTAATAAATTTTTAATAAATACTTTCTACTTTTGCGCCCACAAGGGCATTTTTTAAAATTTCTAGCTTTAAAATTTCTAAATTTAGACTTGTTAAATTGCTGAATTTTTGCTTTAAAGCAATTGAAATTTTTTCAACTGACTCTTCTACGCTTTGAAATTTATGCTCATTGTAAAAATTTTCAATGAAATTTATGATCTCAACATAGTCGATAAAACCATCGCTTGTAAAATTTGCATTTATGCGAATTTTTTGCGGCTTTACTCGTTCAAAATCAAGCATGCCGATTATGGTTTCAAACTCATAATCCTTAATCAAAGTCGTGATTTTTGTTGTCATATCACTTTTTTCTCTTCGCCGCAAATGAGGCGTTTGATATTTGGTGCGTGTTTATAGATCACGATAAAGGCGATAATTAATATCGGAGCATGTGAGTTTATCTCTAAATTTGGGTGCAAAATAAAGCTTGAGATAACAAGTGCAACAAGTGCTAGAAGTGATGCTAGAGAGCTTATTTTAAGTATTTTTCCAACGATAAACCAAACCGCAAGTGTTATTAAAAGCTCAAAATGTAGAAAAAACCCAAGCACCCCGGCTCCCGTTGCCACGCCTTTGCCGCCTTCAAATTTTAAAAACGGTGAAAAACAGTGTCCTATAACTGATAAAACTGCCATCGCCCAAAGAGTTTGCTCGCTAAGTCCGATCATTTTTGCGATGATTAATGGTAAAAGTCCTTTTAAAACATCAAAAACCACGGTTAAGACGGCTATTTTTTTGGCTTTTTTTGGCTCTTTTTCTTTTAGTACGCGTAAAACATTTGTAGCGCCTATACTTTTACTGCCAGAGTGCGTGATATTTACGTTGCAAAAAAGTTTGCAAAAAACGAGCCCAAAAGGTATCCCGCCTAGTATGTATGCTAGTAAATATGCTATTAAATTTTCATTCATGTCTTAACCTTGTTTAAATTTAAAAACCGAGATGATAATTAAAATTTGCTGATAATTTTATAAATCATCTCCACAAAAGAACGATTTTCTCGTCATAAATGTCACTTTTTTTAGGAGCAAGGGCGATGGTGTTTAGGGTGATATTTTTTATATCATAGCTATCTTTTAGTGCCTGGGCTTCGTTCGTGAAATTTTGGATCAACTCCTCGATCTTAGCATTTATCGCCTCAACACTCTCTTCGCCAAGTTTTACGTCGGTTCTGTTTTTTAAGACTTTGTTTGCACTTTTTACACTAGTGGCGATCTTACCGACACTGGTTTTTGTAACACCTCTTGAGCTTCCCAAAAATGCCCCAAGTAGGCTTGAGCCTATGTTAATTATCGCTTCAAGACCGCTCGCATTCATCTCTCGTTGCTCTTTTTCAAGCCTTGCGGTTGCCTTGCTTAAAGCATCTTCAAGCCTTGCTTGCTCTTTTTGAAATTTTTGTGTTAGATCAGCGGTTTTTTGCTCTAAAATTTCATTGCATTTATCGCTAAGTCTTACGTAAAACTCCTCTTTGCTTTCATCTGGGGTTGAATTTATCCCCATGGCTTCAAAGAGCTCTAGCTTGCGGTTTCTAAACACAAAGTCTTTAAAATCGCGTTCGAAATTTTTGAAATTTTTAGCGTTTTGGATGAAATTTGGCAGCTCCTTAAAGCTTGCATCGTCTTTTTTGCTTGTTAAACTTATATCTAAATCTTCCGATGCCTCTAGCCAGTTTATGGAATTTTGCGTTTCATCGAGTTCATAAAGATAGCTCACGTCTTTTGTTGTTTCGATACCTTTTTTGGCGTCAAAGTAGCGAATTTTAGCCTTTGCAAATAGACAAGGAGAGAGAAATTTGTTTTCGTTTAGAGCAAAAATTTGCTCTATCTCGTTTGATAAGACGGGTTTTGTTCCGCCTGTTTTTGCTAAATTTTTACTTATCTTATGTTGTAAATTTGTCTTTTTCTCGTTCATTAAATTTGAAATTTGATCGCGTGATAAAGGACCTTTTAGGTAGCTTAGCGCCCATCTTGTCGAGATGATATTTAGTCCGTCTTCGTTTATGTTTTTAACTAAAAAGTGCCTTTTGGCTAAATTTGATATGGTGTTTCCTATCTCGTTTTTATCAAGCGACGAGCCTGAGATTCCTATTAGGCCGTCGATCACCCTCGCTTTGTCTTGAGCTGTTTGAAGTCGCCCTATAAACCAAGTGCCGATATTTGATAAACCTTTATAGTCAAGATCGACAGGGTTTTGAGTGCTTAAAACACAGCCTATACCAAAGGCGCGGGCTTGTTTTAAGAGTGTAAGCATAGGTGTTTTTGACGGAGGATTGGAATTTGGCGGGAAAAATCCGAAAATTTCATCCATATAAAGTATGGCTCTAAGTGAGCTTGTGCCCTCTGTCGTGCGCATCCAGGCGATGACTTCGTTTAGTAGAAGCGTTACAAAAAACATTCGCTCTTCATCGCTTAAATGCGATATGGTAAAGATGTTGCATTTTGCTTTGCCGTTTGCATCAAAGAGCATTTTTGAAATATCAAGACGAACGCCTTCGCTCCAGCCTTTAAAGCTTGGGCTTGCTAAAAGTGCGTTTATCTTCATTGCTAGTTTCATGCGCTCGGCGCTTGGATAAAATGTTTCTATGTCAAAAACGCCGATTTTGCTAAATGAAGGAGAGGCGATAAAGCCGATAAGGTCTTCTATCGTTACATCTTTATCCTCTTTAAATTTACTCTCAAATATCTTTGCGATGAGTAGTTGCTCTTTTGAGCTCATGTCGTCATCTTTGATACCCACCAAAGATAATACCGAAGCCGTTAGCGAGTTTATATATGCACTAAAGCTCTCTTCGTCATCTATCTTTGGCGCATGAAAATCACTAAGTAAAGCTATGCCGACTCCGGCACTACTTTTTGGCGTGTATATCGTTATATCGGCACTTTCTTTGAGTGTTTTTACGCGTGAAATTTCTTGAAAACTGCTTTCTATGCCTTTACGCCAACTCTCAGCTTGAAGACTTGCTGATTCACTTATACTTATGCCCTTGTTTACGGCTTCATTTTCGTCGATATATGGGACAAAGTCATCGCTTGTTAAATTTTCAAATGTCAAAGCAAGGTTTGTCATATCGCCTTTTGGGTCGATTATGATCGAAGGAATATTATCTATACAAGCCTCTTCAAGAAGTGTTATGCCAAGACCTGTTTTACCACTTCCCGTCATACCGATAATGGCTGCATGAGTGGTTAAATCCTTGTTTTTATAAAAAAACGGCTCTTTATCTTTAAGACCTAGATAAAATAGCTTTAAATTTTCTTGTATGCTTTTCATGTTTTGCCTTATTTATATAGATCCATATGGGCTTTTAGCTCCTCTAGCGTTTCTTCTACACGTGCGGTTGTAAATTCGTGCACTATGTCGCTACTTTGATCTTGTGGTATTTGTAAGCAATAGCGAATACAACCCTTATAAGCTAGCTCTGTTATCAGGATCGGCTTTATCGATACGTTGTAAATTTTGTTTGTTTTTGGCATTAAAAGCTCAAAATTTGCCTCCAAACTATCACCTTGCCTAAAATCGCCGATATTTGAGCTAAGGACACTAAGACCGCCGTCTGAAATATCATATAAATTTCCGCCAAGCTGTGAAATTTGGTTTTTGAGTGTGACTTTTGTAAAGCGATTTGGATGGACGCGCTGATGTTTTCTTAGGTTTGCATTCATCTTTGATATGCGGGTAAAATTTGCCAGTGTTACCGTTTTATTTATAGTGCTAAAATCAACGATGTCAGCTTTTATGTGTTGTGGGAAAAATTCATTTGGCAATATAAATCCGCTTCCTTCTTGTTTCATGGCCAGAATTTGCATGACATCCACGCCAAAAACAACGCTATCTTCGTGAACTTTTAAAATTTCGGCCTCGTTTTTGATATTAACACCGTCATATAAATTTAGAAATTCCGGTTTTTTGTTTGCATTTTTCATGCGAGAAAGTGTGTCTATGGTATTTTCAAAAAAGAAAAAACTTGTGTTTAAATTTGGAACATCATATGTTAGCTCTTTTGCTGTGCTTAGCTTGCTAAGGGTTTGTTTTATTCGCTCGATGGCGTTTACAAAAAAGCCTACGTAGTTTTGGACATTTGGTAGTTTATTGAAATTTAAAACAAGACCTAACATAGCGAAATTTATGTAGTTTTCTCGTATTTTTTCATCTTTGATTATCTCGCTAAGTTCGTCATAAAGCTTGTTTGCATCCGGGCGTAGAAGCAAAAGCGAGTCAAAGATATCCTCAAATATCGCCTGCTCTCTCTCTCGTGATATAAAGATGTTTTCGTGTTTGCAAAATTCTATACTAGTATGTATGAAGTGGTTTTTAAGTGTTAAAATGCTCTCTTCACAAGCAATCACAAGCTCTTGCCTTCCTTTAAACTCCATGTGATTCTCCGTGGTTAAATTTAATGATGGATTATATCATATCGGGGTTTGTTTTTTGCAAAATTAAAAATTTATAATTTTAGTTGAAGAAAGTGTTAAAGAGGTCAAGTGACCTCTTTGTTTAAATTTTATAGTTTGTCGGCATTTGAGCCAAGGTAGTTAGCAACGCCTTCTGTGCTAGGCTTCATGCCTGCGTCGCCCTTGTTCCAACCTGCTGGGCAAACTTCGCCGTGCTCGTTGGTAAATAGCATTGTATCAACCATTCTTACCATCTCATCGATGTTTCTACCAAGTGGAAGATCGTTAACTACCGCGTGGCGAACTGTGCCGTCTTTGTCTATCAAGAATGAACCGCGTAGAGCAACGCCTGCTTCTTCGATCAATACGTCAAAACCGCGTGAAATAGCGTGGTTTGTATCAGCAACGATAGGGAAGCGAACTTGACCTATGCCGCCTTTGTTTACCGGAGTTTCTTTCCATGCAAAGTGTGAGAATTGGTTGTCTGTTGAAACTGCGATAACTTCGATACCGCGAGCTTTGAACTCATCATATCTTTTATCAAATGCAATTATTTCGCTTGGGCAAACAAACGTAAAGTCCATTGGATAGAAAAATACTACCGCGCCTTTTTCGCCGATATTTTTATATAGGTTGAAATCATTTACAATTTGATTATTTCCTAAAACTGCCGCAGCTGTAAAATCAGGTGCTTTTTTTGTAACTATCATTTTTTCTCCTAATAATAAATTTTATTAATAGCGAAATTATATCGTTCAAAGATTAATAATCATTAAATGGTAAAAAATAAATTTATATGTCTATTTACTTAATAAACAATTAAAGAAAATACTTAAATTCTGTTTTTGAAATTTGTTATAAATGTTATTAAGTACAATTAAATTTCAAAAAATTTTAAACATAAGGAGGTGGTGCAATGAGGTATCTAAGAAGTCTTGCGGGCAAAATTTCCGTTGCTTTAGCTGTTTTGTTGATGATTTCTATGATGGTTTTTAATTTACGAGTAAGATCGTCTTTGGAGAGTGAGATAAAAAAGGATGTCGAAAGGACTATAGAGCAAAGCGTAGCGATGGCGATGCACGCCATTATGGTTTTTAAAGAGGATAATGAAAAAAATGCAAAAATCTCATTTAATGTTTTAAAAGACAGTCTTGGAAAGATAAGTATAGATAGCCAAAATATCTCGTTTATGGATGGTAAAGCAGTGCCGACTCTTTATGCAAGCGACACTAAAATAAATCTAAATTTTGCAATGATGGATAGATACACAAATGCCACCGGCGCAGTAGCTACAGTGTTTGCAAAGGTTGGAGATGATTTTTTGAGAATTTCTACCTCGGTTAAAAAAGAGGACGGAAGTAGGGCGCTTGGGACATTTTTGACAAAACAAAACCCGGCTTATGAGCCTATAATGCAAAAACAAGGATATATAGGAACGGCCATGCTTTTTGGTAGAAATTACACGACGATCTATGAGCCAATCCTTGATGACAGTAAAAATTTGATAGGTATTTTATTTATCGGATATGATTTTACGGAGGGACTTAGCTCGTTAAAGAGCGCGATCTCCCAGATGAAGCTCGGTAAAAACGGGTATTTTTCTATATTAAATTTAAAAACTCAAAAATTTGATATAGACCCAACTCGTGAAGGCAAAAGCATAAGAGAAAATTCGTCATTTGATTTAGATACGGTTTTAAAAGATAAAAGCGGACTTGTGCATATAAAAGATAAGGGTGTAGAAAAGATAATGGCGTTTGAGAGATTTGAGCCGTTTGAGTGGGTTCTTGTAGGAAGTGCGGTTACAAGCGATTATCTAACTCCGCAAAAAGAGGTGCAAAAGGATATTTATATAGCAAGTGCTGCTATGATAGTTCTAATGATACTTATGAGCTCGCTTCTAATAAGACAAATCATATCACACCCTATCAATCAAATGGCACAAAATATGCAAAATTTAGCCTCAAAAGATGGTGATCTAACAAGAAAAATGCCAATAAAAGGCGATGATGAGATCGCCAACGTAAGCAAAGAGGTAAATAAATTTATAGAAAAAATCAGACTTATGGTAATTGAGATAAAAGGACTCTCAAGCGAGAATTTATCTACCTCACAAGAGCTTTCAAGTAGCGCGATAAGCACGGGAAGCCGTGTAGAAAACGGTGCACTCTTACTAAACAGCACAACCAAAGATGCGATGTTAATACAGCAAAATTTAAAAGAGTCTGTAAAAGATGGTGAAAACGGCAAGACCGAGCTTTTTAAATCAAATTTATATATAAGCGAAGCAAACAACTCTATCCTACGACTAAACGAGGAAGTGCAAAAGAGTGTCGAGGTGGAGACCGAATTTGCCAATAAACTTTCAAGACTTGTTACGGATACCGAAAATATCAAGCAAGTGCTAACGGTTATCGAAGAGATAGCCGAGCAGACAAATTTGCTTGCCTTAAACGCTGCTATAGAAGCCGCACGTGCCGGTGAACATGGACGCGGTTTTGCCGTAGTTGCCGATGAGGTTAGGAAGCTTGCCGAAAAGACGCAAAAGTCATTAAATGAGATAAATGTAACACTAAAAATCATAGTGCAATCAACCACTCAATCAAGCGAAGCAATGAACGAAAATGCGAAAAATATTCAAAATATAGCAAATTTATCCGCAAATGTAGAGGAGAAGATAACTCAAATGGCAAATTCTATGCAATACGCCATAGGGGTTACCGATAATTTTATATGTAATTACGCTGAGGTCGCTAAGCAGATAAATTTAATGATAGAAAATATCACAAAAACAAATGCCCTTTCAGGCGAAAACGCAAGAGCCGTAGAGGAAATAGGTGCCGCGGCAAAACATTTGCAAGATATGGGCGCAATGCTTGACGGCAAGGTTTCACAGTTTAAGGTTTAAATCGATATTTACGGTGTTTAGTTCCTGAGTAAAATTTCAGGGACTAAGCTTTTGATTAAAATATATGAAAGCTATCTAAAGGTTAAATTTGTGTAACGCTTTTTAAGCGTTAAGATCGCAGTAGTTTTTGCCACCGAATTTTAGTATTGCAGAACCCCATGTGAACCCGCCACCAAATGCGTCAAGCAGTAACACAGAGCCGTTTTTGATACGACCGTCTTCATATGCGTCGTTTATCGCCATCGGAATAGAAGCCGAGCTTGTATTGCCGTATTTTGCGACAGTTAAAACGCACTGTTCATCTGTAAAATTTAGGCGTTGTTTTACCGCTTCGATTATGCGGATATTTGCTTGATGAGGTATAAAAAAGTCTATTTGATCGCTAGTTAGGTTGTTTTTTTCTAGTATGTCAAGAACGCTTTTTGTAAGAGTTTGAACAGCTATTTTAAAAACTTCATTACCTGCCATATGTATGAAATTTAGTTTTTTATCAAGAGTTTCTTTGCTTGCAGGAAAAGCGCTTCCACATCCTGGGGTGATTAAAAGCTCTCCCTGAGTTCCGTCGCTTGCTGTGTGAACATTTAAAATTTCATTTTCATCGCTTGCGCTAACAACAGCCGCACCGGCTCCGTCTCCAAAAAGTATGCAAGTGCTTCTATCTGTATAATCAACCACGGAGCTTAACTTCTCTGCGCCGATGATTAAGACATTTTTTTTAGCACCGCTTTCTACAAGGGACTTTGCTATCTCAAGTAGATATATAAAACCCGTGCAAGCGGCACTTATGTCAAAAGCGGTTATTCCGTGAGGAAGAGACAAATTTGCTGCTATCTTACATGCTGTTGAAGGCATACAAAGATGATCAGGGCTTATGGTGGCGCAAATTATAGCATCTATCTGTTCTTTTTTAAGCCCAGAACGCTTAATGGCTAACTCGCCTGCCTTTGTGCCAATATCGCTTGTGATCTCATCTTTTGCTATACGCCTTTCTTTAATGCCCGTGCGCTTTACTATCCATTCGTCACTTGTTTCAACCATTTTTTCTAAATCAAAATTTGATAGAACGTGACTTGGAGTATAGGCTGCGATTGATATTAAAGAGGCTTTTGGCATTTGTTACCTTACGAAATTTGAGAGTTCTTCTTCTATTGTTTTATTAATGTCTGAATTTGCAAAATTTATAGCTTGGAAAACAGCGTTTTTGATAGCTTTCGCGTTGCTTTTTCCATGACTAATTATAACACAGCCGTTTACGCCTATAAGTGGTGCACCGCCGTATTCATCATAGCTAACTTGTTTTTTAAGCTTTTTAAAGACTTTTTTCATTAGCACAGAGCCTGCAATCGCCAAAGGTGATTTAGTGATCTGTTTTTTTATGATTTTTCCGATCGCATCCGCGACACCTTCGCTGGTTTTTAACAAAATATTTCCTATAAAACCATCACAAACCACCACATCGACGCTTCCGTCAAAAACTTGGTTACCCTCGACATTGCCGACAAAGCTGTCAAGTCTTGAAATAAGGCTAAAAGCTTCTTTGCTTACCTCATTTCCCTTACTTGCTTCTTCGCCATTAGACAAAAGTCCTACGCGTGGAGTTTCTCTGTTTAAAATTTGCTTTGAGTAAACTTCCCCCATAACGGCAAATTGAAAAAGGTGTTCGCTTTTACAATCAACATTTGCTCCGACATCAAGCACTAAAGTAGTAGTGTCTTTTGAATTTGGCATGAGAGTTGCTATTGCCGGTCTTGCGACATTTTTAAGTCTGCCGACACGCAAAGTAGCTAAACTCATAGTTGCACCACTGTGGCCGGCTGATACAACAGCGTCTACTTCTTTGTTTCTAAGCAGTTCTATCGACTTGTATATCGTGCTATCTTTACGTTTTAAAGCATCAGTTGCACCGTCTGACATAGAAACGACTTCGTTTGCTTCGACAAATGTTATGTTTTTTAATAAATGAGTTGGAATAAGAGGTTTTATGGCATTGCTATCTCCTACAAGCACGGCAGAGAAATTTGTGTCTTTTAAAGCCTCGACTACACCTGTAACTATAGGTTCGGGGCCGAAATCCCCGCCCATGGCATCAATAGCAATGCGTATCATATTTTAGTATTCACCTGTTGTTTTGTTTATACGGTGTGGCATTTTCCATGAACCGTCTTTATCTTTAACAGGTATTGGAAGTGTCACTTTGTAGTGTGTTCTGCGTTTTGCTGCACGTGTGTGGCTAACTCTTCGCTTTGGTACTGCCATTTTATTCTCCTTTATAAATTTTTACAATTTTTACAATAAAAATAGTCGCTCTTAAATGCTTCTATTTCGCTTTTTAAAATTTCTTCTAAATCAATCTGATGATCAAAAAACTCTATCGCATCGCTTAATTCGTTTTCGGGGTCGGTGTATACTCCATCGCTAACGATAAGACCTACGTTTTCATTTATGGCTAACGAGATGTCAGCTCCGCATCTATCGCAGTTATGCGCTGTGCTTCCACTGATATTTCCTAAACATTTTACGTTTTTGTGATCTATTCTTTTTAAATGTCCTTTGAAATTTAGCTCTTCACTTTTGATTTCAAAGTCTACATTTTGATTTGCAACTTTTGCAAATGCTATCTTCAAATTTATACCTCTTGCTTAGCAAATTTCTCTTGCAGCAAAGAAGAAATTTATCTCATTTATAGCGTTCTCAAGGCTATCGCTTCCGTGAACGGCATTTGCATCTATGCTATCTGCAAAGTCTGCTCTGATGGTTCCGGCTGCTGCTTCTTTAGGGTTTGTAGCACCCATTAGTTCGCGGTTTTTAGCTACTGCATTTTCACCTTCAAGAACCATAACAACAACAGGTCCGCTAACCATAAAATCAACTAAATCGTTAAAGAATGGTCTTTCACTGTGAACTGCGTAAAATGCTTTTGCATCGCATTTGCTTAGTCTGATTTTTTTCATTGCCGCGATTCTTAGTCCGTTGCTTTCAAATCTATCGACGATCTTGCCTATAACATTTTTTTTGACTGCGTCTGGTTTGATTATAGAAAGTGTTCTTTGCATTTAAATTTCCTTAAAGTATTTCGTAATAAAGTCGGCAATTATATCAAAAAAATTCTAAAAAACAAAATAGACCCATAGAATGGGCCTAAATTTATGCTATAACCGGGCTATGACCATCTCTAAGATCTGCGCCGATCTCACTACGAGATGGTTGACCAGCATAAGGAGCATCCCAAACTATGCAGCCGTCTGTTGGACAGGCTGAAGCACAGGCTGGTTCATCATTGTGTCCTACACATTCAACGCATTTATCGGCGTATACGTAGTATGTATCCTCTCCTGTTGGGTTATCTGAGTCATCTACGATCGCATTTACTGGGCATTCGTCTATGCATGAGCCACAACTTATGCAAATATCTGTAATTTTTACTGCCATTTTCTTCTCCTTTTGGGTTGATTTTTCAGCGTTAGAGTATCAAAAAAAACTGAAATTGATATAAAGTTTATTTTTGACAAATCAAGAATTTAGGTGCGAGTTACATTATACTACAAAGTTAGATATTTTAATAAATAAAGGTAAAAGTCCGAAAATGTCGGTTCGGACTTTTAAGGTGTGTTAAATTTATATGCTAAGATCAAATACCGCTTTTGCTATAAATAATGTAGTAAAGGTGATTAAGGCTACACCTATTAAATTTAGCCAAATTCCCGTTCTTATCATCGAGCTAAGTTTGACATAGCCAGAGCCGTATGCGATGGCGTTTGGAGGAGTGGCTACAGGCATCATAAATGCGCAAGTAGCAGCAAGTGCGACAGGTATAGTAAATATCATGACATTTGTGCCAGTATATCCAAGCCCTATACTAACTCCTGCGATAACAGGTAAAAATGCAGCTGCTGTTGCCGTGTTTGATGTGATCTCGGTTAAGAAAATCACGAGTGCGGTTACGATCAAGATAATAAGAGCTATCGGCATAACGCCAAGAGCAGAGACTTGATGCCCTATCCAAAGCGAAAGACCGGTGTTGCTAAATTGAGCCGATAGTGATAAGCCTCCGCCAAAAAGTATAAGTATATCCCAAGGAAGCCTCTTGGCACTATCCCAGTCGACCAGCCTCTCTCCGCTTTTATTTGCAGGTATGATAAAAAGTAGTATGGCTGTGCTCATGGCAATGATCGCATCAATGCTTGCTAGCTTGACTCCAAAGCCTTTTAGCACAAAACCAAGTCCTATCCAACTAGTTGCTGCTAATAAAAATACAACCCCTACTAAAATTTCAGGTCTGCTTATCTTACCAAGCTTTTTAAGCTCATTTTTTATAACAGCCTTGCCGTTTGGTATCTCGCTAATTTCGGGTTTAAATAAAACACAGGTTAAAACAAACCAGCACACAAAAAGCATGATAATGCTTAGCGGAACACCTACTAACATCCACTCAAAAAAGCCTATTTCTATATTAAATTCATTCTTCATATATGCTACAAGTAGGGTGTTTGGAGGAGTGCCTATGATAGTTCCCATAGAGCCTATAGATGCCGAGTAGGCGATACCTAGCATAAGAGATATCCCGAAATTTGAGCTATAAGCCGTTGTTTTGTCTTTTATCTCTTTTACTATATCTCTACCTTTATGAAAGGCTGTATTAACAACGCCTCCTTGTGTGCCTTTGATAGAAAATTCATCGATATTTCTCATATCATCTTCTATAGAGACGGTATTGTTTTTGTTAGTTAGGGTGTTTACAAGGTGAAGGACGCTAAGGCCAACAGGAAGCATCATTATGGCGGTGGCTGTGTTGCTTACCCACATGGATAAAAAGCCGGTCGCTATCATAAATCCGCCGACTAGTTTTCTAGGGCTTGTTCCAACTAACGATACTATGCCAAGGGCTATTCTGGTATGCAAATTCCATTTTTGCATAGCAAGTGCTAAAACAAAACCACCCATAAAAAGATAGATAGTATCGGAAGCATAAGGAGCAGCCACGGCTCTAAAACTATCTACGCCAAATATTGGAAAAAGCACCATAGGAAGCAAAGCCGTAGCAGGAAGTGCGATGGCTTCAGTCATCCACCAAACCGCCATTAATGTAGCGATAGCTGCAACTGCAGGCATGGCATCTACTTTTAAGACTTTGCCGTTTGCTGCCGCCGTTGCTATCTCTCCTGCATTACCGGGCATGATGTTATAAACGATAAATGCAAAAACAATACCGCAAATAAGCCCTATGAGCTCGACTCTGTTGGTTCGTCTATCGATAGGAATATTTGGATTTGACATGATAAAACCTTGTTGTAATTTTTATTTTATATTATCAAATAAATAGCTTACATTGTATGTTTAGATTTAAATTTTTAAAATATTTTTAATAAAATGACAACAAACGTAACATGAAAATATTAATAGAGATGATGTATAATGGTAAATTCAAAAAAATTAGGCGGTAAATATGCAAAACCACAATATCATAAAAATAACAGGTGCAAGAGAGCATAATTTAAAAAATATAAATCTTGAAATTCCAAAAAATTCACTTACTGTTTTTACCGGACTTTCCGGCTCCGGTAAATCAACTTTAGCATTTGACACGCTTTATGCTGAGGGTCAAAGACGATATATCGAAAGTCTTTCAAGCTATGCTAGGCAGTTTTTAGATCGAGTAGGAAAACCCGATGTAGATAAGATAGAGGGTCTTACTCCGGCTATCGCGATAGATCAAAAAACAACATCTAAAAACCCACGCTCAACAGTAGGAACGATAACTGAAATTTATGACTATCTAAGGCTTTTATATGCAAGAATAGGCACTCAGCACTGCCATAAATGCGGTAAACCGATATCAAAAATGAGTGCGCAAGATATTATCAATGAAATTTCAAAGCTTCCAAATGGTGCAAAAGTTGTGCTTTATGCTCCGCTTGTGCGAGAAAAAAAGGGAACATGGGCCGATCTTATCGAAAATTTAAGACAAAAGGGTTTTGTTAGAGCGCAGATCGATGGAGTAACGGTAAGACTTGATGAGGAAATAGAGCTTTCAAAGACCAAAAAACACACGATAAAAGTCGTCATCGACCGCCTTGTCGTAAGTGATGAAAACTCCACTCGTTTGGCGCAAGACGTGGAAAAGGCACTAAATGAGAGTTATGGCGAAGTTGAGGTTGAAATTTTAAATTCCGATGAGCTTGGCATAAATGATAAATTTGTGCATTATAGCGAGCATTTGGCTTGTTTTGATTGTAAAATTTCATTTACTCCACTTGAACCTTTGAGCTTTAGTTTTAACTCTCCAAAGGGTGCATGCGAGAGTTGCGACGGTCTTGGCATAAGATACAGTCTTGATATGAGTAAGGTTATAAGCGAGGATAAGAGCATAGAAGGCGGTGCTATAAAGCTGCTTTACGGCTATAACATGAGTTATTATTATAAATTTTTACTGGCTTTTTGTGAACAAAACAACATCAATGTCAAAAAGCCGTTTTATGAGCTAAGCGAGGATGAGCGTAGACTTGTCTTGTATGGTAATGCAAATGAGGTTGAGTTTTTGTGGAAAAGACATAAGCTTAGTCGTAAATTTGAAGGAGCTGTAGCCATAAGCTATAATCTTCTTAAAGACTATAAAGACTTTGATGAATACATGAGCGAAAAGCGCTGCTCTGATTGTGGTGGTCATAGACTAAGACCTCAAAGTTTAGCTGTAAGGGTAGCAGGATGTGGGCTTGGTGAAATTTTAGATATGAGTATAGAAAATTGTGTAGCATTTTTTACAAACGAGGATAAATTTAAATATCTTGGCGAACAAGAAAAAGTCATAGCTGCCCCCATCTTAAAAGAGATAAGCGAAAGGCTATTTTTCTTAAATGATGTTGGACTTGGCTATCTAAGTCTTGGCCGTGACGCTAGAACCATAAGCGGCGGCGAGGCACAAAGAATTCGTATCGCAAGTCAGATAGGAAGCGGTTTAAGCGGAGTCATGTATGTGCTTGATGAGCCTAGTATCGGTTTGCACGAAAGAGATACGATAAAACTTATAAAAACTCTTAGAAATTTACAGCTAAAAGGCAACTCGGTAATCGTAGTCGAACACGATAAAAAGACCATCGAGCAAGCTGACTTTGTGGTTGATATCGGTCCTGGAGCTGGGAAATTTGGCGGGGAGGTGATATTTGCGGGAAGCGTTGATAAATTACTAAGCTCAAACACAACTACCGCCCAGTATCTAAACGGTGATAAGAGTATAGACTATCAGCAAAACAGAAAGCAAGAAAAATGGCTTGAAATTTCAAATGTAAATATCAACAACATCTCAAATTTAAGCGTAAAATTTCCGCTTAAAAATTTAGTTGGCATAACAGGTGTTAGCGGTTCTGGTAAAAGTTCATTGATACTTCAAACTCTACTTCCTGAGGCTCAAGAACAGCTAAACCGTGCTAAAAAAGTTAAAAAAGTAGCCGGTGTAAATTTAAGCGGACTTGAAAATTTAGATAAGGTCATATATCTTGATCAAAGCCCGATAGGGCGCACCCCGCGTTCAAATCCGGCAACATATACCGGAGTTATGGACGAGATAAGAAATTTATTTGCCCAAACGAAAGAGGCGAAATTAAGAGGATATAAGATCGGGCGATTTAGCTTTAACGTAAAAGGTGGAAGATGTGAAAAGTGCCAAGGCGACGGCGAGATAAAGATAGAGATGCATTTTTTGCCTGATGTAATGGTTGTTTGCGACGCGTGTAACGGCACAAGGTATAACGCGCAAACGCTTGAAATTTTATACAAAGGTAAGTCTATATCAGATGTTTTAAACATGAGTATAGACGAGGCGTTGGAATTTTTTAAAGCCGTCCCTAAAATTTATGCCAAACTTAAGACAATAGCCGATGTTGGACTTGGATATATCACGCTTGGTCAAAATGCTACAACTCTAAGCGGTGGTGAAGCTCAGCGTGTGAAATTAGCAAAAGAGTTAAGTAGAAGCGATACAGGAAATACCCTGTATATACTTGATGAGCCGACGACGGGGTTACACTTTGCCGATGTTGATAGGCTGACTAGGGTGCTTCATCATCTGGTTGAGCTTGGAAATTCTGTTTTTGTAATAGAGCATAATTTAGATGTTATAAAAAATTGCGACTACCTTGTAGACATGGGTCCGGAAGGTGGTGCAAAAGGCGGTAAAGTCATAGCCGCGGGAAGTGTAAAAGATGTCGCTAAAAATTACAAAAAAACGCTTTCATACACAGGCATGTTCTTGTCTGAAGAGCTTAAAAATATGAAATCACATAAGGAGAAAAAGTAAAATTTATTTTAAAATTTTTGCTTTATTTTATGGCTTGTGTTGAGGCGATAAATATGCAAAATTTATATAAATATGGTTTTACTAAACAAGTGTTTCAAAAGGTCAAATTTAATATAAATAAAATCGTATTTTGACTTTTTGCTCTTTGAAATTTTAAAAAATATAGTATGATTTAGATTACAAATTTAACTTAGGGGCATTGATGCAGCAGAAACATTTCGAAGTAGTTATAGTTGGCGCAGGTATCAGCGGGACGGCACTGTTTTATGAGTTAGCGGCTTTTACGGACATAAAACGAGTGGCCCTTTTGGAAAAATATGAAGGAGTAGCTACTCTAAACTCAAACGGCAGATGTAACTCGCAGACGATTCATTGTGGTGACATCGAGACGAACTACACACTAGAAAAAGCAAAACGGGTCAATAAAGTAGCAAAAATGCCGATAAAATACGGTCTAAAATACGGCTATGAGGGCAAATTTATGTTTTCTCATCAAAAGATGGTTTTGGCCGTTGGCGACGAAGAGGTGCAAAAACTTACGGCAAGATACGGTGAATTTAAAGAAGTGTTTCCTTATCTTGAGCTTTATTCTAAAGAGGACTTAAAGCAGATAGAGCCAAATGTTGTATTTGACATAAATGCCAATCCCCGCTCCGAAAATATAGTGGCTATGGGCACAAAAGAAGGTCAATACACAACGGTTGACTTTGGTGCGATGTCTGACTCTCTCGTAAAAAACGCTCAAAAAATAGGCGGAGACGGTTATGAGCTAAGTCTAAATTGCAATGTCCTTGATATAAAAAAAGTTGGCGATACGTTTTATCTAAAAACAAGCGACAGCCAGTCGATTAGTGCTGATTATGTTGTGGTTGATGCGGGTGCTCACTCGCTCTATCTTGCTCATAAAATGGGCTATGGAATGCACCTTAGCACGCTGCCGGTGGCGGGAAGTTTTTACTTTGCAAAGAAAAATTTTCTAAAAGGCAAGGTTTATATGATGCAAAATGACAAGTTGCCTTTTGCTGCGCTTCACGGAGATCCGGACATCCTTGCAAACGGCAATACCCGCTTTGGACCTACTGCTCTTGTCATGCCAAAGCTTGAGAGATATCATGGAAATTCAAGCTTTTTTGAATTTTTAAGTGCTTTGAAATTTGACAGAAATGTGCTTGAAGTTTTTGTAAATTTAATGAAAGATGAAGACATTCGCTCTTATGTTTTAAGAAATTTCTTGTTTGAGATCCCTTTTATAAATAAAAAAGAATTTGTTAAAGATGCCCGTAAAATCGTGCCTAGCTTAAGAGAGGATGATCTTTTTTATGCTAAAAATTTTGGAGGTGTAAGACCTCAAGTTGTGGATAGGCTTAATAAAAAGCTTGATCTTGGCGAGGGCAGGATAAGCACAAATGACGGCATAAGCTTTAACATGACGCCAAGTCCGGGAGCTACAAGTTGTTTTGAGACGGCTCGTGTTGATTTGGAACAGATCTGTAAATTTTTAAATAAAAATTTTGATAAAGAGAAATTTAAAGAGGAATTTTTGGACTAATTGCTTTTTAAAATTTTAACACACAAAACGGCTAATCCACTAAATTTTTAGTGGATAGCTTTAAATTTATCCTGATCATAAAAGTCTAAATGAGATCGGAATGTTTATGTAATAATCCGCGCCAAGCATCGGAAAGTCCTTACTCGCACGCTTTACGTTGTTTATAGCTCCCTCGTCAAGACTTGCATATCCTGAACTTTTGGCTATCTTTATCTCGTCTACCGAACCGTTTTTTCGTATGAGAAATTTTACTTCTGCGACACCTTGTTGGCGCATTTTCTTTGCATTTTTGGGATATCGCTGGTTTTTTACTATCGCATCAACTATCTTTTTAAACTCTTCGCTGCCTGCAGAGTTTGATAAATTTAGCTCAGCTATTTTTGCAATCGGAGCTGCTGCTTGAACGGCATTAGTCGTCGGTAAATTGTTTGGATTAGCCACGTTAGCGGGAGGTGTATTTTGTGTTAGGGTAGGTTGCAAAGGGGCGATCTCTTTTGGTTTTTCTATCTTTTTCTCAACCTTTTTTCTTTCCATCTTTTTTGGTTGAGGTTTTATCTCTTTTATCGGTTGGATAGGCTTTGGCTTTTCTGCCTCTTTTGGCGGTAACACAGGAGCAGGAGGAGTGGGCTCTGGTATCATAACCTCAGGTGCTATCTGTGGAGCGCTTGAAATTTCAACTGTTGATGTCGGGACGTTAAACGAGTGTAAGTTTATCTTTATGGATTTGTTTTCGGCAGGTTTTATCTGCTCAAAAGGGTGATGGAGTAAAAATACGACAAAAAATGCGTGAACCAAAGCGGATACAGTAAATCCGCTAAAATTTGAGAATTTATTTAGTGATAGTTGTGATTGCAAAGTTTTCATGTTGTTTTTCTTTTAAAATATCAATAACCTTGACGAAAGTGTCAAATTTAGACTCTTTGTCACTTCTAAGTTCGATGAGCATTTTAGGGTCGACATTGCTAAGCTTGTCTTTAAGCTCTTCGTCATAAACCTCTGTTTCATCGATAAAAATCTTATTATCTTTATCAATAACTATACTCACTTTTTTATCGCCTTTCTCTTGTTTTGCGCTATTTGAACTAGGCAGATCTATAGGGATATTTCCCTGTGCTATAAATGTCGAGATACTAAGCACAATGGCAAGCAAAACAAGCATAATATCGATAAAAGGAACGATATTTAGCCCGTCTTTTCTATTTAAGCGCATTGTATGCCTTATAGCGGTTTAGTATGACATCGACCTTTCTTACAAAGCCGTTGTAGATCATGAGCGTAGGTATCGCTACTAGCAGGCCAAATGCCGTTGCCTTAAGTGCCAAAGAAAGACCTATCATAATACTTTTTGTATCGATCCCTCCTGCCATACCCATGTCGTAAAATGTTATCATGATACCGCCAACCGTGCCTAAAAGCCCGATATAAGGAGCGTTTGAATACACAATATAAAGTGTTGTTAAATTTTTAGTAAGTGCTTCTTCGAGCGTTTCTATGGCTTTAAATTGCGTTATATCGACTTTTGCGTAATAAATCATGCGCTCAATGCTATACCAAATAACAAAAAAGCTCATAAAGCCTAAAATCCCTATAATAATGTAGTCGAGGTTGCCTTTTAATAATTCCATAAATTTCTCTTCTGCCTTTAAATTTTTTCGCGAGTATTATATCTATTTTGATAATTAATGTCAAATAATTATCAAAATTATATGTAAAATGAAAATTGTCGGATTAAATTTTTAAATCAAAAATATTTCTTAGTTTTAAATCTAAAATTTGATATGATTTACAAAATTTTTAAAGGTTTAAAATGGCTAGAAATTACATTTGCGTATTTGACTGCGAGACGATACCTGATGTTTCGCTTTTAAGGCGCATTTATGGATATAGGGGAGATGACATGAGTGTGTGTCAGCAGGCATTTAGTGCGCAAAAAGCCGCAAGCGGAAGTGAGTTTTTGCCTGTGATGTTTCATAAAACGGTGGCTATATCTGCGGTTATGACTGATGAATATGGTAAATTTTTGCGCGTAAATACTATGGAAGGAGCAAATGAGAGAGAAATTTTGGCCAAATTTATCAAATTTATAAACGAGTATAATCCACGCATAGTTAGCTTTAACGGAAGGGGGTTTGATCTTCCTATGATCATGGTAAGGGCGATGAAATATAACTTAAGTGCACCTGCGTATTTTGAGAGCGAAAACCGTGAGCTAAATAAAAATAAATGGGAAAACTACAGAAGTAGATACGACGGTAAATTTCATCTTGATTTGCTTGATCATATTAGTGATTTTGGTTCAGTTAGAGGTCTAAAGCTAGACACACTTTGTGCTTCGTTAAATTTACCTGGCAAATACGATGTGCACGGCGATCAAGTCACCGAACTCTTTTTTAGCGGCGAGATAGCGAAGATAAACGAATATTGTGAATCAGACGTACTAAACACATACTGGCTGTTTTTAAAATACGAGCTTTTGCGTGGAAATTTAACGTCAGAAGACTATGCTAGCTACCTAAATGTGATGAGTGAATTTTTACTAAAAGAGCGTCCTAAAATGAGTTATACGGATGTTTTCTGTGATGCGGTAGAGAGCGAAATTTTAAGACTTGAGGGCAAGAGCGAGTATGAAGAGGAATTTCAAGAGCACTTTGAAGATGAAAATTTTGAAGACGAAGACCTTGAGCGGATCGAACCTAAAGAGCTTGATGAACATCTGGCAAAAGTCGGACTTGATGGGATCTTGCAAAAAGGTGCGGTAAATTTAAAAAACAAAAAACGTGAAAATTTAGAATCAAACGAGCAATTACCTGAGATAAATTTAGATGATGAGTAAAGGAAAAAATATGAAAATTTTAGTAACTGGAACGGCTGGATTTATCGGCTTTCACCTAGCAAATGCGCTAGCAAAACGCGGTGATGAGGTTGTTGGATATGACAATATAAACGACTACTACGACGTAAATTTAAAACTAGCGCGTCTTAAAAATGCCGGTTTTGACGTGAGTGAGATAGAGGAAAGAAAGCTAATTACCTCAAAAACAAATGCAAATTTAAAATTTATAAAAGCAGATCTAGCCGATAAAGAGGTGCTTGAAAATTTATTTAAAGAGTATAAATTTGACTGCGTGGTAAATCTAGCCGCACAAGCTGGAGTTCGCTACTCGCTTATCAATCCACAAGCTTATATAGATAGCAATATCACGGGCTTTTTAAATATTTTAGAGTGCTGTCGCCACAACAAAACGGCAAACTTGGTTTACGCAAGCTCAAGCTCGGTTTACGGGCTAAATGAGAATATGCCGTTTTCTACTCACGAAGCGGTAAATCACCCGATAAGCCTATATGCGGCGACAAAAAAGAGCAACGAGATGATGGCGCATACTTACAGCCACCTCTTTGGTGTTTCGACTACGGGTCTACGCTTTTTCACCGTTTATGGCCCTTGGGGCAGACCTGATATGGCGCTATTTTTATTTACTGAAGCCGCACTTAAGGGCAAGAGCATAGACGTATTTAACCACGGCAAGATGAAGCGCGACTTTACCTACGTGGATGATATCGTAAAAGGTATCATAAAATGCGTGGACAACCCAGCTAAGCCAAACCCAAAATGGAACGCGAAAGCTCCTGATCCAGCGACTTCGTCAGCACCATTTAAGGTCTATAATATAGGCAACAACAGTCCAGTCGAGCTGATGGACTACATAAAGGCGGTTGAGATAAGGATAGGGCGCGAGATAGAGAAAAATTTCATGCCACTTCAGGCTGGCGACGTGCCTGCGACATTTGCTGACGTGAGTGATCTTGTGGAGGACTTTGACTATAAGCCAAATACAAGCGTAAATGACGGTGTGGCGAGATTTGTCGAGTGGTATAGTGAGTTTTACGGAGTTAAAATTTAGCGCATGAAGAGGCTCTTTGCTTTATTTTTGGTGTTTGTAGCGAGTTGTTTTGCTAAAGAGCCAATGCTCCTTAAAGTCTATAAGGGCGATGAAAATTTAAGCACATGGATGATGAGTGAGAAGCTTGACGGTGTGCGTGGAATTTGGAATGGCAATACCTTAAAAAGCAGGGCAAATTTAGCCATATCCACACCCAAATCCTGGCTGTCATGCTTCCCAAATTTTAGCCTTGACGGTGAAATTTACAGTCGCTCTCTTGACTTTGAACGCATAACTTCTATCGTAAACAGTAGCCAAGACAAGGGCTGGAGCGAGTTAGAGTATCATGTCTTTGATCTACCAAATGAAGATGGCAGTCTTATACAAAGACTTGAAATTTTAAGGAATTACCTAGATAAAAATCCTTGCCCGCAAATAAAAATCATAGAGCAACTACCAGCCATCTCGCACGAAAATGTAGTAAAATTTCTTGATAAGGTAACCTTAAATGGCGGCGAGGGTGTTGTCGTGCGCGATCCAAACGCTAGCTATCAAAGTGGCAGAAGCGATAAAATTTTAAAACTCAAGAAATTTTTAGACGATGAGTGCGAGGTTATAAAGATAAATGCGGGTAGGGGTAAATTTCAAGGATTTATGGGAAGCCTTACTTGTAGAAATTTAAAAGATGCTGCGACTTTTAAGATAGGCTCGGGCTTTAGTGATAAAATGCGTAAAAATCCACCTGCAATAGGCACGATAATAACTTATAAATATCAAAATTTAACCAAAAACGGGCTGCCGAGATTTCCTGTGTTTTTAAGGATTAGAGAGGGGCATTAAGCAGAGCGCTCTTCGTGATCATGTTATTTGTATTGTACCTAGGTACAATAGACGCAAGCTACTTGTTTTGTTATAATCTAGTCAAAATAAAAGTAAAACACTAAGGAAAATACCATGGCAGCGCAAGTTGGAGTAGTAAAGCAGATTATCGGTAGCGTCGTAGCAGTTGATGAAAATGGCAAAGAAAGAGCACTAAATGTTGGCGATGCGATCTTTTTAGGTGAGACGGTAAAGACGCAAGGTGGCGACTCTAGAGCTGTTTTATCCATGGATAATGGCGAAAATATAGAGATATTAGAAAATGATACGGTGGCTATAGATCAAAGCACTGCAAGCAGTGAGAGTTTTGGCGCCGATGCGATAGCCGAGCTTTCGGACTTGCAAAAGGCGATCTTGGCAGGCGAAAGTCTAGATGACTTAGAGGAAACCGCCGCAGGTGTTGTAGGCGGCAACAACAGTGGCACAGCTCAGCTTAACGAGTCGTATTTTACCGAGGGCGGTCATGAAAGCAATATCTACGCTGATAGTGATAGAAGTTTAGATGAGGTCTTAAGCGGACTTAGCTTAAACAACCCTATTGGATCGATCGGTACTATGTCAGACGCAAGCGACAATACTGACAACTCAAGTTT